>NZ_JBEYTZ010000003.1:0-352465 GCF_040643215.1 Streptomyces sp. NPDC047315 | reverse complement strand
GACTTTTGGCACGCTGTTGAGTTCTCAAGGAACGGACGCTTCCTTCGAGTCCCTTCCAGGACCCTCCGGGCTTTTCCCTTCGGTCTTGCGTTTCCAACCTTACCAGATCTTTTTCCCGGTCCGTTTCCGGACTTCGATTTCGATCAGGTGGCCGATTGGAGTGGCCTTTTGCCTTTCGGCGTGATCCGACTTTATCAGAAGCTTTTGACTGATCTGATCAGTCATTGCGATCCGGATAAGGAGTCGATGGGCTCCGTGGAACTCGATGTCCCGACCAGAGCGAGAGAGATACTAACCGTTGAACTCGATCACGTCGCGTCCGAGGCAACCGTTAGAATCTACCTCCCCACACGATCCGTGTCAACGGTTCTTGTGGGCCGGAGAGGACAGTAGCAGCTCCGAGGGGGTGGATGCACATCACGCCGCGGTGGGCAGCCGGGCGCTCTGATCTGCGGTGTCCACGTCTCCGGCCTCGCCCGTGCGGGCCGCGCGGCCACCCAGGACGTAGACGTACGTGAGGAACGTGAGCTCGGCGGCGATGCCGATGGTGATGCGGGCCCAGGTCGGGAGGCCGGACGGGGTCACGAAGCCCTCGATCACGCCGGAGACGAAGAGCACGAGCGCGAGGCCGATGGCCATGCCGAGGGCGGCACGTCCTTGTTGTGCCAGGGCCACTCGGCGCGTCTGCGGGCCGGGGTCGATCACCGTCCAGCCGAGGCGGAGTCCCGTACCGGCGGCGACGAAGACCGCCGTCAGTTCGAGCAGGCCGTGCGGGAGCACCAGACCCAGGAAGACGTCGAGGCGGCCGGCCGCGGACATCAGACCGATGCCGATGCCGAGGTTCACCATGTTGAGGAGGAGGATCCAGATCACCGGGATGCCGAGGAACGCTCCCAGGGTGAGACAGATGGCGGCTGCCTGGGCATTGTTCGTCCAGACCTGGGCCGCGAAGGAAGCGGCCGGATTGCTGGAGTAGTACGTCTCGTACTCGCCGCCCGGGCGGGTCATCTCGCGGAGGTCCTCGGGGGCGCCGATGGACGCCTGCACCTCGGGGTGGGTGCCGATCCACCAGCCGATGAGGGCGGCGACCAGGGTGGAGAGGACCGCCGCGGGTATCCACCAGTGGCGCGTGCGGTACACGGCGGCCGGGAATCCGGCGGTGAGGAAGTGGACGGCGTCGCGCCAGCTCGCGCGACGGGTTCCGGTGACCGCGGCGCGGGCGCGCGCGACGAGCTGGGTGAGCCGGCCGACCAGGGCGGGGTCCGGGGCGCTGGACTGGATCAGCGACAGGTGCGTGGCGGTGCGCTGGTAGAGGGCGACGAGTTCGTCGGCCTCGGCGCCGGTGAGGTGGCGGCCTCGGCGCAGGAGCTGGTCCAGGCGGTCCCACTCGGCGCGATGGGCTGTCACGAAGACATCGAGGTCCATGTCGGCTGCTGCTCCAGGCACTGGGTGCGTACGTTCGTACTACTGCGACGCGCTTCGGGTCAGCTTGGCAGACTGTGAGCGCATTGGAAGGGGCAGGTCGAAGGCGGGCGAGCAGGGGAGGCGGCATCGGTGAGTGCGTTGATAACGGGGGACGCGGTCGTCCTGGGGGTGCAGCCGGCGAGGGTGCCGAGTCGTGCGCTCGCCGTGATCATCGACCTCGTGGTCGCGTGGACCGTCTATCTGACGGTGGCGCTGGCGCTCCAGTTGCTGACCGCTTCCCTGGACGACGCCGCATTCGCCGCGATTTCCGTCGCGTCCTTGCTGTTGCTGCTGGTGGGCGCGCCCATCGCGGTGGAGACGCTGTCCCGGGGGCGGTCGCTGGGGAAGCTGGCGTGCGGGCTGCGGGTGGTGCGGGACGACGGGGGGCCGATCCGGTTCCGGCACGCGCTGGTGCGCGGGGCGATGGGCTTCGTGGAGATCACTCTGACCTTCGGGGTCGTCGCGTGCATCGCATCGCTGGCGTCGGCGCGGGGGCGGCGCCTCGGGGACGTGTTCGCGGGGACCCTGGTCGTACGGGAACGGGTGGCGGCGACGCAGGGCGCACTGGTGGTGCCGCCGCCTCCGCCGTGGCTCGCGGGGCAGTTCGCGCAGCTGGACCTATCGGGGGTGCCGGACGGCCTGTGGCTGGCGATACGGCAGTACCTGACGCGGATGACGCAGCTGGACCCGGCGGTGAGCGGGCGGATGGCCGAGCGGCTGGCCGTCGAGGTGGTGGAGCGCACGGGGGCGCCGGCTCCCGCGGGGGTGGCGCCGGCCGCGTATCTGGCCGGCGTGGTGCACGAGCGGCAGACGCGGGACGCGCACCGGGCCTTCGGCGCACGGGCGGGTGCGGGTCCAGGTGCGGGTGCGGGTGCGAACGCGGGGGTGTTGCCGGTTGTCGGCCCGCCCCTGCCGGGGGTGCCTCCGACTCCTCCCCCGGCGGTCGACGGGCGGGACGACCGTGCGCGGGACGACCGTGCGACGGGACCTTCGTCGACGGGGTTCGCACCGCCCGCCTGAGACCGCCCCCCGAGACCGCCCGCCGGGGGCGTACGCCTAAGCGGGGTCCGGGAAGACGGACGGCGGGGTCTCCAGGTCTTCGAGTTCGATGCCGGGGGCGGCGAGGACCACGTCACCGGCGATGTGCACCGTGTGCTGCTCCCCCGTGTCGAGTGCGCTGACCTGGTATTCGTCCACCGTCAGGGGGCCGTTGTCAGTGGCGTGCGCTTCACTTCTCAGCAGAGCCCAGGACTGATCGACGGTACGTGGGGCGAGTACGGGTTCCGTGAAGGCGACGAGGCGGACCCGGGTCGCCGGGGATTGGGGGGTGAGACGCAGCAGACGGGCGGTGGCGACGAGGAAGGCCGGGGAGGAGCCGGTGAAGGCGTGGGCGCGGACGTTGCCCTCGCTGGCGTGGGTGCCGGTGGGGTCGGTGCGGACCCAGGTGACGCCGTCCAGGGCCGCTCCGCGGATCTGCCAGCTCGCGGCGTGGAGTTCGAGGCGCAGGGGGCGGCCGAGTTCGTCGATCGCGAGGTCGACGGAGCCTCGGTGCTCGCCGGAGGGAGTGGTGGTCTGGGAGACGTAGCGCCAGCCGGAGGGGCCGGGCGCGCAGTGGAAGTGTTCCTCACCGAGGGGGGTGTGATCGTGCGGATCGTGCAGCGAATATCGGCCGCGGGGCATGGGGGCGTCACAGTCCTTCTGCGGTGAGTTGCGCAGCGGTGCAGCGTGGTGCGTCGTGCAACGTGGTGCGTCGAAGTCGGTGGGGGGCGTACGGGGCAGGCCCCCGGCACGGGGGTGCGGGGGCCTGCTGAGTACGACGTCGTACCGCGTACTGGCGCGGCCGATCGGTCAGTAGCGGTAGTGGTCCGGCTTGTACGGGCCCTCGACCTTGACGCCGATGTAGTCGGCCTGCTCCTGGCGGAGCGTGGTCAGCTTGACGCCGAGCGAGTCGAGGTGCAGGCGGGCGACCTTCTCGTCGAGGTGCTTGGGGAGCACGTAGACGTCGGTCGGGTACTCCTGCGGCTTGGTGAAGAGCTCGATCTGCGCCAGCGTCTGGTCCGCGAAGCTGTTGGACATCACGAAGGACGGGTGGCCCGTCGCGTTGCCGAGGTTGAGCAGGCGGCCCTCGGACAGCACGATGATGACCTTGCCGTCGGAGAAGGTCCAGGTGTGAACCTGCGGCTTGACCTCGTCCTTCACGATGCCGGGGATCCGGGCGAGGCCGGCCATGTCGATCTCGTTGTCGAAGTGGCCGATGTTGCCGACGATGGCCTGGTGCTTCATCTTGGCCATGTCCGAGGCCATGATGATGTCCTTGTTGCCCGTGGTGGTGACGAAGATGTCGGCCAGGCCGACGACCTCGTCGAGGGTGGAGACCTGGTAGCCGTCCATCGCGGCCTGGAGGGCGCAGATGGGGTCGATCTCGGTGATGATCACACGCGCGCCCTGGCCCCGGAGGGACTCGGCGCAGCCCTTGCCCACGTCGCCGTAGCCGCAGACGACCGCGACCTTGCCGCCGATCAGGACGTCGGTGGCGCGGTTGATGCCGTCGATGAGGGAGTGGCGGCAGCCGTACTTGTTGTCGAACTTCGACTTGGTGACGGCGTCGTTGACGTTGATCGCCGGGAAGAGGAGGGTGCCGTCGCGCTGCATCTCGTACAGGCGGTGGACGCCGGTGGTGGTCTCTTCGGTGACGCCGCGGATCTCGGACGCCAGACGGGTCCACTTCTGCGCGTCGTCGGCGAGGGTGCGGTTCAGCAGGGTGAGGATCTGGGCGAGCTCCTCGTTGTCCGCGGTCGCGGGGTCCGGGGCGGATCCGGCCTTCTCGAACTCAACGCCCTTGTGGACGAGGAGGGTGGCGTCACCGCCGTCGTCCAGGATCATGTTCGGGCCGCCGGTGGGGGCGTCCGGCCAGGTCAGGGCCTGCTCGGTGCACCACCAGTACTCCTCCAGCGTCTCGCCCTTCCAGGCGAAGACGGGGATGCCCTTGGGGTCGTCGGCGGTGCCGTTCGGGCCGACGGCGATGGCCGCGGCGGCGTGGTCCTGGGTGGAGAAGATGTTGCAGGAGGCCCAGCGGACCTGTGCGCCGAGGGCGACCAGGGTCTCGATCAGGACGGCGGTCTGCACCGTCATGTGCAGGGAGCCGGTGATGCGGGCGCCGGCCAGCGGCTGCTGCTCGGCGTACTCCTTGCGGATGGACATCAGGCCGGGCATCTCGTGCTCGGCGAGGGTGATCTCCTTGCGGCCGAAGGCGGCGAGGGAGAGGTCGGCGACCTTGAAGTCCTGGCCGGAGGCGACAGTCGTCATCGGTGCTGCTCCTCAGTGGTGGTCGAGGTGGGTACGGGGCTGGCTCTGCGACGGCAGGTGTACGGGCATGCGAATGCCCGGCACCTCGCGCAGTGCAGTCCGTCGGAGGCCCTCTCTCCCTCGGCCGGACCGCAAGGGACCGACCGACCGCCATCAGCAGCGACGTCTGACTCTCGCACCGAATCTACACCGACGACCGCGGCGGGCCCCAGCCCTCATGAGGAATGTCCGGATGCGAACGGCTGCGCGGACGGCCGGGCGAACGGCTTCGCGAACGGCGGGGTCAGTGGGCAGGGCCGGGGCCGCCGGGCGACTTGCCGGGGTTCGTGCCCGCCGCTGCCGCCGACGCGCTGTAGACGTCCGGTTCCAGGTAAATCACGCGCGCGATGGGGCAGGCGGCGCGGATGCGCTGCTCTGCGGCGTTGATGGCGGCGGCGACCTCGGTGGCGGTGTTGTCGTGGCGTACCGCGATCTTGGCGGCGACGAGCAGTTCCTCGGGGCCGAGGTGGAGCGTGCGCATGTGGATGAGGCGGGTGACCGACGTGCCGTCGACGACGGCGTCCTCGATGGTGCGCAGGTCGGCGGCGCTCGCGGACTCGCCCAGGAGCAGGGACTTCGTCTCGACGGCGAGGACGAGGGCGATGAGGATCAGCAGGGTGCCGATGCAGAGGGTGCCGATGCCGTCCCAGACGCCGTCGCCGGTGGCGAGGGCGATGCTGACGCCGGCGAGGGCCAGGACGAGGCCGATCAGTGCGCCGAGGTCTTCGAGGAGGACGACGGGGAGTTCGGGTGCCTTCGCGCGGCGGACGAACTCCCGCCAGGACTGGGTGCCGCGCAGGACGTTGGACTCCTTGATGGCGGTGCGGAAGGAGAACGTCTCCGCGACGATCGCGAAGAGGAGGACGCCGACGGGCCAGTACCAGGCTTCGATCGCGTGCGGGTGCTTGATCTTCTCGTAGCCCTCGTACAGCGCGAACATGCCGCCGACGGAGAAGAGCACGATGGAGACGAGGAAGGCGTAGATGTAGCGCTCGCGGCCGTAGCCGAAGGGGTGCTCGGGGGTGGCGGCGCGGCGGGCGCGCTTGCCGCCGAGCAGGAGCAGTCCCTGGTTGCCGGAGTCGGCGAGCGAGTGGACGCTCTCGGCGAGCATCGAGGACGAGCCGGAGAAGAGGAACGCGACGAACTTGGCGACCGCGATGGCGAGGTTGGCGGCCAGCGCCGCCACGATCGCTTTGGTTCCGCCGGACGCGCTCATGGGTGGGTGTCCCTTCGGGCGGGGTGCCGGTGCGCGCGCCCGATGGGTTTCGTACGGACCACCACTCGGTGGTGCCGGGTGCTCGGGGCGGACGGGCGGCCCGTGTGCGTCACGGCCCCGGGACGGGCCGTGCCGTCGGGCGGCGCTGCCGGCGTGGCTGCTGCGGGGCGCCATTCTGGCAGTTGAAACGGGTGTTTTCCGGTCAGATGGCGACCGTGGCGCGGAAGAGGGTCCCCGAACTTCCGTTCGCGCCGGAGATTTCCACCATGTCGCCCGCGGGTACGAACACCGATTCGCCCTGCGCGAGCGTCAGTTCGCCGGCGGTGACGGAGCCCGCGGTGCAGAGCAGGATCTGCGGCGCCGCGGCGGTGACGTCGCGCGGGGCCGCGTCGGGTGCGAGGACGTAGCGCGACAACCGGAACTCCGGCGCCGGCGTGTCGTACACCTCCTCGCCGGACGGGGACGCCTCCGGGCGCAGGACGGCGGGTTCGGTGGCCTCGAAGCGCACGACCTTCAGCAGTTCGGGCACGTCCACGTGCTTGGGGGTGAGCCCGCAGCGCAGGACGTTGTCGGAGTTGGCCATGATCTCGACGCCGAGGCCGTCGAGGTACGCGTGGGGGACGCCGGCGCCCAGGTAGAGGGCTTCGCCGGGCTGGAGCCGCACGTGGTTGAGCAGCATCGCGGCGATGACGCCGGGGTCGCCGGGGTAGTGGTGGGCGAGCTGTGCGTAGGGGGCGTACGGGCCGCCGAAGCGGGTGGCGGCGGCAGCGGCTTCCGCGACGGTCTCGGCCACGGCGTCGCGTTCGGCCGTGAGGACGGCGGTGAGGACCTCGCGCAGGGCGGCGTCTTCGGGGTGGGCGTGCAGGACGTCCACGTACGGCTTGAGCGAGTCGACGCCGAGCCCGGCGATCAACTCGGCGCTCGCGGCGGGGGCGCGGAAGCCGCACAGCCCCTCGAAGAGGGTGAGCGCGCAGATCAGTTCCGGCTTGTGGTTGGCGTCCTTGTAGTTGCGGTGGGGGGCGTCGACGGGGATGCCGGCGCGCTCCTCCGCGGCGTACCCCTCCCTGGCCTGGGCGAGGTCGGGGTGGACCTGGAGGGAGAGAGGGGCGCCGGCGGCGAGCAGCTTGAGGAGGAAGGGGAGGTGGGGGCCGTACGCGCCGACGGTCCGGCCGCCGAGTTCGCGTACGGGGTCGGCGGCGATGACGGCGTCGAGCGGGCCGCGGTCGAGGTGGGAGGGGGCGCCGGGGTGGGCGCCCAGCCACAGCTCGGCCTGGGGTTCACCGGTGGGGGCGACGCCGAGCAGCGCGGGGATGGCGGTGGTGGAGCCCCAGGCGTACGGGCGGATGGGGTTGGTGAGGCGGTCCATCGGCGTGCGACTTCTTTCGGCTGTGGCTCGGGGCTCGGTGGTGCGGTGTTCGACGGTGCGAGATGTGCGGGGTGCGGGGGTGCGGGGGTGCGGGGGTGCGGGGTCAGGAGGGGGTCGCGGGGGTCGCGAGGGCGAGGTACACGGCCGCGAAGTCCGTCACCGCGAGCAGTTCCGCGAGCGACTCCAGGTCGGTGCCCTCTTCCGGTTCCAGTTCGCTGATCGCGGTGTCGTGGCCCAGGGCGAGTTCGCGTGCTGCCGGGGCGGCGGTCAGTCCGCCCGCGGGCCGGTCTCGGAGCAGGACGACGCGGGCGCGCAGCGCCTGTGCCTCCTCGACGCGGTCGCGGAAGAAGTCGTCCGGGTCGGCGCCCGCGGCGAGATCGCCGACGAGCAGTACGCCGTGGGCGGGCAGCGCCTCGGGGAGTTCTGCGGCGAGCGCGGGGCGGCCGGCGAGTTCGGCGAGCACGGCGGCGAAGCGGCGGCCCGCGGGGGCCGCGCCGGGGCCTTCCGTCCAGATCAGCGGGAGGCTGTCGGCGAGTTCGGCGGCGAGCGTCTTGGCCGGGTTGCTGTACGTCGCGATGGCCGGGCCGCAGCGTTCGGCGGCGCGGTCGAGGCGGTCGGCGACGCCCGCGAGCGCTTCGGGGGACGCTTCGAGCAGGCCGACGCGGTCGAGGAGCGCGAGGAGCGGGGTGAACAGGGCCCACAGGGCACCGGGGCCGCCGGCCGCCTGTGACTCCTCGTACAGCTCGTACGGCGCCGTGGCCATCGGTACGACGAGGCCGTGCCGGCCGTCCACGCTCTCGGAGACCGGGGAGCGGCGGGGGGCGACGGCGACGACGGTGCAGCCGCGGCGGTACGCCTGCTCGGCGAGGAGTTCGAGGCCGGGCTCGGTGCCGTCCGTCGTGACGACGAGGAGGAGGTCGAGGGAGCCGGCCCAGCCGGGCAGGGCCCAGCGCAGGGCGCCGGGGGCGGGGGCGACGCCGGTGGGGTGCAGCCTGATGACGGGGGCGCCGGCGCCGGCGAGTGCGCCGACGAGGTCGGCGGCGCCGTTGGCGGCGGTGCCGGAGCCAGCGACGAGGACGGCGCGGGGGCGGCCCTCCGGGGTCAGCTCGGCGATGCCGGCTTCGGCGGCGTGCCGGGCGGCGGTCCGTACGCGGGCGCCCGCCTCGGCGGCACCCCTCAGGAGTCCCCTGCGGTCGGCACGGGCGAGGGCTTCCGGGTCGTCGAGAAGTGACTCGTCGAGCATGGGGGCGGGGCCTCCGATCGCCGGTTCGGTTGTCGGTCGCGGGCGGCGGGGCGCTCGCCGGCCGGTGTGGCCTGCACGCCTCCGACGCCGGGGTGCCCGGCGTCAGGCCGGGCGGCGGGCCTCGTCGACGAGGAGGACGGCGATGCCGTCGCGTACGGGGTACGCCAGGCCGCAGTCCGTACCGGTGCAGACGAGTTCGGAGCCGGCGGCGTCCTGGTCCTGCGGGGCGTCCTCTTCGCGCAGGGCGCTGTGGCAGGCCGGGCAGGCGAGGATGTCGAGGAGTCCGGCTTCGAGCGGCATGGTGCGAGTCCCTTCGGGGTGGGCGGTGGGGGTGCCCGGGGCCGGGCGGGCCGCGGGGTCGGCCGGGCGGCCTGCCGGATTCGGCCCGCTGCCCGGCCTGGGCGTCGTCAGCGTACCGCTGGGGGGTGTGGAGTTGCGCGCGCTGGGGTCTGGGGTGAGCCGCGTGGTTCTTTGGCGCGGTTCCCGTTCCGGGCGGTGCGGTTCCCGTTCCGGGCGGTGCGAGGGGCGGGCCGGGCGGTGCGAGGGGCGGGCTCGCCGTCTCCCTGCGGGGTCGTTGGCCTCTGCGGGCCGGTGGGTGGCTTGTCGCGCAGTTCCCCGCGCCCCTGGCAAACCCGCCGCCTAACCTGCGCAACCTTTAGCCTCTGCAGGCCTGTGGGTGGCCGGCCAACCCGCCGACCCCCTTCCGGACCATCGGCCACTGCCGGCCGGCGGGGGGCTTGTCGCGCAGTTCCCCGCGCCCCTCACGGCCAACCCGCCGCTCAACCTGCACAGGCTTTAGCCTCTGCGGGCCCGTGGGTGGCCGGCCAACCCGCCGACACCCTCCCGGACCATCGGCCACTGCGGGCCGGTGGGTAGCTCGGCGCGCAGTTCCCCGCGCCCCCTCGCGGCCAACCCGCCGGCCCCGCAGTTCTAGCTGCGGACCAGGGAGAGGACCTCGTCGCGGACCTCGGCGAGGGATTCGGGGGTTTTGGCTTCGACGTTGAGGCGGAGGAGGGGTTCGGTGTTGGAGGGGCGGAGGTTGAACCACCAGGTGGGGGTGGTCACCGTCAGGCCGTCCAGGGTGTCGATCGTCGTGTCGGGGCGGGACTCGAAGGCCGCGCGGACCTTCTGCGTCGTCGCCGTCTGGTCGGCGACCGTGGAGTTGATCTCGCCGGAGCCGCGGTAGCGGTCGTACTGGGCGACGAGTTCCGACAGCGGGCCGTCCTGGCTGCCGAGGGCGGCCAGGACGTGGAGGGCCGCGAGCATGCCGGTGTCCGCGTTCCAGAAGTCGCGGAAGTAGTAGTGCGCGGAGTGCTCGCCGCCGAAGATCGCGCCGGTGTGGGCCATCTCCTGCTTGATGAAGGAGTGGCCGACGCGGGTGCGGACGGGGGTGCCGCCGTGTTCGCGGACGACCTCGGGGACGGACCACGACGTGATCAGGTTGTGGATCACGGTGCCGCCGGGGTGCTTGTCGAGTTCCCGCGCCGCGACCAGCGCGGTGATCGCGGACGGGGAGACGCCCTCGCCCCGCTCGTCCACCACGAAGCAGCGGTCCGCGTCGCCGTCGAAGGCGAGGCCGATGTCGGCGCCCTCGGCCCGCACGCGCTCCTGGAGGTCCACGATGTTCGCCGGGTCCAGGGGGTTGGCCTCGTGGTTGGGGAAGGTGCCGTCGAGTTCGAAGTACATCGGTACGAGGGTGATCGGCAGCGACTCGAAGACGGTGGGGACGGTGTGGCCGCCCATGCCGTTGCCCGCGTCGACGACCACCTTCAGCGGGCGCATGCCGGCGAGGTCGACGAGCGACAACAGGTGTGCCGCGTACTCGGAGAGGGTGTCGTGCTCGGTGATCGCGCCCCGGGTGGCGGCCGGTTCGGGCGCGCCCTTGGCGGACCAGTTCTCGACGAGTTCCCGGATGTCGGTGAGGCCGGTGTCCTGGCCCACGGGCGCGGCGCCGGCGCGACACATCTTGATGCCGTTGTACTGCGCGGGGTTGTGGGACGCGGTGAACATCGCGCCGGGCAGCCCGAGGTGGCCGGAGGCGAAGTACAACTGGTCGGTGGAGCACAGCCCGATCAGGGTGACGTCCGCGCCGCGGGCCGCCGCGCCGCGCGCGAACGCGCCCGACAGGCCCGGCGACGACGGCCGCATGTCGTGCCCGACGACGATCGCGTCGGCACCCGTCACCTGGACGAACGCCGCGCCGAAGAGCTCGGCGAGCTCCTCGTCCCACTGGTCCGGCACGACGCCGCGAACGTCGTACGCCTTCACGAGCTGAGACAGATCAGCAGCAGCCACGGGGCAGCCTTCCCTCAAGTCTGTGTGGTCCAAGTCAGTGCGGTCGGGGCAAATTATCCCGGTGCGTCAGTCCTGGCCGTAGCGCGGGTCCACCGATTCGGGTGCGAGCCCGAGAAGTTCCGCCACTTGCTCCACGACGACCTCGTGCACCAGCAGCGCCCGCTCGTCGCGGTTCTTGGTGCGGATCTCCACGGGGCGACGGTAGATGACGACCCGTGCGGGCCGACCGCGCTCGGCGGGGACCGCCTCGCCGAGCGGCACGGTCTCCTCGTGCACGCCCGGCACGTCGAGTACGAGGAAGTCCACGTCGGCCAGTTGCGGCAGGCGGCGTTCCAGGCGTTCCACGGAGTCGCGCACCAGGTCGCGGAAGGACTCGGCCCGGCTGAGTGCCAGCGGGACCTGGGGCGGGGCGATCGGGCCGCGCATCCCGCGGCCGTGGCGGTCCCTGCGCCGTGGACCCGGCTCGGTGCTTCCCGGGCCGGAGCCGGAGCTCTGGGTGGGGGGCGTACCGGCGCCCGGCGGCGTGCCGGGCTGGGTCCGCGCCGGCGCCCCTGCCGGACGCTCGCCGGGGCTCGGCGGTACGGAGCTGTCCATCACTCACGCAGGGTAGCTCTCCGCGGGGCGCGGCAGCCGCATCCCGTGGAAAGCGAGCATGGCGCACGCGCTACCGGCGCCTGCGCGCACACGGACCCGCCCCTGACCTCGCCTCCGGTCCGGCCCGAACTCGTCCGTCCGCTTCGACATGTCGCCAAATGACCGTTCCAACGGCGGTTCGCGACGCTTGTGTGTCGTCCGGCGATCGTCCGGCGCTGCGCGAACGACCTGATTTACGTCACGTCATGACCGGTTCACCAACGGTCACGTCCTCGGCGTCGAGCCCTTCATCGCAGGTCAGTACGGCCCTCCCGGACCCGTACGAAACCCCGTCCGCACGACGACACGGTGGGGTGACCTGGTGGAGAGTCGTCGCAGCCCGTTCAAGAGTGCGGTACCGTCCAACGTCGTGAGCCCTGTACGTCGATGTTCGCGCACCGCGTGCGGCCGTCCTGCCGTGGCGACATTGACGTACGTCTATGCCGATTCGACCGCGGTCCTCGGCCCGCTCGCCACCTATGCGGAGCCCCACTGCTACGACCTGTGCGCAGAGCACAGCGAGCGGCTGACCGCGCCGCGCGGCTGGGAGGTCGTACGGCTGACGGACGGGTCGGCGCCGGCCAGGCCCAGCGGTGACGACCTCGAAGCGCTCGCCAACGCCGTACGGGAAGCGGCCCGCCCCTCGCAGGGGCGCGCCGTCGCCGAGGGGCAGGGCGGGCGGCGTGCGGCGGATCCGATGGAGGTCGCCCGCCGCGGGCACCTGAGGGTGCTGCGCTCGCCCGACTCCCAGGACCGCTGACGGCCCGGAACGCCCGCTCAGTCGTCGAGCACTGACAGGTCCCGTTCCGCTTCCGGCACCGCCACCGTTCCCCGGTCGTCCGTCAGCGTCTGGATCGTGAACATCTGCACGCCGCGGCGCGGCAGCGCGAGCGTGCGCGCCGCGTGCACCGGGCCGCCGGAGACGGTCTCCACGGTCAGTCCGTACGAGCCGGCCAGGCCCGCGGGCGCGGGCGGGGCGAACGCGAGCGTGGTGCCGGCCTTCACCGTGTACGTGGCGACGGTCGGTTCGCCGCCCCCGGTGCCCGTCGAAGCGGTGATCCTGACCTTGCTGGTCGCGGTGGGTGCGGTCAGCGAGAGGGTGGTGCCCTGGGCGCGGTTGTCGGCGACGCTGGCGCGGTCGCCGACGGGCTCCGCCGCGGGGATGAAGGCGACTTCCTGCGCCTCCTTGGCGCCGCGGACCACGCGCAGGGCGGCGACGACGGGCGTGTTCAGGCCCTTGTTGGCGGGGCTGAGGAGCAGCGAGCCCGGTTCGCCCTTGGTGACGTCCGCCAGGTCCACGGTCGTCGTCATGCCCGACTTGACCCGTACGGTCTCGTGGCCGGCGGGGACGAGGCTGCCGCCGGGGCCGGCGAGTTGGACCTTCAGCTCGGCGTCGGCCTCGCCGGGGGCGAAGACGACCAGCCGCACCGAGGTGGCGTCGGCGGGGATGCCGGGCAGGACGGCGGTGGCGGCCGGGTCGGCGGAGGCGGCGAGCCAGTCGCTGCCGACGGCGTCCTCGGCGGTGCGCACGACGGCGCCGACCCGGCCGGAGCGGGTGGTGACGCGTACGGTCAGGTCCGCCAGCGCCTCGTTCGTCAGGGTGGAGAGCAGGACGGGCGCGCTGCCGCGGGCCGGGACGGACAGGCCGTCGGGGAGGGTGGTCTTGAGCTGGCCGTCCTTGCCGTACAGCTCGATGTCGACGACGGAGTGGGTGTCGTCGGGGTTGGTGAGGTGGACGTAGTCGCGGCGGCCTTCGGCGGTGGACGCGCCGGGGAACCACGCTTCGGTGTCCGGGCCGGTGCAGGCCGTGCCGAGGAGGCCGCGGGCGTCGCCGGCGGTGACCGTGGTGGTCGCCTGCGCGGTCCAGCCGGGGGCGAGGTTTCCGTCGGCGGTGCCGACGAGGGCGGGGGCGTCGCTGCCGTTGGCGGTCGCCGCGACGGGCTTGCCGGGGGTGGTGAGCGAGAGCACCGGCTTGCCGCCGTTCGTGCCGCCGTCGGGCTTCTTGGTGGTGTCGGCGGCGGTGGCGACGAGTTGGACGGTGCCGGGGCGCAGTTCCGCGGTGCCCGTGGCGGGTCGTGCCGGGTGCGGCGGGCGGGTGGGCTCGGGCGTGAAGGAGGTGTACGTCGTCTCGGCGACCTCGGCGTTGCTGGGCGCGGGGCACAGCAGGTTCGACCGCTCGATCGGGAGCCGGGGGGTCAGCTTGGTCTCGACGACGGCCACGGGGTCGCCCGGGGCGGTGGCGGCGGCCAGCGCGGTGATCGCGCCGAGCGCGGCCACGGCGGCGAGCAGGGAGGTGGTCGTGGGCTTCACTCGGACTCGCCTCGGGGGACGTCGGTGTCGTGGCTGCGGTCGTGGTCGCGGTCGTAGGAGGAGGTGCGCGGGGTCGGGTCGTAGGGCGCCGGGTCGTGGGGAGCGGGGTGCTCGTCGTAGGCGCGGGCCGGGTTCTCGTACGACTGCTGGTGCGGGAGGCGGGCGGGCCGAGCCGGCGTGGGCTGGGGGCGCGGGCGTTCGCGGCGGTGTGACCTGCGGCCCCCTCCGCCCGTCGTCTCGGCCTGTACGGGGCCGGGTTGGGTCGGTACGCCGCCGATGAGCGGGCCGGCGGCGGGGGCGTCGGCGCTGGCGCCGCCGTCGGCGTCCGTCGCCTCCGGCAGGTCGTCGTCCTTCTCGCCGCGCCTGCCGGGCAGGGTCAGCACCACCAGGACCAGCAGCAGGAAGCCCTGGGTCCAGAGCCAGGCCGTGCGCGGGGCGCTCTGCTCGTAGGACAGCTGCAGCCGGCCGCCGTCGGCGGGGAGTTCGAAGCCCTGGGCCCAGCCGTCGACGGTCGTCTTCGGCAGCTCGCGGCCGTCGAGGGTGGCCCGCCAGCCGTCGTCGGCGCGGTCGGCGACGCGCAGGACGCGGCCCTTCGCCCCGTCCGGGATCGTCGTGCGGGCGGTCACCGGGCCGGAGCCGACGGGCAGCGGGTCGTCCTTGCCGCTGACGATCGTCACCCGGGCGACCTGACGGTCGACCTGCCACAGGGCGCTGCCGTCGAGTTGGCTCAGCCGGCTGAGTCCGGGGGTGGCGTCGAGTACGCGGGCGGTCTGCCTGGGCGCGCCGTCGCGGACGAGGACGTAACGGATCGCGAAGCCGCTCAGCTCGGCGGTCTGGTCGGCGCCCGAGCCGGCGACGAGCCGGGAGACGACCTGGTCGAGCTGGGGGTCGCGGTCGGCGGAGGCGGCGAGTTCGGCGTCTCCGAGTCGGGCGCCGGAGCCGCGGACCAATGCGTACGGGACGCGGTCGGCGCTGGTGCCGCCGATGACGAGGGTGCGCGGCTGGTCGCGGGTGACGCTCTCCTCGGCGACGAACGCGGGCACCTGAACGGGGTCGCGCCGCTCCAACGGGCCCGCGGCGCCGCTGATCATCCAGCTGACGGCGAGGTGCGCGGGGGCGAGGGCCGCGACGCCGGCGACGAGTACGGCGACGGGCTGGCGCCAGCCGAAGTCACGGCTGGAGACGCGGGTGCGGCCCAGTTCGGCGCCGAGGAGGGCGGCGGCGATGAGCGCGAGGGCGTACACGAGGGTCGCGGGGCCGGCCCACGAACCGCCGTCGGACACGGCGTTCGTCACGGCGGCGAAGAGGAAGCCGGTCAGGGCGGTCGCCCAGGCCGTGCGGATGGCGAGCCGGCGCTCTTCGCGCAGCAGGGCGGCGAGCGCGGCGGCGATGACGCCGAGCAACAGGACCGTGCCGGCGGCCTTCGGTCCGCCCGGGCTGAAGGTCAGCAGGTCGAAGCCGGAGGCGCGGCCCCCGCCGATGTCGAGCCCGGCCTCGTCGAAGAGGCGGGACGGCGACGTCAGCAGCGTCAGCGACCAGGGCGCGAGGACGAGCAGCGGGGTGCCGACGGCGGCGAGGAAGCGCACCCCGGCGGCGACGGGGTCCGCACGGCGCACCACGAGCCCGCCGACGCCGAGGACGAGGGCGAACAGCCAGACGACGGGCGCGAACGCGGTGGCGAGGGTGAGCAGCAGGGCGTACGCCCACACGGCGCGCCAACTGCCGCGGCTGCGGCCGGCGGTGGTGAAGCCGTGCGCGGCGACCGCGGCGCGGGCGATGGGCGGCAGCAGTACGGCGAGGACGGCGGTGCCGAGCCGGCCGGCGGCGAGGGCGCCCGTGACGGCGGGCAGGAAGGCGTAGGTGACGCTGCCCCAGGCCCGGAGCAGACGGGACGTCACGAGCGGGCGGGAGGCCACGTACGCGCTGAGTCCGGCGAGCGGGACCGAGCACACCAGCAGCACGGTGAGCGCGAGTCCGGTGGAGCCGAGCAAGACGGCGGCGATTGCGGCGAGGGCGCCGAGGTAGGGCGGGGCGGTCTGGGTGCCTCCGGTGCCGAGCGGGTGCCACTGGTCGGCGTAGCGGCCCCACAGCTCGGACGCGTCGCCGGGGGCGGGCAGCAGGGCGCCGCCGGCGAGGGCGCCGGAGGAGAACAGGGCACGGCAGGCGACGAGGGAGACGATCAGCAGGACGGCGAAGAGCGCGGGCGCGGGGCGGCGGGCGAGCTTCTTCAGCCGGGCGAACTGTTCGACCTCCAGATAGTCCGCGTCTTCGCCGCCGGGGCCGGACTCGACGGCGCCCGTGCCGGAGCCGGAGCTTTGGCGGGAACGGGAGCCGGTGCCGCCGTTGCCCCGGCCGCCGCCGAAGTAGCCGGCGGCGCGTTCGAAGGTGGCGCGGATCGTCGCGCCGGGCGGCGGGAACAGCGGGCGCAGTTCGCGGGGGTCGACGCGGCGGGCCTTCTTGCGGCGGGCGCGGCCGGCGATGATGCGCCCGGGGCGCAGCAGGGTGCCGCTCAGGCCGGTGATCTCGTCGACGGCGTGCCGCGGGGCCTTGCCGACGAGGTACGCGAGGGCGCGCAGCAGCGTGCCGAGCAGTATGCGCAGCAGGACGAACGGGAGCAGCGCGGCACGGGCGTTGGTGAGCAGGGCGTACACGGCGCCCGCCTTGTCGACGCGGTGCGGGCTGGCGGAGGAGCGGCCCGCGCAGTCCACGGTGCGGCGCTCGCGGGCCGCGGCCTCGGCGTGGTGCAGGACCGCGTCGGGGGCGACGAGGACGCGGTGGCCGGCGGCGTGCGCGCGCCAGCACAGGTCGACGTCGTCGCGCATCAGGGGCAGTCGGCGGTCGAAGCCGCCGAGCTCCCGGAAGACGTCCCGGCGTACGAGCATGCCGGCGGAGGAGACCGAGAGCACCGGCCTGACCTGGTCGTGCTGGCCCTGGTCCTGCTCGCGGCGGTCCAGGCCGGTCCAGCGGCGACCGCTGTTGGCGATCGAGACGCCCGTTTCGAGGAGTTGCTTGCGGTCGTACCAGCCGCGGAGTTTGGGGCCGACGATCACGGCGTGTTCGGCGGCCTCGGCGCCGCCGCTGTCGCCGTCGCCGCCGCCGCTGTCGCCCCCGCCGTTCACGTCGCCGTCGTGCTCGTCGTCGCCGACTGCGACGCGGAGCAGCTCGGCGAGCGCGGCGGGCTCCGGGGCGCTGTCGTCGTGGAGCAGCCACAGCCACTGCACCGGTTCGCCGTACGGCAACTCCGGCATGTCGTACGCCTCGTCCTGCCACGTCCGGCTGACCGGGTCCCAACCGCTGGGCCGCTTCAGATACGGCAGGTCGTCGGGGGTGAGCACGCCGGCGGTGCGGACGGCCTCGTCGACGGCGGCGCCGAAGCCGGTGCGGCGCGCGAGGTGCAGCACGCGTTCCGCGCCGAGGGCTTCGGCGAGCAGGGCGGCGGACTCGTCGGCGCTGCCGGTGTCGGCGGCGATGACGTTCTGGACCGGGCGGGCCTGCGCGAGGAGGCCGGTGAGGGTGTGCGGGAGCCAGCGTGCGCCGTCGTGGGAGACGAGGACGGCGGTGACGACGTGCCGGGGAAATCCCTGCGGGTGGGAGGTCGTGAACGCGGCGGTGGTGGCGGACATCGGGTTGGGGCCCTCCGGCCATGGATCGCCCGGGAGGGGCGCTTCAGCGTCTGGGACGGGGCCACACGATATCGGTAGGCGGGAGGGGTGTGGTGCGGGTTGTGTGTCGGTGCGGTTGCGCTTCGCGGGGCGGGGTCGGCTGCGGGTTGCGCTCCGCGGGGCGGGGCGGTGTGCGGGTTGCGCTCCGCGGAGCGGGGCGGTGTGCGGGTTGCGCTCCGCGGAGCGGGGCGGTGTGCGGGTTGCGCGCGGCAGGCGGGTGGGGTTGCTCGAAGTGCGGGCTTCCCGTGGCAGGCGGGGCTGGTCGCTCCGTGTGGGGGTTGCCCGTTGCTGGCGGGCCGGTTGCCCGGTGTGTGGGTTGCTCGTTGCAGGCGGGTCTGGGGGCCCTCCGGGCTCACCTCCTCGCGGTCGGCGGCCTACAGGCCACACCTGAACGTGAGGCCGCTTTGCCGCCGATCCGCTGCGGGGGCGACCCTGCACGCCCCCTCCCAGCAGCCGGGACCGGCCACTCCCTGCGTGGGTTGCCCGTTGCAGACGGGTTTGGGGCCCGGTCCGCGGCTTGTCCGCGGCAGGCAGGTGTGGACGCAGAACACCCCCGGCGCGGGCCGGGGGTGTGGCGGGTCGTGGTCGTGTCGGCGGCCGGTGGCGGGTATCAGACCGCCGCCTTCTTCAGCCGGCGGCGCTCGCGCTCCGAGAGACCGCCCCAGATGCCGAATCGCTCGTCATTCGCCAGGGCGTACTCAAGGCATTCCGAGCGGACTTCACAGGCGAGGCACACCTTTTTGGCCTCACGCGTGGAGCCGCCTTTCTCGGGGAAGAAGGACTCGGGATCGGTCTGGGCGCACAATGCGCGCTCCTGCCAGCCGATTTCGTCGTCCGCGTCCTCGACCAGCAGTTGTTCGAACAGCTCGGTCATGTGCGCCCCTCGTCTGTCTTGGCGTCCCCGTGATGTTGCCGTGATCGATTCGGCCGAACGACACGAGTGAAATTACAAGTGTGTGGCTCAGGGGCAGTCAAGCGGAGATCTGCTATTGGGCCCCGTATTCACTCTGCGGAACCAAGGGTATACGGAAAGTGTTCAAATCAGCAAAAATCTGACACTTACCGCTAACCGCCCCTGACCTGTCCGCATCCTCCCTTCTCACCTAGGGAGACGCTCGTCAGTTCGATCTTGTTGCAGACGGGCACCCGAAGCGATCCGGATCACAACCCCGTCACGGAGCGGCCCGAGTCAGTCACGCGATCGCAGCGCGATGTCTCCGACGGTGGCATTGCATAAACCTTTCTTCGCGCTCCGTAACCGGATGAGGTGAAAGATTGCCGCCAAAGGGGGCGCGGAGTTGACACGAAAGAGGGGCAGCCGCCACCTTGGGTGGCATGTCATCAGCAGCCTCCGCGCCTTTCGCGACCCCTGTCCGTGGGTTCCGCAGCGCTGTGCAGGCTCGCTGTCGCTGTTGTCGTCAGCGCTGACCCGGCACGCACGCCCCCTTCTCGACTTCTTCCGCGCGCGTCCCGAACGCCCCCGCGCCTTCTTCCGGCTCCGCCCTTTCACGGCGCGGCCCCGCACTGACGCAACCCCTTGCGAATCGCACGCTTCCAGCCGAGGAACCACCGCACCATGAACAGCGACAGCGACCTCCAGATCGCCGGCGACATCCTCTCCGTACGACACCTCCTCCAGCCCCCGCGCGAGCACCCGGCCACCGTGGCCGACTTCGTGGGGCTCTCGCGCGCCGTCGCCGCCGATCGGGGGCAGTGGGCGCACCTCGTCGAGTACGACGCCACCAGCCGCTGGTACCACCGGCTGCGCACCGGGCCCGGGTACGAGGTGTGGCTGCTGTCGTGGCTGCCGGGCCAGGGCACCGGGCTGCACGACCACGGGCCGTCGTCCGGGGTGCTGACGGTGCTCGAAGGGCGGCTCACCGAGCGGTCGGAGCGGTCGGAGCGCGCCGCGCGGGAGTTGGCGCCGGGCGCGCACCGGGTGTTCGCACCGGGGTACGTGCACGAAGTGGTCAACGACGCGCTCGAACCCGCCGTTTCCCTGCACGTCTACCACCCGGGCCTGACCGAGATGCCGATGCACGCGGCCCGGTGCGCACCGGCCGCCCGGGACGCGGTGCCCGCCTGAGAAACTGCGGGCATGCGAATTGTGGTTCTGGCCGGCGGCATCGGCGGCGCCCGCTTCCTGCGCGGTCTCAAGCGGGCCGCGCCCGAAGCGGACGTCACCGTGATCGGGAACACCGGTGACGACATCCATCTGTTCGGACTCAAGGTCTGCCCCGACCTCGACACCGTGATGTACACCCTCGGCGGCGGCATCAACGAAGAGCAGGGCTGGGGGCGTACGGACGAGAGCTTCCGCGTGAAGGAGGAACTGGCGGCGTACGGGGTCGGGCCCGAGTGGTTCGGGCTCGGCGACCGGGACTTCGCCACGCACATCGTCCGCACCCAGATGCTCGCCGCGGGCTATCCGCTCAGCGCCGTCACGGAGGCGCTGTGCACCCGGTGGAATCCGGGCGTCCGGCTGCTGCCGATGTCCGACGACCGCGTGGAGACCCACGTCGCCGTCGAGATCGACGGCGAGCGCAAGGTCATCCACTTCCAGGAGTACTGGGTCAAGCTGCGGGCGTCCGTGGCCGCCGAGGCCGTCGTGCCCGTCGGCGCGGAGCAGGCGAAGCCGGCGCCGGGCGTGCTGGAGGCGATCGCCGCGGCCGACGTCGTCCTCTTCCCGCCGTCGAACCCGGTGGTGAGCGTGGGCACGATCCTCGCCGTGCCGGGCATCCGCGAGGCGATCGCCGAGGCGGGCGTCCCCGTCGTCGGCCTCTCCCCCATCGTGGGGAACGCGCCGGTGCGCGGCATGGCGGACAAGGTGCTCGCCGCGGTGGGCGTGGAGGCGACCGCCGCGGCCGTCGCCGCGCACTACGGCTCCGGGCTGTTGGACGGCTGGCTCGTCGACACCGTCGACGCGGACTCCGTCGACGCCGTCGAAGCCGCGGGGATCCGCTGCCGGGCCATTCCGCTGCTGATGACGGACGAGGACGCGGCGGCCGAGATGGCGCGGCAGGCGCTGGCCCTCGCGGCGGAGGTGCGCGCATGAGCGGGCCCGCCGACTCGTACCGGGTCTGGGCCCCGGACGGCGTACCCGAGGTGCACCCGGGGGACGACCTCGCCGAGCTGATCGCCGCGGCCGAGCCCGAGCTGGCCGACGGGGACATCGTCCTCGTCACCTCCAAGGTCGTCAGCAAGGCCGAGGGGCGCGTCCTGGCCGCCCGGGACCGGGAGGCCGCGATAGACGCGGAGACCGTACGGGTCGTGGCCCGCCGCGGCGAGCTGCGCATCGTGGAGAACCGCCAGGGCCTGGTCATGGCCGCGGCCGGCGTCGACGCGTCCAACACCCCCGCCGGGACCGTGCTGTTGCTGCCCGAGGACCCGGACGCGTCCGCCCGCAACCTCCGCGCCGGGCTGCGCAAGGCGCTCGGCGTCGACGTCGGCGTGGTCCTCACGGACACCTTCGGCCGCCCCTGGCGCAACGGCCTCGTCGACGTCGCGATCGGCGCCGCGGGCGTACGGGTCCTGGACGACCTGCGCGGCGGCACCGACCCGCACGGCAATCCGCTCGCGGCGACCATCACCGCGACCGCGGACGAGCTCGCGGCGGCCGGTGACCTCGTGAAGGGCAAGGTCGCGGGGCGGCCGGTGGCCGTCGTACGGGGCCTTGCCCACGTCGTCGCCCCGGACGACGCCGACGGCGCCCGCAGCCTGGTGCGGGACGCGGCGGAGGACCTGTTCCGGCTCGGTGCGTCCGAGGCCGTACGGGAAGCGGTGACCCAGCGGCGTACGGTCCGCGAGTTCACCGACGAGCCCGTCGACCCCGGTGCGGTGCGGCGGGCGGTCGCCGCGGCGGTCACCGCGCCCGCCCCGCACCACACCACGCCCTGGCGCTTCGTGCTGCTGGAGTCGGCGCAGTCGCGGGTGGAGCTCCTGGACGCCATGCGGGACGCCTGGATCGCCGACCTGCGGCGCGACGGCAAGTCCGAGGAGTCCATCGCCAAGCGCGTCCGGCGCGGCGACGTGCTGCGGCGGGCGCCGTACCTGGTCGTGCCCTGCCTGGTGATGGACGGCTCGCACCACTACGGCGACGAGCGGCGCGACGGCGCGGAGCGCGAGATGTTCGTGGTCGCCACCGGCGCCGGCGTGCAGAACTTCCTCGTGGCGCTGGCCGGCGAGGGGCTCGGCTCGGCGTGGGTGTCCTCGACGATGTTCTGCCGCGACGTGGTGCGCAAGGTGCTGGACCTGCCGGCCGACTGGGACCCGATGGGCGCGATCGCGGTGGGCCGCGCAGCGGCCCCCCCGAAGCCGCGGGCGCCGCGGGACGCGGCAGGGTTCGTGACGGTCCGGTAGGCCCGTGGGGGGCGGGCTGCGTGGGGCACGGGCCGGGTTGCTCGGGTGCGCGGGTTGCCCGCGGCGGGCGGCTGGCTTGCTTGGTGTGCGGCTTGCCCGCGGCAGGCGGGTTTGGGGGCCCTCCGGGCTCACCTCCTCGCGGTCGGCGGCCTACAGGTCACACGTGAACGTGAGGCCGCTTTGCCGCCGATCCGCTGCGGGGGCGACCCTGCACGCCCCCTCCCCAGCAGTCGGGTCCGGTCGCTCCCTGTGCGGCTTGCCCGCGGCAGTCGGGTGTGGTCGCTCCGTGTGTGGGTTGCTCGTTGCAGGCGGGTTTGGGGGCCCTCCGGGCTCACCTCCTCGCGGTCGGCGGCGTACAGGTCGCACGTGAACGTGGGGTTGCTTTGCCGCCGATCCGCTGCGGGGGCGACCCTGCACGCCCCCTCCCCAGCAGACGGGACCGGCCACTCCCTGTGCGGCTTGCCCGTGGCAGACGGGTCTGGGGGTGCCCGGTCTGCGGGCCTCCCCCGCAGACTGGTCTGGTCGCTCCGTGTCCGGGTGGGTTGTCAGTGGGAGCGCCTACTCTCGTAAACACGAGACCATCCAGCCCCGAGGACCCCGTGTCTGGCCGCTTCGCTCCACGAGCCCACCCCGCCCGACGGCTGCCCGCGCGCGGCGGCGGGGCGGTGCGGCGTTGGACCCCGCCGTGGCCCGTGGACCTGGGCCTGGTGCTGGGCGTGCTGCGGCGCGGTCCCGCCGACCCCGCTTACCGGACCGCGTCCGACGGCTCCATCTGGCGCACCGCCCGCACCCCCGCCGGACCGGGCACCTTGTGCGTACGGCCCGGCGGCGCGGGTGACGTGGTCGCCGAGGCGTGGGGGGACGGCGCCGAGTGGCTGCTCGACGCGCTGCCCGGGCTGCTCGGCGCCGCCGACGAGCCCGACGCGTTCACTCCGCTCCATCGCCTCGTCGCGTACTCCCGCCACCGCCGGCCGGGACTGCGGCTGACCCGCACCGGGCTCGTGATGGAGTCCCTGATCCCTTCGGTGCTGGAGCAGAAGGTGACGACGGACGAGGCGTACCGCGCCTGGCGGCTGCTGGTGAGCAAGTACGGGGAGCCCGCGCCCGGCCCCGCGGCGGAGGCAGGGATGTACGTGATGCCCGAGCCCCGCGCCTGGGCGCTCATCCCCTCCTGGGAGTGGCACCGCGCCGGCGTCGACGACAAGCGCGCGGCGACGGTCGTGCGCGCGGCGCGCGTCGCCCGGCGCATGGAGGAGGCCGTGGGGATGGAACCGGAAGCCGCGATGGCTCGGCTGGAGTTGGTTCCCGGCATCGGTCCGTGGACCTCCGCCGAGACAGTGCAGCGCAGCCACGGCGCGCCCGACGCGCTCACCCTCGGCGATCTGCACCTGCCGCGGATCGTCGGCTACGCGTTGGCGGGCGACCGCGACGCCGACGACGCCGCGATGCTCGAACTCCTCGCGCCGTACGCCGGCCAGCGCCACCGCGCCGCCCGCTACGTCCTGCTCGGAGGCCGGGTGCCGCCCCGGCGGAAGCCGAAGATGCCCAAGGTGGACATCGGCCTCCTGTAGACCACCCCGCCGTCGCAGGATGCCCGGCCACGGAGCGACCCCACCCGTCTGCGTCGCGGGAAGCCCGCGCACCGAGCGACCAGACCAGTCTGCAGGGGAGGCCCGGTCACCGAGTGAGCCAGCCGTCTGCCGCGAGCAGCCCGCGGATCGGGCAGGCCGGTCCCGTCTGCCGGGAGGGGGCGTGCAGGGTCGCCCCCGCAGCGGATCGGCGGCAAAGCAACCCCACGTTCACGTGCGACCTGTACGCCGCCGACCGCGAGGAGGTGAGCCCGGAGGGCCCCCAAACCCGCCTGCAACGAGCAACCCACACACGGAGCGACCACACCCGACTGCCGCGGGCAAGCCGCGCAGGGAGCGACCGGACCCGACTGCTGGGAGGGGGGCGTGCAGGGTCGCCCCCGCAGCGGATCGGCGGCAAAGCAACCCCACGTTCACGTGCGACCTGTAGGCCGCCGACCGCGAGGAGGTGAGCCCGGAGGGCCCCCAAACCCGCCTGCAACGAGCAACCCACACACGGAGCGACCACACCCGACTGCCGCGGGCAAGCCGCGCACCGAGCGACCGTACCCGCCTGCCACAAGCAACCCGCGCACCGAGCAAGCCAGCCGCCTGCCGCGGGCAACCCGCACACCGCCCGCCTAATTCATCCGCGGCCCTGGTACTTCGACGAGGCCGTGCGGATCGCGCCGAGTTTGTTGTAGAGGCGGGTGCCCGGGCAGTCCGTCGAGACTCCGTCGCGGTGGCCGGAGATCACGCCGAAGCTGACCTTCTTGCCCTTCTTGTACTTGCCGCTGCCCCCGGACGTCAGCGTCACCTTGCCCCCGGGGTCGCGGCCGAACAGCCCGAGCTTCCACGCGGTCAGCCGGGAGATCGCGGTCTGCACCGCCGCGGGCGGGTTCGTGCCGGTGAAGGTGCCGAGCACCGCGATGCCCATGGTGTTGGAGTTGAACCCGAGGGTGTGCGCGCCGAGGACCGCCCTGGTCACGCCGCCCGCCCGGCCCTCGTAGATGGTGCCGCACTTGTCGATGGCGAAGTTGTAGCCGAAGTCCCGCCAGCCGCTGCTCACCACGTGGTAGCGGTAGATGCTGCGCAGCACGGACGGGGCCTGCTTGCAGGTGTAGTTGTTGCCGGTGGACGAGTGGTGGACGAAGGCCGCCTTCACGGTCGAGGTGTAGGCGAAGCCGCCTTCGCGCAGGGACTCGTCGGCGCCCCATCCCTTGCGCGTGACGATCGTGGGGCGGGGGCCGACGTACTTCTTCGCCGCGGTGTCCTCGGCGGCGCGCGGGGCCAGCGCCCTGGGACCGGGGGCCGGGCCCGGGTCCGCCGGCTGGCCCGATTCGCCGGGGTCGACGAGTTCCAGGCGCAGCCCGCGCGGCAGGGCCACGGCGTCGGCATCCGCCGCGTGCTCCTCCGCGTGCGCCGAGTCCTCGGGTCGTACGCGTACCTCGACGCCGTCGGACGCGCCCACCCACAGCGGGGCGGTCGCGCCCCGGAGCCGGCCGGACGCGCCCTCCGTGCTGCCGGGGTCGGCGCCGTGGTCGGCGGTGTGGGTCTCCAGGTCCTGCCAGCCGGACCAAGCGCCGGTGCCGACCTCGCGGGTGCGGACCTGGACGGTGCCGTGGAGCTCGCTGGCGGCGTCCTCCCACACCACGCCGACCAGCGAGAACGGCTGGACCTCACGCTGGTGCAGGGTCCGCTCGCGGGTCTCGCGGGCCTCCGGGGCGATGGTGCGGGTCGTGGGCGATTCGGGGCCGGCGGGGATCGGGAGCGACTGGGTGGTGCCCGGGACGTCGGGGACGTCTGGCACGGCAACGTCCGGGAGGCCGACGCGCCCGGTGTCCGATGGGTGCGCCGGCGGCGCCGGATGGTGGGAGCGCGCCGGCGCAGCGACCGCTCCCGCCGACAGCGAGAGCGGGAGTACGAGCGCGGCGCAGGCCGCGACACCGGTCGAGGAAGACAGGAATCCACGCATGGAGAAGATCTTGATGCCCCGTCACCGTCTCCGCTCGTTGGAAGGGTGCGCGCGCCGCGGGCTCGCAACGGGCCGACCGGTGGACCGCGTCACCGGTACGAGGGACGCCGCGACCGGGCCGCGCGTACCCTTGCGCAGGTGAACGCCAGCGACCGCACCCCCGCCGACCTGCTGCGATCCGCCCTTGCCGCGGACCCAGGGCGCCCCTTGATCACTTTCTACGACGACGCCACCGGTGAACGCGTGGAATTGTCCGTCGCCACCTTCGCCAATTGGGTGGCCAAGACGGCGAATCTGCTCCAGGGCGACCTCGCGGCGGAGCCCGGCGACCGGCTCGCGCTGCTGCTGCCGGCGCACTGGCAGAGCGCCGTCTGGCTGTTGGCCGCCGCGTCGGTCGGGGTGCCGGTGGAGATCGGCGGCGACCCCGCGGACGCGGACCTGGTGGTGAGCGGCCCGGACTCGCTGGAGGAGGCGCGGGCCTGCTCGGGCGAGCGGGTCGCGCTGGCGCTGCGTCCGTTGGGCGGGCGCTTCCCCCAGCCGCCGGCCGGCTTCACGGACTACGCCGTCGAGGTCCCGGGCCAGGGCGACCGCTTCGCCCCGTACGCCCCCGTCGATCCGCAGGCGCCCGCGCTGCTCGTGGACGGCGTCGAGCTCAGCGCCGTGGCGCTGGTCGAGCGGGCCCGGGCGGACGCCGCCGAGCTGGGGCTCGACGCGGGCTCCCGGCTGCTGACGGACCGGGGGTACGACTCCTGGGCGGGGCTGGCCGCCGGGCTGTACGCGCCGCTGGCGGCCGGTGCGTCCGTGGTGCTCTGCCGGCACCTGGACGGGCTGCCCCCCGACGGGCTGCGTCAGCGGATCGAGAGCGAGCGGGTGACGCACACCGTCATGGACGGCGCGCCGCAGTAACCTCCGTAGAAGTACATCCAACGACGAAGCGCATGTAATACCCCCAGATGGCGCACAAGGGGTCGAGCCCCCCGGGCTCGACCCCAACTCCGTTGGATGATCGGCGATACCCGTGTTTTCAGGCACAACCAAGCGCGAGGTTCAGCCGTCTAGTCCTGCGATCGGCGGTCCAGCGCGCCGCCGACACCGTGAAGGATGGACGCAGAAGTGACGGACAGTGCCGGCACCCCGCCCGGCCCGGACGACCGGGACGGCCAGGAGCACCACGCCGCCCTCCCCGTCGAGCCCAAGGTAACCACCGAGGGCGAGGCGCCTCCGGGCGCGGGCGACGGCACCAAGGGCAAACGGCACTGGCTGCGTTGGACCGCGCTCGGCGTCTCGGTCGTCCTGCTCGCGGGCGCGGCGACGACGTGGTGGTTCTACCGGAAGCTCGACGCCAACATCACCCCGGACACCGAGGCCGCGGCCGAGCTGGAGACGTACGAGAAGGAGCGGCCGGTCCCGGTCGCCCAGGACGCCAAGAACCTGCTGCTGCTCGGCTCGGACTCCCGGCGCGGCAAGGGGAACAGCAAGTACGGGCGGGACGACGGCGGCAGCCAGCGCGCCGACACCGCGATCCTGCTGCACCTGGCGGCCGACCGGCAGAGCGCGACGGCCGTGTCCATCCCGCGCGACCTGATGGTGAAGGTCCCGGGTTGCCGCACGCCCGAGGGCGGCCGGACCACGGAGCAGCTGGCGCAGTTCAACTCCGCCTTCGAACGCGGCGGGGCCGCCTGCACGATCCGTACGGTCGAGAAGATGACCGGGGTGCGGATCGACCACCACATGGTGGTGGACTTCAGCGGCTTCAAGGACATGGTCGACGCGGTGGACGGCGTCGAGGTCTGCCTGAAGGAGCCGGTGGACGACCCGGACGCGCACCTGGAGCTGCCCGCCGGGCGCCAGACGCTCGACGGCGAGCAGGCGCTCGGGTACGTACGCGCCCGCAAGTCCATCGGGGACGGCAGCGACACCGAGCGGATGAGCCGCCAGCAGCAGTTCCTCGGCTCGCTGGTGAAGAAGGTCCAGAGCGACGGCGTGCTGCTGAACCCGTCGAAGCTGTATCCGGTGCTGGACGCGGCGACCAAGTCGCTGACCACCGATCCGGGGCTGGCCTCGCTCAAGGACCTGTACGACCTGACGCGTTCGCTGCGCAGCATCCCGACGGAGCGCGTGCAGTTCCTGACGGTGCCGCGGCAGCCGTGGGCGGCGAACCGGAACCGGGACGAACTGGTGGAGCCGGCGGCGTCTCAGCTGTTCCGGCAGCTCCGCGAGGACCTGCCCATCACCGTGCGCCCGCCCGGCTCGAAGGCCGACGACCCGAAGGGTGAGGGTTCGAAGGGCGAGGGTTCGAAGAACGGCGATCCGAAGGCCGGCGGATCGCAGCGGGACACGGCGGGCTCCCGGAGTCCGGACGTGGCCGGATCTCAGGGGTCAGCGACCCCCACGAACCCCTCGGGCGCGCCCGGTTCGACCCCCGGTGGCGGGCCGAGCGCAAGCACCAGTCCCAGCTACTCCGGCACGAATGCGGCGGTGAACGTATGTGAGTAAACCGTGACGTGTGAGTAAAGCGATGCCCAAGCATCGAGCCGCACCACACGGATTGGGTGGAATGCCCGGTTGTAAGGGGCGTGGAATTTGTCACGCCCGTCGCTCCGCCATGAACTGGGCGGATAGTGTGACGCGATCCGATACCCCGGCTTGCGTCGTGCACTGCTGGATCGAGAAACCATGCGCCCTTCGCGGAGGCGCTACGGGTGGCACCGACGGAGGAATCTGAAGACCGTGGATGCGCAAAGCCGCGGGCGGGCGGACGACATCGACCCCGCCGACCAGTGGGTGCTCAACCCGCAGACCGGCACTTACGAGCTGCGACTGGACCAATCCCCAGCGCAATCGTCCCCGTCGGCCAACCCCGCCGGGGCGCCAACCGTTCCCGGCTCCAGAGCCCCCGAAGGCCACCGCGCCGGCGCCCCGGGGCGCGGCCAGGCACCCGTGCCGGGTCAGCGCTCGCACCGGGCGCGCAACGCGGACGAAGGCGCGAACGCGCCCGCCGTGGGACGCCGCAAGCGCAAGCAGGGCCCGTCCCGTAAGAAGAAGGTCCTGATGTGGACGGGCGGCGGCCTCGCGCTGCTGATGACGGCCGGCGGCGTCGGCGCGTACGTCGTCTACCAGCGCCTCGAAGGCAACCTCAACACCATCGACGTGGGCGACGCGGGCACCGGCGGCTTCAAGAAGGACCAGGCCATCAACGTCCTGGTGCTCGGCACCGACAAGCGGACCGGCAAGGGGAACACCGCGTACGGCGACCGCAACAGCGCGGGCCACGCGGACACCTCGATCCTCTTCCACGTCTCCAAGGACCGGTCGAACGCCACCGCACTGTCGATCCCCCGCGACCTGATCACGGACATCCCGGACTGCAAGACGGCGGAGGGGGAGACCATCCCCGGCGTGCAGGACCGCAAGTTCAACGAGAGCCTGGGCGTGGACGGCCGCAACCCGGGCTGCACCATGGAGACGGTCACCAAGCTGACCGGGATCGAGATCGACCACTTCATGATGGCGGACTTCAACGCCGTCAAGACGCTGTCGACTGCGGTGGGCGGGGTGGAGGTCTGCCTCGCGAAGCCGATCAAAGACAAGGACTCCAAGCTCAACCTCCCGGCCGGCAAACACAAGGTCAAGGGCGAGGAGGCGCTGGCGTTCGTACGGACCCGCAAGTCCGTGGGCTTCGGCAGCGACCTGAGCCGGATCGAGCTCCAGCAGCAGTTCCTCAGCTCGATGATCCGCGAGATGAAGTCCAGCGACACGCTGACCAGCCCCACGAAGATGTGGGACCTGGCGAACGCGGCCACCAAGGCGCTCACCGTCGACAAGGGCATAGGGAGCATCAAGAAGCTCCAGGAACTCGGCATGGAGATGTCGAAGGTCAACCCGAAGAACATCACCTTCGCGACCGTGCCGGTGGTCGACAACGACAAGCGCACCGCGGTCCTGCTCCAGGAGCAGAAGGCCGAGCCGCTGTTCGCGATGATCAAGAACGACGTGTCGCTGACCGAGGTGGAGAAGAAGGAGAAGGCGGCCAAGAAGAAGACGCCGGGACCGCTCGACGGCCCGCGGGCCGAGGCGTCCGACGTCAGGGTCGCGGTCTACAACGGCGGCGGCCCGCAGGGCGCCGCGCAGGAGACGCTTACCTGGCTCCAGGGCAAGCAGGTGAACAAGTCGAGCAACGAGTCCAACGCTCCCGAGCAGGCGACCACGACCCTGGAGTACGGCCCCAACCAGGCCGACCAGGCGCGCACGCTCGCCGATCTGCTGGGGCTGCCCGCCACCGCGCTCAAGCCCAAGGCGGCGGACTCGGTCGGGACCGAGCCGATGAAGCTCGTCCTCGGCAAGGACTTCAAGAAGCCCGGCGTACCCCTCCCCGGCGGCAAGACCAAGGCCCCGGAGGGCATTCAGAAGGTCGAAGCGGACAAGCAACTGTGTGCCAAGTGATCCGGTTGCTCCGGGTCCCGCGGCGCGCGTGACACCAGGGGGCAAGGGGTGGGACGGAGCAGTACGCGGGAGGAGGGGGCACGGGGCGCAGCCGAGGGCCCCGTACCCGCACACGGACACGCACACGCGAAGGCGCGCGAAGGCAGGCGCCGGGGCGCGAGCGACGGCAAGACCAGAAAGAGCAGGAAAAAAGTGAAGAGCGGCAAGATACGTGCGCTTCGGTGGACCGCCTCCGTGCTCTCGCTCCTCATACTCGGCACGGCCGGGGCCGGATACCTCTACTACGAGTACCTCAACGGAAAGCTCAAGAAGGAAGAGCTGAACCTCGGCCAGGACATGGCCGACCACAAGCCGAACGCCGCCGGTCAGACGCCGCTGAACATCCTGCTCATCGGCTCCGACGCGCGGGACTCCAAGGCGAACCAGCGGCTCGGCGGCGCGAAGAAGACCTTCGGCAGCGCCCCGCTCGCCGACGTGCAGATGCTGGTGCACCTGTCGGCCGACCGCAGCAACATCTCGGTGGTCAGCATGCCGCGCGACACGATGCTGGACATCCCGGAGTGCCGGGACACCAAGAAGGACAAGACCCACCCGGCACTCACCTTCGCCGAGACCAACAAGTCGCTGGGGCGCGGGGGTCCCGGCTGCACGGTGGCCACCTGGTACAAGCTCACCGGCATACGCATCGACCACTTCATGGTGATCGACTTCGCGGGCGTGGTCTCCATGGCCGACGCGATAGGCGGCGTCCCGGTCTGCGTCCAGGAGAACGTGCACTCCCTCAACAGCAAGGGCCAGGGCTCCCATCTGAAGCTGAAGAAGGGCACCACCGCCGTCAAGGGCGAGCAGGCCCTCCAGTGGCTGCGGACGCGCTACGGCTTCGGCGACGGCACCGACCTGTCCCGTTCCCGCGCCCAGCACATGTACATGAACTCGATGGTCCGCGAGCTGCGGAAGAACACCAAGCTCACCGACCCGAACAAGCTCCGCAAGCTGGCCGAGGCGGCGATCGACTCGCTCACCGTCAGCGACACCATCGAGGACGTCAAGGCGCTGCTCGACATCGGCAACTCCCTCAAGAGCGTGCCGACGGAACGCATCACGATGACCACGATGCCCAACGAGTACTCCAAGCGGCCGGGTTTCGAGGCGAAGGTCGAGCCCAAGCCCGGTGACGCGGAGCAGCTGTTCCAGATGATCCGCGACGACGTTCCGCTCGACGGCCGGGGCACCTCCGGCAAGGCGAAGCCGAAGCCGTCGACGCAGAAGCCGGCCGAGCCCACGTCGGACGACCCCGCGGCCCCCGCCGACCAGGTCCAGGTCCGGGTGCAGAACGGCACCGACGGCGACGGCGCGCCCGCGGCCCGCGGCCGGGCCGCGGAGATCACCGCGGCGCTCGGCGCCAAGGGCTTCACCCAGGCGGTGGCGACGTCCGTGAAGAACCCGCGGCAGACGACGGTGGTCCGGTACGCGACGAACGACCTCGAAGGCGACGCGCAGGCGGTCGCCAAGGCGCTGGGCATCCCGCTGACGGCGGTGAAGAAGGCCGCGCCGGGCAGCGGAACGAACGGCATCACGCTGATCGTCGGCGCCGACTGGCGCACGGGCGACGCCTTCCCCCAGCCGAAGCCGAAGGCCACCGGCGACGACAAGGCGCCCGAGGCGGCGAACCCGCTCGCCGGGGACGACGAGGGCGCGTGCATGCCGATCCAGCCCGGCTTCACCTGGTAGCCGCGGAGCGCCGTACGAAGAAGGGCCCCGGGCGAGTGCCCCGGGGCCCTTCTTCGTACGTGATGCGTCCTCAGCCGGACGCGCTGCCCGACGGCTCGGTCGGCGCGGTCACCGCGGGGCGTCGGCTGGCGATGACCTTCTTCGCCAGCGACCGCGGGCTGGTCAGGAAGCCGAAGCCCCACGACATGTGCATGGTCGCCAGCGCCACCGGGATCCACGCCCGGGCCTTCGGCGAGAGCCCCTTGCCGGCGGGCACCGAGCCGGCGGTGATCGCCGCCAGGTAGCCGCCGGGGACGACGAGCGCCCACGGGGTCAGCACCGCGCCCGCCACCAGCCCCGCCGCGATCGCGCACAGCGCGACCGGGGGCGCCAGGTAGCGCGGGTTGATCGAGCCGCGGTGGTAGCGGGCGACGACGTGCCGCCAACGGCCGTAGTCCTTGTACTGCTTGGCCAGCGCACGCACCGACGGCCGCGGGCGGTAGCTCACCTTCAGCTCCGGGGAGAACCAGATCCCGCCGCCCGCCTCGCGGATGCGGTAGTTCAGCTCCCAGTCCTGGGCGCGGATGAACTCCACGTTGTAGCCGCCCTGCTGCACGAGCGCCTCGCGGCGGAACACGCCCAGGTAGACCGTCTCGGCGGGGCCGGCGGCGCCACCGGTGTGGAAGGCCGCGTTGCCCACCCCGATCTTCGAGGTCATGGCGGCGGCGACGGCGCGCTCCCAGTCGTTCTCGCCCTCGGCGTGCATGATGCCGCCGACGTTCTGCGCGCCGGTCTCCGTCAACAGCCGCACCGCGGTGGCGATGTAGTTCGCGGAGAGCATGCCGTGTCCGTCGACCCGTACCACGATCGGGTGGCTGGACGCCTCGATCGCCGCGTTCAGCGCGGCGGGGGTGCGGCCGGTCGGATTGGGCACGGTGCGGACGCGGGGGTCCTCGCGGACCAGCTCGGCGGCGATCTCGTCGGTGCGGTCCACGGAGGGGCCCAGCGCGATCACCACCTCCATCTCGCCGTCGTAATCCTGGCCGAGGATGTGGCGGACCGAGTTGCGCAGGTGCCGCTCCTCGTTGAGGACCGGCATGATCACGGAGACAGGGGGCGTGGCGTTCATCGCCCGCCACGTTACCGCGAATGGGGGACACGGACGCGCGGCGGCCGGTCGGTGCGACGGACCGTCGATCGTATGGGCCTACGGTGTGCTGGATTCGCCCTTGTAGCCGCATCCGCCCTCACCCGTCCGGGAACCTCCCGGGTCCTCGGACCCGTCGGAAATCCCACCACCCCAACCCGTCACCCACGGTAACCGTATCGTCACCCTATTGCTCCCGGCTCGTTTCACCCGTGACCGACCACGTCACCCGTGTGCACCAGCGCTCGGAACCGTTCCTCGCACTCGCCCCGCGGAGGTGTCCCCCTCGTGCCCACGCCGGCCCGCTCCCCCCGTCCCCGGCCGCGCCCCCCAGGCCCCCCGGCCAGGACCGGGAGCAGACGCCCGGTCCGTCGTCGGTCCCGCTGGGGGCTGCGGGCGGCGACCGCGCTCTCCATGGCGGTGCTGGGCGCGGGCGCGATCGGCCACGCCCTGATGACGGGGCTGGACAGCGGCATCACCCGGGTCGACCCGTTCCGGGATATAAAAAACCGCCCGGTCAGCGGTCACGGCATGAACATCCTGGTCGTCGGCACCGACGGCCGCGAGAAGATCACCAAGGCGGAGAAGGAGAAGTACCGCCTCGGCGGCGCGCCCTGCAACTGCACCGACACGATGATGCTGGTGCACCTCTCCCGCGACCGGGACCGGGCGAGCGTGGTGAGCCTGCCCCGGGACAGCTACGCGGAGCTGCCCGCGCACACCGACCAGAACAGCGGCCGGCCGCACGAGGCGCACCCGGTGAAGCTGAACGCGGCGTACGCGGAGGGCGGCCCCGCGCTGACCGTGCGGACCGTCGAGCAGATGACCAAGGTGAAGATCGACCACTACCTGGAGGTCGACTTCACCAGCTTCATGAAGACCGTGGACGCGGTCGGCGGGGTGGAGGTCTGCACCACCAGCCCGATGAAGGACAAGTACACCGGCCTGGACCTGGCGGCCGGCTCGCACCGCTTCAACGGCGGCCAGGCCCTCCAGTACGTGCGCTCCCGCCATGTCGACGGCGGCTCCGACCTGGGGCGCATGCAGCGCCAGCAGCGCTTCATCGCGGCCCTGATCAAGCAGGTCACCAGCAGCGGGGTGCTGCTGAACCCGGTGCGGTTCCGGGAGGTCGCGACGACCATGGTCAGCTCGGTGCGCGCCGACGAGAAGTTCGGCACGGACGAGATGCTGGCCCTCGGCCGGGCGATGCGCGGCTTCTCGGCGGCGTCGTCGGAGTTCACCTCCGTGCCCGTGACCTCCATGGGCCAGGTGCAGGGCGTGGGCTCGGCGGTGAAGTGGGACCCGGAGAAGTCGGAGCGGCTGTTCCGGATGATCCGCGAGGACCGGCCGCTGGCGGGCGGGCGCACCAAGTCCGCGCAGAAGAAGAAGCTCGTGGAGGTCTCCCCGCAGCAGATCAGGGTCCAGGTCCTCAACGGCACGGCCACGGAGGGGCTGGGGCGGCGGGTCGACGCGGACCTGCGCAGCACGGGCTTCGCCACCACGCGTGCGCCGCGCAACGGCACCGACACCGCCGTGCCGCGCACCTTCATCTCGTACGACCCGCGGTGGGACCGCTCGGCGCGGAGCCTGTCGACGGCGCTGAAGGGCTGCGAGATGCGGCCGGTGAAGGGCCAGGGGCCGACGCTGAAGGTGACGGCGGGCACGGACTACACGGGGGTGGTGCCGGTACGGGCGGAGGACGCCTTCCAAGGCGAGTTCGGCGCGGTGACCGGGGACGAGGTGGTGTGCCCGTGAGGGCGTGAGGGCGTGTGGGCGCACGGCGGCGCGCACGGGCGGGGGCGTCAGTCGTCGATGCCCTCGGCCGCGCGTTGCTCCCGCAGCTCCCTGATCGCCTGGCGGCGGGCGAGCCGGTGCGTACGGCGGATCTGCGCTTCCTGGTAGCGCCGCTTGTCGCGCTCGGTCTCCGGGGCCACCTGCGGTACGGCCCGCGGCCGGCCGTCCCCGTCCACTGCGGCGAAGACGAGGTAGGCGGAGCCGACCTGCTGGGCCGGGGTGGACTCGTTCCACCGCTCGGCCAGCACCCGGACGCCGATCTCCATCGAGCTGCGCCCGGTCCAGTTGCACTGCGCGCGCACGTGCACGAGGTCGCCGACGCGGACCGGTGCGAGGAAGACCATCTCGTCCATGGAGGCGGTGACGGCGGGCCCGCCGGAGTGCCGCCCGGCGACGGCGCCCGCGGCGTCGTCCACCAGCTTCATGATCACGCCGCCGTGCACGGTGCCGAGGAGGTTGGTGTCGCTGGCGGTCATGATGTGGCTGAGGGTGGTGCGGGAGGCGGAGGTCGGCTTCGTCGGGATCGCCGACGTTTCCGATGGCTGGACCTGGTCTGTCATGTCCTCCACCCTAAGCGGGCGTAGGCCCCCTCTCCGGGTGACGTTCCCCGCGCTTGCCCGTGCGGGCCTGCGCCTCGGAACCCCCTCGACCTGTCGTTGCGCGTCTGCGGCCCTTCTGGTGGCTTGTCGCGCAGTTCCCCACGCCCTCTGGGCGCGGGGAACTGCGCGAGCAAGCACATACGGGCCGCAGACGCCATGGAACGGCACCCCGCAGACGGAACCGCGCATACGCACAAACAGGGCGCAGACGCCATGCAAACGGCACCCCGCACGGGCGCCCGCGCCCGTTCCCAGCCCGGAGCGGAGCGCAAATGCATCAGGTTCGCTACGGGGCCGCCCCGAAATCCCACCCGCCCTGTCAACGCGCGAGTGTGAGCCGGCACACTTGTCGCATGAACGAATGGCCCGATGGATACGGACGCGGCAGCCAGGGTTCCGAGCCCGAAGGCGCACGCGTGATGCGCCATGTGCAGCGGCCTCCGGTCCCGCAGCAGCAGTCGCAGGGGTACGACGACCACGGCGCGCCCACCCCGTACGACAGCGGGTACAACACGGGCCAGGTCTACGGGACGCCGTCCAACCAGCAGGGCTACGGCCACGGCCAGGGGAACGACGGCTACGGCAACCCGCCGGCGCCGCCCGGGCCTCCCCCGGGCCCCCCGCCGTACCGCCAGCCGCCGAACTGGCGTCGCCGGATAAAGATCGGTGCGCTGGTGCTGGTCGTCACCTTCGTCGCCGTCACCATAGGCACGTACTTCTGGGCCGACTCCAAGGTCCGGCGCGAGGTCGACCTCTCGAAGGTCATCGAGCGGCCGAAGGAGGGCGACTGCACCACGTATCTGATCGTCGGCTCCGACAGCCGCGAGGGCATGTCGGCCGAGGAGAAGAAGAAGCTGCACACCGGCTCCGCCGACGGCAAGCGCACCGACTCGATGATGATCCTGGCCGACTGCTCCAGCGGCCCGGTGATGGTCTCCCTGCCGCGCGACTCGGACGTGGAGATACCGTCGTACAAGGGCTCCGACTCCGGCAAGCTCTTCCCCGCGCAGGGCCGCCGGACGAAGCTGAACGCCGCGTACGCGGAGGACGGCCCCGAGCTGCTGGTGCGCACCGTCGAGCACAACACCGGACTGCGGATCGACCACTACGCCGAGATCGGCTTCGCCGGCTTCGCGAGCATCGTGGACGCGATCGGCGGCGTCGAGATGGACATCCCGAAGGCGTTCAAGGACAAGAAGTCCGGGGCGGACTTCGAGGCGGGCAAGCAGACCCTCGACGGCGAGCAGGCGCTGGCGTTCGTACGGACCCGGTACGCGTTCGCCGAGTCGGACCTGGCGCGCACCAAGAACCAGCAGAAGTTCCTCGCGGCGCTGGCCAGCCAGACCGCGACGCCGAGCACCATCTTGAACCCCTTCAAGCTGTACCCGACCATGGGCGCCGGTCTGGACACGGTGATCGTGGACAAGGACATGTCGCTGTGGGACCTGGGGCAGATGTTCTTCGCGATGAAGGGCGTCACGGGCGGTGACGGCACCTCGATGAACATGCCGATCTCGGGGACCCGGGGCGGCAACCTGACCTGGGACCGGGCGAAGGTGCAGGACCTCGTGGAGCAGATCCAGAAGGACCAGAAGGTCACCGTCACCGAGAAGTGACGCCGTAGGGCTCAGACCCGCCGTCGTTCCCGCACCGCCTAAGGTGTGGGAACGACGGTTCTCTTTTGTGACGGTTCTCTTGTGCGGGGTGGTGCGGCGTGGACGCTGAGACGGCTCGGCTGCGGGCCCTGGAAGCGGCGCGGACGCTGTTCAACGAGCGCGGTGTCCAGGCCGTGGGCATGGACGCGATCCGGACCGCTTCCGGGGTCTCCCTCAAGCGGCTGTACCAGCTCTTCCCGTCGAAGGACGCACTGGTCGAGGAGGTGCTGCGGCTCCGGGACGAGGCGTTCCTCGCGGACGTCGCCGCGCACGCCGAGCGGACCGGTGCCCGTGCCCCGTACGACCGGGTGCTCGACGTCTTCGACTTCCTCGCCGAGTGGTTCGCCGAGCCGGACTTCCGCGGGTGCGTCTTCATCAACGCGCACGGCGAGCTGGGCGGGGTCTCGGCGGGCGTCACGGCCGTGGTGCGGGCGCACAAGCAGGCGGTGCGGGCGTACTTCGCGGACCTGGTCGACGCGCTGGGCGCGCCCGCGGGGCTCGCCGATCAGCTCGCCGTGCTCGCGGACGGCGCGATGGCCAGCGCCGGCGTCAGCGGTTCGCCCGCGGCAGCGGGGCAGGCGAAGGAGGCCGCGCGCGTCCTCGTGGACGCCGCCCTGGGCCGCTGAGCCGTGTGCCCCGAGGGGGTCAGGGCGGGCCCGAGCCGTGCAGCCAGAACGCGCCGTACACCGCCGCGCCGACCGCGGCGACGGCGATCACCGTCCACGCCAGCCGCGCCTTCGCCCGGGCGAGCGCCAGCGCGATCGGCAGGAGCAGCGGGAACGCCGGCATCAGCAGCCGCGGCTTGGAGCCGAAGTAGCCGGACGAGCACAGGGCGAGCGCGACGACGATGCCGCAGTACGTGAGGAGGGGCGCCGGCTGGCCCTGGCGCACGCCCCGCCAGTACAGCCAGGGCACGACCAGGACGCCCGCGGCGAGCGCGAGGCCCGCGGCGGGTGTGCTGACGACGAGGTCGCCGATGAAGCGGGCGAAGGCGAGGCCGCCGTCGAAGCCGTTGCCCCAGGCGCCCTGCACGTCGAGGTAGCCGAAGAAGGGGCTGCCGGTGCGGACGCCCACCCACAGGACGTAGCCGGCCGCCCCGAGCGGGGCGAGCAGCGCCCCGAGCACCGGCCGCCACCTGGGACGCGTCTTGTCGGCGCGCAGGGCGAGCAGTGCGCCGACCCACACCGCGGCGGCGACCGCGAGGCCGACGGGCCGGGTCAGCCCGGCGAGGGAGGCGAGCAGCCCGGCGGCGATCCAGTGGCCGCGCAGGGTCGCGTACAGCGCCCAGGCGGCGAGGGCGACGAACAGGGACTCGCTGTACGCCATGGACTGGACGACGCCGACGGGCAGCGCCGCGTACAGCGCGACCGCGAACAGCCCGGCGCGCCGCCCGTACACCAGCTCCACCACCTGGAAGACGCCCCAGGCGGCGGCGAGGGAGGCGACGGCGCTGACGGCGAGGCCGGCGTCGGCGGGGCCGAGCGGGGTGAGCGTCGAGACGCCCTCCTCCAGCCACGGCAGCAGCGGGAAGAACGCCATGTTCGACAGGACGCGGCCGTCGGGTGCGGTGAGGGTGAAGTCGTAGCCGTGCTCGACGACGCGCACGTACCACAGCGAGTCCCAGCGCTGGGACAGCAGCTGGCGGGCGCTGCGGTCCGCGAGGTGCGCCCAGCCGGCGAGGACGAGCAGGCCGAGGGCGCGGATCGCGGCGTACGCGAGGAGGGCGGGGGCGACGGCGCGCAGCCGGTCGACCGCCGGGCGGGCCCGACGGGGGCGGTCCGCCGTGTCCGGGGCGGTCGGGTTGGTGAGTGTCACGCCAGCGTCCAGGTCGTTTCGTCGTCGGGGGCCCGTCCAGTATCCGTGCCCTGCGCGCGGACGCGGGACGGCCCCCGGGGTGGGTACCCCGGGGGCCGTCCTTCTCGCACTCCCGTTGTGAGCCGGTCGGCTCGTCGGCCTCGCGGCCGAGGATCAGCCGAAGAGGCTGAAGGTGTTCCAACCGCCGCCGATGGTGAAGCGGCTGGAGGTCTTGAACGGAACGGTCTCGGAGCCGCGGCCCGGGTAGCCGTACATCGTGCCCGACTTGTCGCGGACCAGGAAGTCCGAGACGCCGTCGCCGGTCATGTCACCGGTGGAGACGTACGCGGTGAAGTTCCAGCCGGAGCCGACCAGAACGCGGGACTTGAAGGGCAGCTCGGAACGGCCGGTGCCCTTGTACATCCACAGGCCACCCTTGGGGTCGCGGGCGAGCAGGTCGGGACGCCCGTCACCGCTGTAGTCACCGCGACCGATGGTGGTGTAGTTGGCCCAGCCGGAACCGATCGTCTTGCGGGCACCGAAGTGGTAGTCGCCGCCGCCGCGCCACATGTAGAAGTTGCCGGCCGCGTCGTTGGCGGTCAGGTCCTCGCGGCCGTCGCCGTTGATGTCGCCGGTGACGGTCAGGTTCTTGAAGCCGCCCCAGCCGCCGCTGATGACGCCGGCGTCAGGCGTCCAGGCGCTGGTGAGCAGCCACCCGTCCGTCGTGCGGGCGATCATGTCGGGGTAGCCGTCATTGTCGAGGTCGCCGACCTGACGGATGAGGTTGAAGTAGGTGTAGTCGGCTTCGGGCACGTACTCCGGCTTGTTGAAGCTGGTGCCCTTGGAGGTGTAGATGTACACGTCACCGTTGGGCTTGGCCGCGACGAGATCGGCCTTGTTGTCGCCGTTCAAAGAGCTCGCAGCGGCGGCTGCGCCGGAACGCCCGCTCACCTTGGGCACTTGGCCGTTCTTGATGCCCTCCTGGTGGGCAGCGCGGAGCTTCTTGGCCAGGTCACGGACGTCGGACGGCGCGGACTTCGCCGGAACCTCGTTGGCCTGGGCCGGTGCGGCCATCAGGACGGCGCTGCCCAACATCGTTGCGGCGAGCGCCGCGGGAAGGGCCTTGCGGACCTTCTGAGAAATGGATGTCACTCACATCTCCTGTGCTTGCGTCAGCGGGCGCGAAAGAGCGCGCTCGCGCTGAGAAGAGTGGTTAAGAAGAGGGGCATCCCTACGTGGCAGCGGCCTTCGCGAATGCGTACGGGCGCGTGCCAGCTGAAACTAAAGCGTGTTCCCCCCGCCTTATGTGCCACAGATGCTACACGGATCCTTCGCCCTGGTGTCCGAATTTATTGCGTGATTACCGCGGTGACCGGTGATTGACCGGCATGGGCGACCTTCAGGCGGCCTTTTCCACTCCTCCACAAACGTGACCGGTGAGGAACCGTCAGCACGCGAGCGGGCCCCGGCCGGTCGGCCGGGGCCCGCTGCGGAGTGCGCTTCGAGGGCTGGAGGGGGGTTACGGGATGTTGCGCGCCATGACGATGCGCTGGACCTGGTTGGTGCCCTCGTAGATCTGGGTGATCTTCGCGTCGCGCATCATGCGCTCCAGCGGGTAGTCACGGGTGTAGCCGTAGCCGCCGAGGAGCTGCACGGCGTCCGTGGTGACCTCCATGGCCACGTCGGAGGCGAAGCACTTGGCCGCCGCGCCGAAGAAGGTGAGGTCGGAGTCGACCCGCTCGGACTTGGCCGCGGCGGAGTACGTGAGCTGACGCGCCGCCTCCAGCTTCATCGCCATGTCGGCGAGCATGAACTGGACGCCCTGGAAGTCGCCGATCGGCTTGCCGAACTGCTTGCGCTCCTTCACGTACCCCTTGGCGTAGTCGAGGGCGCCCTGTGCGACGCCGAGGGCCTGGGCGGCGATGGTGACGCGGGTGTGGTCGAGGGTCTTCATCGCGGTGGCGAAGCCGGTGCCCTCGTCGCCGATCATGCGGTCCGCGGGGATGCGGACGTTGTCCAGGTACACCTCGCGGGTCGGCGAGCCCTTGATGCCGAGCTTCTTCTCGGGGGCGCCGAAGGAGACGCCCTCGTCGGACTTCTCGACGACGAAGGCGGAGATGCCCTTGGAGCGCTTCTCCGGGTCGGTGACGGCCATGACGGTGTAGTACTCGGAGACGCCGGCGTTGGTGATCCAGCGCTTGACGCCGTTGAGCACCCAGTGGTCGCCGTCGCGCACCGCGCGGGTCTTCATGCCCGCGGCGTCGGAGCCGGCGTCCGGCTCGGACAGACAGTACGAGAACATCGCGTCGCCCTTGGCGAGCGGCGCCAGGTAGCGGGCCTTCAGCTCCTCCGAGCCGGAGAGCATGACCGGCAGCGAGCCGAGCTTGTTCACGGCCGGGATGAGGGAGGAGGAGGCGCACACCCGGGCGACCTCCTCGATCACGATCACGGTGGCGAGGGCGTCGGCGCCCGCGCCGCCGTAGCTCTCGGGCACGTGGACGGCGTGCAGGTCGTTGGCGACCAGGGCGTCCAGCGCCTCCTGGGGGAAGCGGGCCTCTTCGTCGACCTCCGCGGCGAACGGAGCGATCTTCGCCTCGGCCAGGGAGCGGACGGTCTCACGGAGCATGTCGTGCTCCTCGGACGGGCGGTACAGGTCGAAGTCAGCCGATCCGGCCACTGTCACTCACTCCCCAAGCTGCTAATTACCGTTAAGTAACTAATTTTAGACGCGCTGTCCTGCTCCGGCATACGTGACCTGCGCGACAGCCGCAAGACCGCGCCGGGGAGTGCTCGGTCGGCGGTGGACGGGGCGCGACTATGCTCGGGCGCGTTCCGCCCGTCGGGCTCGCGGCGCCCTTGCGGCCCGTGCGGCCTCGCAGCGCATCTCGGCAGTGCGTCTTCAGCAGTACGTCTCAGCAGTACGTCTTAGGAGTACGGATGGCCCTCAAGATCACCGTGATCGGCACCGGGTACCTCGGCGCCACGCACGCCGCGGCGATGGCCGAACTCGGCTTCGAGGTGCTGGGGCTCGACGTCGTGCCCGAGAAGATCGAGATGCTGTCGGCCGGCCGGGTCCCGATGTACGAGCCCGGGCTTGAGGAACTGCTGGCCCGGCACGTCGCCGGGGTCGAGGGCTCCAGCGGGCGGCTGCGCTTCACCACCTCCTGGGAGGAGGTCGGGGCCTTCGGCGACGTCCACTTCGTCTGTGTGAACACCCCGCAGAAGCACGGCGAGTACGCCTGCGACATGAGCTACGTGGACGCCGCGTTCGCCTCGCTGGCGCCGCACCTGACGGGGTCGGCGCTGGTGGTCGGCAAGTCGACCGTGCCGGTCGGCAGCGCGGAGCGGCTGGCGCGGGTGCTGCGCGACCTGGCGCCCGGCGACGCCGAGCTGGCCTGGAACCCCGAGTTCCTGCGGGAGGGCTTCGCCGTCCGGGACACGCTCCACCCGGACCGGATCGTGGTCGGCGTGGCGAGCGAGCGGGCCGAGAAGCTGCTGCGCGAGGTGTACGCGACGCCGGTGGGCGAGGGGTCGCCGTTCGTGGTGACGGACTTCCCCACCGCGGAGCTGGTGAAGACCTCCGCGAACTCCTTCCTGGCCACGAAGATCTCCTTCATCAACGCGATGGCCGAGGTGTGCGAGGCGGCCGGCGGCGACGTGGTGAAGCTGGCGGAGGCGATCGGGCACGACGAGCGCATCGGGAAGAAGTTCCTGCGCGCGGGGATCGGCTTCGGCGGCGGCTGCCTGCCGAAGGACATCCGGGCGTTCATGGCCCGCGCCGGCGAGCTGGGCGTGGATCAGGCGCTGACCTTCCTGCGCGAGGTCGACTCCATCAACATGCGGCGCCGCGGTCACATGGTGGAGCTGGCGCGGGAGGCGGTCGGCGGGTCGTTCCTGGGCAAGCGGGTCGCGGTGCTCGGCGCGACGTTCAAGCCGGACTCGGACGACGTGCGGGACTCGCCCGCGCTGAACGTGGCGGGCCAGATCCACCTCCAGGGCGGCCAGGTGACGGTGTACGACCCCAAGGGCATGGCGAACGCGCGGGCGCTCTTCCCCACGCTGGGTTACGCGGAATCCGCGGTGGCCGCGGTGCGGGGGGCGCACGTGGTGCTGCACCTGACGGAGTGGGGCGAGTTCCGCGAGCTGGACCCGCGGGTGTTGGGGGAGGCGGCGTCGGCGCGCATCGTCCTGGACGGCCGCAATGCGTTGGACGCGGAGCGGTGGCGGGAGGCGGGCTGGGTGTACCGGGCGATGGGCCGCCCGTCCGCGTAACACTGCGCTTCTGCTGGCCGCCGGTGACTGCGGGTCGCTCCGTGGAAGTCCGCGGTTCCCCTGCGGGGTGCGTCGGTCTCTGCGGCCCGGTGGGTGGCTTGTCGCGCAGTTCCCCGGGCCCCTGAAACCCCTGCCGTTCCCCTGCAGGGAGCGTTGGCCCCTGCGGCCCGGTGGGGCTTGTTCGCGCAGTTCCCCGCGCCCCTGAGGTGGCTTGCCTGCGCGGTTGACTGCGGGTGTGGTGGACGGTCACAGACTTCCCGCACTCATCAGAGCTTCGGGACGTGGCGCCAGGAGCGGTGGGGGTCCCTCATGCCCTCTGGGGCCGAAGGGGCGGAACTGCGCGAGGAGCGCCCACGGTCCGCAGAGACCGACGAACCTGTGGGGCTACAGCGGGGATGTCAGGGGCGCGGGGAACTGCGCGAACAACCCACCACCGGGCCGCAGAGACCAACGCTCCCTGCAGGGGAGCCGCGGGGGTGGTCCGCGAGGCTAGGTGAGCGCGGGGTGCCAGGGGGTGGGGCCGTAGGCTTGGGACAGGGCGGCGCGGAGCCAGGCGCGTTGGGGGGCCGTGAGCACGGGGACCGTCGCCGCGAAGTCCTGTTCGTCCTTGGGGCGCGGGGACTTCGCCTTGTAGAAGAGCTGGACCTCGGGCGCCAGGTACGGGACGCCGTCCCCGTCGAAGGACGACGCCCCGAGGTCCGCCACCGCCCGCCGCACCCGTCCGCAGCGGCGGGACATCCACTCGTCGCCCTCCGCCTCGTCCAGCATGAGCTGGATCCGCCAGGGCGCGTCCGGGCCCGGCCGGCACCAGACGTCGTGCACGCCGGGGCCCAGGAACTCGCCGCGGGCCCAGGGCCGCAGGGTGCCCGGCGGGTCCGCCGCCCACCACTCCCAGTCGGGCAGCGCCTCCTGCGCGAGGTGCTGGTCGCGGCGGAGCAGCAGGACGTCGATGTCCGCGTGGTCACGGAAGGCGTATCCGACGGCCCGCTCCACCGCGTACCCGCCGGCGATCCACCAGGGCGCACCGCGCCGGGCCGCCGCCGGGGCGAAGAGCGCGGCCACCTCCGCGGGCCCGGCGGGCTCCCAGGGGCCGAGGGGCGTTTCCGTACGGTGCGTCACGCGGAGCTCCTGCCCCTGCCGCGGGCGCGGTACGCCCGCATCTTCGCGCGGGCGCCGCAGACCGACATCGAGCACCAGCGCCGGCGGCCCGCGGGGCTGCGGTCGTAGTACGCCCAGCGGCAGTCCTCGGATTCGCAGCCCTTCAGCCGGTGCCAGGTGCCGTCCGCCACCGCCGTCGCGATCGCCGCGGCGACGCGCGCGTGGAGGTCGGCGCCGTCCGCGGGCGCCAGCGCCGCCGTGCCGTCGTCGGCGACCTCGACCAGCAGGGGCGCCCGGGCGAGCAGGGGGCCGAGGGCGGACGGGGCGGGCCCGTCGGGGAGGGCGTGGCCGGCGTGCGCGAGGCACGCCGCCCGCAGGGCCTCGCGCAGCTCCCGCACCGCGGGCAGCTCGGCCGCGGTGATGCCGAAGGGGGCACGCCCGTCCCCGGTGTCCAGGAGGTCCACCCCGGACGCCAGGTCGACCGTGTTCACCAGGGACTCGATCAGTGCGAGGCCGCCTGGCGCGGGGTGCCTCTCGTTCATGGTTGCGACGTTACCCCTGATACGGCAGCATGCAGTAACGGTTACCTTAAGAGGCCCCTATACCGGTAACACATACGTTCCTGCATGAGGAGAGCCATGGCCATCGCCACGCTGAGCACCGTCGTACTCGACTGTCCCGACCCGGACGCACTCGGCCGCTTCTACCAGCAGCTCGTCGGCGGCGAGCTGAAGCGGGAGGAGCACGACTGGACGTACTTGACGCTGCCCTCGGGCACTGACCTCGCCTTCCAGGGCGCGCCCGGCTTCGTACCGCCGAACTGGCCCGCGCCGGACGACTCCCAGCAGTTCCACCTCGATCTGTCGGTGGCGGACCTGGACGCCGCGGAGCAGCAGGTGCTGGCCCTCGGGGCGCGCCTGCTCGACGCGGACGACCGCTCCCGCAACTGGCGGGTGTACGCCGACCCGGTGGGGCACCCCTTCTGCCTCTGCCAGGGCTGAGGAACGGAAAGAGGGAGAGGGTGCACGGCACCCTCTCCCTCTTTCTCAGCTCGCGCGCGACCTACCCGTCCAGCTCCTCGATCGTCGCGTTCGACGGCGCCCGCCGCGACTGCTCCTCCCGCGCCACCGCCTCCGCGTCCCGCACCACCCGGACCGCGTTCTGCCAGGTCAGCTTGGCGATGTCGGCCTCGGACCAGTTGCGGTCCAGCAGCTCGGCGATCAGGTTCGGATAGCCGGCGACGTCGTCGAGGCCGGCCGGGGTGAAGGCCGTGCCGTCGTAGTCGCCGCCGATGCCGACGTGGTCCACGCCGGCGACCTCGCGCATGTGGTCGAGGTGGTCCGCCACGGTGGCCGCGGTGGCGATCGGACGCGGATGCGCCTGCTCGAAGGCCGCGTGCAGCTCCATCGCCGCGGGAGTGGTGTCCAGGTGGTGGAAGCCGTGCGCGCGCAGGTTCTCGTCCGCCGCGACCGTCCAGTCGACGGCGGCCTGGAGGACGAACTTCGGCACGAACGTCGCCATCGCCACGCCGCCGTTGGCGGACAGCCGCTCCAGCACGTCGTCGGGGACGTTGCGCGGGTGGTCGCAGACGGCCCGCGCCGACGAGTGGGAGAAGACGACCGGCGCCGCGGAGGCGTCCAGCGCGTCCCGCATCGTCGTCGCGGCCACGTGGGACAGGTCGACGAGCATCCCGCAGCGGTTCATCTCGCGCACGACCTCACGGCCGAAGGCGGTCAGCCCGCCGGCCCGCGGCTCGTCCGTCGCCGAGTCCGCCCAGTCGTTGTTGTCGTTGTGGGTCAGCGTCATGTAGCGCACCCCGAGGGCGGCCAGCGACCGCAGCGTGCCCAGGGAGTTGTCGATCGAGTGGCCGCCCTCGGCGCCCATCAGGGAGGCGATGCGGCCCTGCGCCCGCGCCGCCTCCATGTCGTCCGCCGTCATCGCGGGCGCCAGGTCCGCCGGGTAGCGCGCCAGGAGTTGGCGCACGACGTCGATCTGCTCCAGGGTCGCGCTCACCGCACCGTCGCCGGCGAGGCTGGAGGGCACGTACACCGACCAGAACTGCGCCCCGACGCCGCCGGCGCGCAGCCGGGGGATGTCGGTGTGCAGCCGGCCGGTCAGATCGGTGGCGACGTCGAGCCGGTCGAGGTCGTAGCGCACGTTGGCGCGCAGCGCCCAGGGGAGGTCGTTGTGGCCGTCGACGACGGGGTGGGCGGCGAGGATCTCCCGCGCCCTGGCCAGCCGGTCGTCCCGGCCCGGTCCGTCGTCCGTGGTGGAGGAATGTTCCATGGTGCTCACTTCCCCCGGGGGCTACTTGCCGAAGCCGAACGCGGGCGAGCCCTCGACCTTGGCCCGCAAGCGCTTGCCCTTCTCGGTGGCCTGGTCGTTCAGCTCCGACTGGAAGTCCCGCATCCGGGCGAGCAGTTCGGGGTCGTGGGCGCCGAGGATGCGGGCGGCGAGCAGTCCCGCGTTGCGGGCGCCGGCGACGGAGACGGTGGCCACCGGCACGCCGGCCGGCATCTGCACGATGGACAGCAGCGAGTCCATCCCGTCGAGGTACTTCAGCGGCACGGGCACCCCGATGACCGGCAGCGGCGTGACGGAGGCCAGCATGCCCGGCAGGTGGGCGGCGCCGCCGGCGCCCGCGACGATCACCTTCAGCCCCCGGGAGTCGGCGTTCTCGCCGTACGCGATCATCTCGTGCGGCATCCGGTGCGCGGAGACCACGTCGACCTCGTACGGGACCTCGAACTCGGTGAGGGCCTGGGCCGCGGCCTCCATCACCGGCCAGTCGGAGTCGGAGCCCATCACAATGCCAACAAGCGGGGTGGTGCTGCTCATTCGGTGATCGTTCCTCTGAGGTAGTCGGCTGCGTGGCGGGCCCGTTCGAGGGCGTCCGGGAGGTCGTCCCCGTAGGTGTTGACGTGCCCCACCTTCCGGCCGGGCTTCACGTCCTTGCCGTACATGTGGATCTTGAGCTGCGGATCGCGGGCCATGCAGTGCAGGTACGCCGCGTACATGTCCGGGTAGTCGCCGCCCAGCACATTGCACATCACGGTCCACGGTGCGCGCGGGCGGGGGTCGCCGAGGGGGAGGTCGAGCACGGCCCGCACGTGGTTGGCGAACTGGGAGGTGACGGCGCCGTCCTGGGTCCAGTGGCCGGAGTTGTGGGGGCGCATGGCGAGTTCGTTGACGAGGATGCGGCCGTCGGCGGTCTCGAACAGCTCGACCGCGAGGTGGCCCACCACGCCCAGTTCGGCGGCGATCCGCAGGGCGAGGCGCTGCGCCTCGCCGGCGAGGGCGTCGCCCAGGTCGGGCGCGGGTGCGATCACCGTGTCGCAGACGCCGTCGACCTGCCGGGACTCGACGACGGGGTAGGCGACAGCCTGGCCGTGCGGGGAGCGCACGACGTTCGCCGCCAGCTCGCGGGTGAAGTCCACCTTCTCCTCGGCGAGTACGGGCACGCCGGCGCGGAACGGCTCCGCGGCCTCCTGCTGCGAGCGCACCACCCACACGCCCTTGCCGTCGTAGCCGCCGCGCACGGTCTTGAGGACGACGGGGAAGCCGCCCCCTTCGGCGGCGAAGGCGGCGACGTCGGCCGGGTCGGCGACGATGCGGTTGCGGGGGCAGGGCACGCCCAGTTCGTTCAACCGGGCCCGCATCACCCCCTTGTCCTGGGCGTGCACGAGCGCGTCGGGCCCGGGGCGGACGGGGATGCCGTCTGCCTCCAGGGCGCGCAGGTGCTCGACCGGGACGTGCTCGTGATCGAAGGTGATCACGTCGCAGCCGCGGGCGAACTCGCGCAGGGTGGCCAGATCGCGGTGGTCGCCGACGACGACGTCACCGACGACCTGGGCCGCGGAGTCCTGCGGGGTGTCACTGAGGAGCTTGAAACGGATGCCGAGGGGGATGCCCGCCTCGTGGGTCATACGGGCGAGCTGACCGCCACCGACCATGCCGACTACCGGGAACGTCACCCTCACAGGGTATCCGCCGCAACCTCGGGCACCGGAGGTGCGTCCAGGGGGGTGTGCACGGACGGTGATCGATATTCTTAGCTGCCTTGTCATCTCTTTCTGTACGTGCGTGGCTCACGGCCCGGCTACGTTGTCGGCGGTGCCCCCGGGCGAGCGGGGCGACCGCTAGTTAGCATGATTGAAATGACGCTGTCAACGAGACGGGACTGAACTCTCACTATGAGTGAACGAGGCGCAGCGTTGCGCGGACAGCTCAAACAGCTCATGCACGAAGTCGCGAAGTACGGGGCGGTCGGGGGCGCGGGGGTTCTGGTCAACCTGGGGGTCTTCAACCTCGTCCGAGCGACGACCGAGATCCCGGTGGTCCGTGCGTCCATCATCGCCAACGTCGTCGCCATCGCCTTCAACTACCTGGGGTTCCGATACTTCACGTACCGTGACCGCGATCGCAGCAGGCGCACCAGGGAGATGTCGCTCTTCCTCTTCTTCAGCGCGATCGGGACCGTGATCGAGAACGGCGTCCTGTACGCGGCGACGTACGGCTTCAACTGGGACAGCCCGCTCCAGAGCAACTTCTTCAAGTTCTTCGGCATCGGCGTCGCGACGCTGTTCCGATTCTGGTCGTACCGGACGTGGGTGTTCCGCGCCGTGCCCGATCCGGCACTGGTGGTCACGAACACCGCCGCAGCCTCCTCCGCGCCCGCGGCCTCGTCCGGCTCCCCGTCAGCCGCGCCGCCCGTCGCTCAGGAGCCCGTGCGGCGGGCCGCCGAGCCGCTGTTGGAACCGGTCCGCCCGCCGACGACGGACCACCAGTTCGCCCCGCGCCACTAAGCCGCGGCTCAGCGGACCGTGGGCGGCTCGTCCTTGCGCTTGCGGGCCACCCTGCTCAGGAAGAGCGCGAAGACCGGCGGGTGCAGCTGGAGCAGTTCCAGGCGTCCGCCGTCGGCCTCCGCCAGGTCGCGGGCGACCGCGAGGCCGATGCCGGTGGAGTTGCGTCCGCTGATGGCCCGCTCGAAGATCCGGGCGCCCAGGTCGGCGGGGACGCCGGGGCCCTCGTCCGTCACCTCTATCACCGCCTGGTTGCCGACCACCCTGGTCCGGATGGCGACCGTGCCGCCGCCGTGCATCAGCGAGTTCTCGATCAGCGCGGCCAGCACCTGGGCGACCGCGCCCGGCGTGCCCACGGCGCACATCCCCTGCTTGCCGGAGCGGACCACGGCGCGGCCGGCGCTGCGGTAGGCCGGGCGCCACTCCTCGATCTGCTGCTTCACCACCTCGTCGAGGTCGAAGACGATGGCGGAGCCGGTGCGGGGGTCGCGGGCGTTGGTGAGCAGCCGCTGCACCACGTCCGTCAACCGCTCCACCTGCGTGAGCGCGATGTTCGCCTCTTCCTTCACCGTCTCCGGGTCGTCGGTCGCGGAGATCTCCTCCAGCCGCATCGACAGCGCGGTCAGCGGGGTCCGCAGTTGGTGCGAGGCGTCCGCGGCCAGTCGTCGCTCGGCCGTGAGCATCCGGGCGATCCGCTCCGCGCTGGCGTCGAGGACGTCCGCGACCCGGTCCAGCTCCGGCACCCCGTACCTCTTGTGCCGCGGTCGCGGGTCGCCGGAGCCCAGCCGCTCCGCGGTCTCGGCGAGGTCGGTGAGGGGGGAGGCGAGGCGGTTGGCCTGGCGGACGGCGAGCACGACCGCGGCGATGACGGCGAGCAGGGCGACGCCCCCGGTGATCGCGAGCGTACGGCCGACCTCCCGGTACACCTCGAAGTACGACTCCTCGACGGTGACGACCTCGCCGTGCTCGCCGATCTCCGTCTTGGTGATCACCCGGCCCGAGGGCTTCTTCCCCACCTCGAACGGCGGCTGGCCCGGGATGCGGATCGACGCGTACCGCTCTCCCCCGAGCTGCTCCTCGACCACCTGGACGGTCACCGGCTGGTTCGCGATCAGCTTGCCGTCGAGGAAGCTGACGAGTTGGACGGCCTCGGCGTCCACGGACTGCTGGGCGGTGTCGGCGATGGTCCTGGTCTCGACGAGGACGAGGGAGACCCCGAAGACGGCGATGACGACGAGGACGACCGCGAGGGTCGAGTTGATCAGTCGCCGACGCATGGGGCCTCCGGGCCGTTCCGGCTTCGTACGGGTGGGCGTCCGTGCTCAACGCGGGTACGCGCTGGCGTTCGCGCGTTCGCGCATTCGCACGGATGCACACCTGAACCCTATGCGCCGGGAGCGCTGCTTCAGTGCTTCAGTTCTTCTCGAAGCGGAAGCCGACGCCGCGGACCGTGGCGATGTAGCGGGGGTTCGCGGCGTCGTCGCCGAGCTTCTTGCGCAGCCAGGAGATGTGCATGTCGAGGGTCTTGGTCGACGACCACCAGGTGGTGTCCCAGACCTCCCGCATGAGCTGGTCGCGGGTGACCACCCGGCCGGCGTCCCGCACCAGCACCCGGAGCAGGTCGAACTCCTTCGCCGTGAGCTGGAGCTCCTCCTCGCCCATCCACGCGCGGTGGGACTCCACGTCGATCCGCACCCCGTGCGTCGCGGGCGCGGCCGTCGGCTCGGCGGCGCCGCGCCGCAGCAGCGCCCGGACCCGGGCCAGCAGCTCGGCGAGGCGGAAGGGCTTGGTGACGTAGTCGTCGGCTCCGGCGTCGAGGCCGACGACGGTGTCGACCTCGTCGGCGCGCGCGGTCAGCACCAGGACGGGCACGGTGTGGCCCTCCGCCCGCAGCCGACGGGCGACCTCCAGGCCGTCCATGCCGGGCAGACCGAGGTCGAGCACGACCAGGTCCACGCCGCCCGCGAGCCCCGCGTCCAGCGCGGCCGGACCGTCCTCGCGCACCTCGACCTCGTACCCCTCCCGGCGCAGCGCACGGGCCAGGGGCTCAGAGATGGATGCGTCGTCCTCTGCGAGCAGTACACGCGTCATGCGCTGATGGTAGTCCGCAAGAGGTACGGAGAGGGGCGGCCTGCACAGCACCTGTGGGTCATAGGTGCGATCCTGAGTTCGGCCTTCGATTCAGGGATCATGTTCCACTTCTTCCTGTGATCCATGTCTCAAATCCTTCCTAATGACAAGGTGTCGTGTCGTATGGTGGCGTGTACGCCTGTAGCACCATTCGGAGACCTCTGGCCTGCGGAGCAGCATCAGCAGCCCATGGGTCTCCTTGCGTGTGAGGACCGGTGACACCGGTCCGACGACAGTGAATGACCTGTGGACCGGGCCCCGAGCGCAATGAAGCGCCCCGGGGTGTGGATCCCGGTGAGGGCACGTCCCCCCGCTTCGGCCCCCACGTCGGAGCGAAGCCCCCCAGGCGTGGGGCGGGTCGCGTCCCCGCCGGTGCCGGTCACCCCCCACCGGGCGCAGCAGCCGCACACGAAGCGGTGCGTCCCGAACGCAAGGAACGACCATGGCGTCCAGCCTGACGAAGGCCCCCGCCGGCCCCGCCGCCGGCGAGAAGACCTTCCTCGGCCACCCCCGCGGCCTGGCCTATCTGTTCATGACCGAGATGTGGGAGCGGTACAGCTTCTACGGAATGCGGGCCCTGCTCGTGCTCTACCTGGCCACGAACGTGGCCGACGGTGGACTCGGCATGAAGGACGCGACCGCGGTCGCGATCTACTCCGTCTACAACGCCATGGTGTACCTGCTCGCCCTGCCGGGCGGCTGGCTCGGCGACCGGGTCTGGGGCGCGCGCAAGTCCGTCGCCATCGCCGGCGCCGTGATCATGACCGGTCACTTCCTGCTGGCGGTGCCCGCGGAGTTCTCGTTCTTCATCGGCCTCGCGTTCATCGCGGCCGGTTCCGGTGTGCTGAAGGCCAACATCTCCACGATGGTCGGCCAGCTCTACCCGGACAAGAACGACCCGCGGCGCGACGGCGGCTTCACGATCTTCTACATGGGCATCAACCTGGGTGCCTTCCTCGCTCCGCTGTCGATCGGCGCGGTGGGCCAGAAGGTCAACTGGCACCTCGGCTTCGCCATGGCCGGCGTCGGCATGGCGATCGGCCTGGTCTGCTTCTACTTCGGCTACCGCCACCTGAGCCCCGAGTCCTCCAAGATCCCGAACCCGCTGCCGGCGGACGAGCGCTCCTCGCTGGTCAAGAAGGGCCTCATCTGGCTGGGCGTCGCGGCGGCCGGTTACGCGGTCGTGGGCCTGGCCGGCGCGTTCAGCATCGACTGGGTGCTGTGGCCGCTGACGATCCTGGGCCTGGTGCTGCCGGCCTGGTACCTGTTCCGCATCAAGCGCGACAAGGACCTGTCTCCGCTGGAGCAGACGCGGATGTCCGGCTACATCTGGTTCTTCGTCGCCGCGGCCGTCTTCTGGGGCATCTACGACCAAACCGGCTCGGTCCTCTCGCTCTTCGCGAAGGACAACACCGAGTCGACGCTCTTCGGCTTCGACTTCCCCGAGAGCTGGTTCCAGTCCCTGAACCCGCTGTTCGTGATGGCGCTGGCGCCGCTGTTCGCCATCCTGTGGGTGGCGCTGTTCAAGCGGAACAAGGAGCCCAGCACGCTGACGAAGTTCTCGGGCGCGCTGGTGCTCGTGGGCGTCTCCTTCGGTGTGATGATGATCGCCCAGGGCATGTCCGCGGGTGACGCGAAGGTCTCGCCGATGTGGCTGGTCTCGGTGTACTTCATCCAGACCGTGGGCGAGCTGTGCCTCTCCCCCGTGGGCCTGTCGCTGACGACGAAGCTGGCGCCGCAGAAGTACGCGGCGCAGATGATGGGCGTGTGGTTCCTGGCGGTCACCGCGGGCGACTCGGTCATCGCGCTGCTCCAGCTGATCGGAGCGCCGACGGACACGCAGGGGTGGTTCGCGAGCCAGGGCGCGGTGGCTGCGTTGGCTGGTGTGGCGATCTTCATGTACCGCCGCAAGGTGAAGGCGATGATGGGCGGCGTGCACTGACGCGAGCGCCGCGTTGCGGTTGTGAAGGGGCGCTCCGTCTGCCGGGGCGCCCCTTCCCCGTGCGGGGGGCTTGGGGGGCTGGGTGTGCCGGGTGCCCCCGGTGTCCCTGACGTACCCGCCGTTTCCCTGCGGGTGGGTTGGTCTCTGCGGCCCGGTGGCGGGCTTGTCGCGCAGTTCCCCGCGCCCCTGTTTCGCTTCCCCCGTCACTCATCTGCGGGTGCAGGCGGAGGTGCTTAGGGGCGCGGGGAACTGCGCGAACAGCCACCCACCGGGCCGCAGAGGTCAACGCTTCCGCAGGGAAACGGCGGGGGCTTTCAGGGGCGCGGGGAACTGCGCGGGCTACCCATCACCGGGTCGCAGGGGGCAGCGGTCCCGGAGGGAAAACGTGGGGGTGTCGTTAGGCGCGGCCCCGCAGGCGGGACCACGGGGTGAAGGCGAAGATCGCTGCGCCCAGGAGGAGCGTCGTGCCGGCCGCCAGGGCCAGGGCCAGCAGGCCGCCGTCGTCGTCCGCGCCCGTGTCCGCGAGGCCGCCGTTCGTGCCGCCCGCGGACGAACCACCCGCCGCACCACCCGCCGCACCGCCAGACGCACCGCCCTGCTGCGCCTCCGTCGTCAGCTCAAGCGAGACCGCCGCCGCGCCCTTCACCTCGCACGGGATCACGATCTTCTGGCCGCCGAGGTTGACGTCGATCGTCAGCTTGCCGGGGCTGAGCGTGGACTTCCCCGTCGCGCCGGGCTTGTACGTGCCCTTCAGCTCGCCGATGCCGACGGGCTTGCCCGCTTCGATGGGGTCCTTGTTCGGCTGGCCGACGACGGGCACCGAGCCCTTGTCCGCGCCGCCGACGGCGATGCTCATGGCGCCCTTCATCGCGCCGGCCGGCAGCGGCGCCGGGCTGTTCATCACCGAGTCGCCGGTCTTGACCGTGAGGGCGTAGCTGCCGCCGTCCTTCTTCGCGTTGATGGTGATGGGCGCCTTGATGCTGGCCGGGCCCGGGGACGTACAGGCGTACGTCGTCTCGACGGTCTTGCCCGGGAAGTCGGTCTGCCCGCCGCTGCCGCCAGAGCTGCCGCCGGTCGCGGCACCACCGGCCGCAGCGCCACCCGCCGAGTTGCCGCCGCCCGTCGTACCGCCCGCCGCCGTCACCTTGATCTTCGCCGCCACCTGCACCGCCTCCTTCGGCGCGCACTTGGTGTCCGTCGAGATCGGCTTGGAGACGTTGATCGCGTACTTGTCCGGCGTCAGCGTGACCTCGCCCTCCTTCTCCAGCTTCAGCTTGCCCTTCATGTCGGAGAGCAGCATCGGGCTGTTCTTCGGGATCGGCGGGTTCTGCCGGGGGCCCTCGACGGTCAGCGTGCCGGTGGCCGCGCCGCCGAGCTTGACGGTGCCGGTGGGCTTGACGGTGTCTTTGGACAGGTCGAGCACGTCCGGGTTCTTCGACGCGGCCTGGACCGTCTTCCAGACGACCTCGACCTCGTCGCCGACCTTCGCCTCGGCGGGCGCGGTGATCAGCGCCTTGGTGGTGCCCTGCACGGGCGGCAGCCCGGAGATCGGCGGCGGGATGCACTCCGTCGCGTACGCCACCTCCGCGGCCTGCGCGGGCGCGGCGGCGAGCCAGATCCCCGCGCCGCCGAGCATCAGCGCGACCCCGGCCGCGCCCAGCCTCCGTTGCGTCCTCACGGTGGTCCCTTCGTCGTGGGTCGGTTCTCTGCCGGTGCGGAGTCGGGGGTGAACCACGGCAGCGTCGCCGTGGCGTCGGCCGCGGGCGGGGCGTCGGCCGCGGGCGTCGGGGCGGACCTGGCCGCGGACCTGGCCGCAGGCTTGGCCGCGGGCGCGCCCCGGAAGCGGGCGAAGGTCGCCGGAATCCGGTGCCGGCCACCGCCGCGCGCACCGGTCCGGGCCGGTCCGCCCGGCCGCAGCCGGTCCACGACCGCCATGCCGATCCGGAACAGCGCCGCCGGGACGACGAGGGCGAGCAGCACCCAGAAGATCGTGACGCCCCACGGCCGGTCCACGCCCCACGGCTGGGACGCGATGACCTTCCCGCCGTACTTGACGGAGACCTCGTAGTCGCCGTGCGCGCCCGCCGAGAGCTCGACCGGCAGTTCCACCTTGGCCTTCTGGCCCGGCTCGATGGTGCCGCGCCACTGCCGTTCGTCCCACTGCGGCGCGTACACGCCGTGCGCGGTGCCGACCTGGAACACGGGGTCCTTGACGGGGGTCGTGCCGAGGTTGCCCACGGTGAAGACCAGCCGGCGGGCGGGTGCCGCGCCGAAGAAGACGAGGACGCCGGAGTCCCCTTCGAGGCGCGTGGTGGCGAGCACGGCCAGCTTGCCCGTGCCGGTGGGGGCGGGCGGCGGCGCGTTGGGGTGTCCGGTGACGGTGAACGGGGCGTCCGCGGTGGTCGACCCGCCCGTCACCGTCGCCACGTGCACCACGCAGGGGCACGGCTTCGGCGGTGCGACCACGGGCAGCTTCTTGCTGAAGGCGCCCCGGTCGTCCGTGGTGACCGCGCGCCCCTGTGCGTTGGCGCAGGAGTTCGTGCCGCCGACCATGTTCTCCCCGCAGAGCAGCAGCATCAGCAGGGTCTCGGCCGGCCAGCCGCTGCCGCTGACGGTGAGCTCCGCGCCCTTGGCCGCCTGCCGCTGGTCGAGGGCGACCTTGGGATCCGCCTCCGCCGCCGCCGTGCCACCAGCAAGGACCGTGAGGACGGTGAGGAGGAGGGCGAGGAGCAGTGCGCGGTACGTCCGCGGGGGCGCCGCTCGTCGGAACGTGCCGGACTCGTGCTTCGTCATGTGCCTGCCCTCGTCAAGTGCCGTTCGGTGTCGGGCTGTAGCGGGGACGGGGCGGGTCCGGCACGGCGCCGGCGGCGGTGGACCGCGAGGAGGGCGAGCGCCGCGGCGAGGAGGACGGCGCCCGCGAGCCGGCCCCAGGGGACGAAGGTCGCGGTCGCGGTGGCGGCGGCGCGCACGTCCCCCGCGGCCGTCGCGGTGACGCGCACCTCGACCCGGTCGAGCGCCGGGGGGTCGCGCCAGGTCTCGCTGACGGTGACGCGCCGGCCGGGCTGGAGCTCGGCGGGCACGCCCCGCGCCGCGCGCCGGAAGTCGGTCCCCAGCAGGCCGTCCCCGGTGAGGACGACGCGCGGTTCGACGACCGTGTTGCCGCGGTTGACCAGGGTGTAGCGGACGGTGGCGCCCTCGGCGGCGAGGTCCTCGACGGAGAGCGCGGCGAGGGCGGGCCCGGTGACCCGCAGCCGGATCCGTACGGTCGTCTCCTGCGCGGGACGCGCACCGGCGCCGTCCGCGGCCGTCGCCACGATCGCCGCCCGGTGGTCGCCGGGGGCGGCGTCGGCGGGCACGGTGAGGGAGTACGGCACGTCGGCGCGGGTGCGGGGCGGCACGGTCACGGTGGGCGCGGCGAGCGCGAGCTTAGCCCGGGCCGGCTCGCGGTCCGCGGATGCGTCGGCGGGCTCGTCCGCGGGCTCGGCCGCGGGCTCGTCCGCGGGCCGCAGGCGTACGGTCAGCGGCGCGGCGCCCGGGTTGGTCACCGTGAGCCGGTCTTCGAGTACGGCTCCGGGCGCGCCCTCGGCGTACGCGTACGGCCGGCTCCCGTCCCCCGGCGCGGGCCGCGCCGTCCACCCGGGCGGCTGCTCGCCGGGCGTCGCGGCTGCGGGCGGTGCGGCGGTGAGCAGCGCCACGAGGCCCACCAGGGCGGTGCGCAGGCGGGCCGGCACGCTCAGGCCGCGGTGCGTCGGGCGCCGCGGCGGGTGATCCAGAGGGCACCGGCCGCGCCGGTGAGCAGGACGGTGCCGCCGAGGGTGGCGAGGGCGACGGCGGAGTCGAGGGGGCCGGTCTTGGGGAGTTCGGCGCCGCCGTCGGCCGCGCTGCCGCCCGTGCCGGTGGCGCCGGCGCTGCCGCCGCCGTTGTTGCTGCCGCCGCCGTCGGAGCCTCCTGAACCGCCGGAGCCGCCGGAGCCTCCCGCGCCCGTGACGTCCAGCTCCAGCGAGGGCTTGGGGCTGTTGGAGGGCGTGCACGTGGTGGTCGTGCCGAGCGCCTTGATCGTCAGCACCCCGGCGGTGAAGGTGACCTTGCCGCTCTTCTTCGGGGTGTACTTGCCCGTGAGCTTCCCGATCTTGATCGGGGTGTTGGCGGGCACGGCCGCGTCGTTCGGCTTGCCGACGACCGCGACTTCGCCGGAGTCGGCGCCGCCCAGCTTGATCTTCGCGCTGGGGTTCATCGCGCCCTTGCCGAGTTCGATGGGGCTGGACGAGACGCCCTTCTCGAAGGACATCGTCACGTCGTAGCCGCTGCCGCTCTTGACGGCCTTGATGTCGACGGGCGAGACGGCGCCCTTCGGGCCGATGGGCGTCTGGCACTGGTAGTTGACGTCGACGACGGCGGCGTGGGCGGTGGGGGCGGTGAGGAGCAGCACCGGGGCCGCCGCCATCGCTGCGGCCGTCGCTGCCGCGAGCGCTGTTCGCTTCTGGTAGGTCACCTCGGGGCACCCCTAACGTGTTACTGACGGCACATCAGATCGGCGGCCAAGGTACGCCCGGCCTCTTTCGGAAGGAAGACAATGCGCACGCCTTGTTGCTGCGCCCCGGGCCCCGTCGCCGCTTGCGCCCCGGGGACTTGCCCGCGCAGTTCCGCGCCTAACAGCCCCACCCGCAGTAGCCCTGCGGGAGCACTGTTGCCTGCGGGTTCATCGCGGCTGCTCGCGCAGTTCCTCCCCCTGCGCCCTGCGGGCACGGGGGCACCCCCACCTACGCCCAGAGGGCGCGGGGGGACCCCCAGCGCCCCAAAAAAGCCCACCCGCCATAGCCCTGCGGGAACGCTGCTGTCCGCGGGTACATCGTGGTTGTTCGCGCAGTTCCCCGCGCCCCTAAAACCCCCGCCGTAGCAATGCGGGGCTTGTTGACCTCTGCGGCCCGGCGGTGGCTTGTCGCGCAGTTCCCCGCGCCCCTAAAACCCCCTGCCCAGCCCGCAGACGAATGACGGGGGAAGCGAATCAGGTGGCGCTGGGGGTCCCCCCATGCCCTCTGGGCATAGGTGGGGGTGCCCCCGTGCCCGCAGGGCACAGGGGGAGGAACTGCGCGAGAACCACCCACGGACCCGCAGAGGCCAACGCACCCCGCAGGGTTACGGCGGGTATGCCTGGGGCCCAGCGCCAGGGGGCCGCTGCGGGAGGGGGTGAGGAGGCGCTTGGGGCGCGGGCCCCTGGAGGAGACCGGGCTTTATGAAGGCGCGGCCAGTTCCGCCCAGACCGTCTTGCCCGGAGCACCCGGCACCCGCCGCACCCCCCAGTCCAAGCACAACCGCTGCACGATAAACATGCCGTGGCCGCCGGGGCGGCCCGCCCGGTGCGGAGTGCGGGGGGCCGGCTGGCCAGCGCCGCGGTCCGTGACCTCAAGCCGCAGCACCTTGCCGTCGCAGCCGACCCGGAGTTCGTCCGGGCCCTCCGCGTGCAGGCACGCGTTCGTCACCAACTCGGAGACGACCAGCAGGACGTCCTCCGCCGCGGCCCTGCGGTCCGCGGTCGCGGCCGGCAGCCAGCCCCAGTCGTACAGCGCCTGACGGGTGAAGTCCCGGGCGAGCGGCACGATGCCGCTGGCGCTGGCCAACGCCAGGCAGCGCACCGGACCCGGCGGACCCTGGGGGGCGTCGGCGGTGCGCGGCACGGCCGAGGTGCCGTTGCCACGGGCGTCGCTCGGCTCACGACCGAGGTCGCCCGGCTGTGGCCGGGTGGTGCTCATCAGCGCTTCACCTCACCGAATCACCAGATCGCCTGTGCGTGACATATGTGTCCCGCATATATGGAGTCCTGCTCACGCAGTCGCTTTTCACACGTCCGGATCTGCTCGGGCTCGCCCGCCGGTCCGTACTCAGAGTGCCCGACGCCCGACGCTCCGCGCGGGACCTGTGGAAACTCTCCTGCCCCATGTGGCAGTGACAACACTCACCCTCGCCGTGAGCGGAATCCGCTGCGGATCCGCCCCGGGAGTGCTGGGCCGTCGGCTCAGCCGTCGAGGGCCGCCTGCACGGTCTCGTGCATGGTGAAGACGGCGCCCGCGCCGGTGATCTCCAGGACCCGGGCCACCACGGGCTGCATCTCCGCCAGGTGGACGCCGCCGCCGGCGGCCTCGGCTTTGAGCCGGGCCGTGAGGAGCACGTTCAGCCCCGTGGAGTCGCAGAAGTCGAGCTGGGAGCAGTCGATGACGAGCCGCGAGCGGCCGTCGGCGAGGGCTGCGTCGAGGGGCGTCTGCAACAGTCCGGCCGTGTGGTGATCGAGCTCACCCGCCGGTTTGAGCACTGCACTGCGGCCCTCGGTCCTGACGTCGACCCGAAGGCGGCCCTGGTTCACGCTGCCTGCGGCGGTCCCGCCGTCCATGCACGTCCCTTCGCGCCGTGGTTTGCCTCGAACATTACGCCCTTCCGGTGCTCCCGGGCCATGCGGCCGGCCCCTAACAAGCACAACAAAACGGACATATAGCGTAATTGGCATTTGCATTCGATCGCGAGAAGCGGGTAGGGCTTGTAGGGAACCGCAACGGGACCGTCCCACGACCGGCTTGGAGGCGCCGCTCACCCCCAGAGCTCACGTATGGGCATCGGCAGCCATATGCCGAGAACGACGGAGGAGATCCATGTCACCCCGGCTCGACGAATCGCGCACCCCCACGACCGCGCCGTCGGCACAGGCACTGCAGGCACCCCCCCAGACCCACCTCGGGACCGACCCCGAGACGCACGACCCCCTCGCGGACCTCGACCTTCCCGAGGTCCCCTTCGACGAGGTGGCGCCGCTGGACGCGCGCGCCCTGTCGAAGACCCTCTTCGCCCGGCTCCAGGAGCTGGAGGAGGGCACGCACGAGTACGCGTACGTCCGCAACACCCTCGTCGAGCTCAACCTCGCCCTGGTCAAGTTCGCCGCCTCCCGCTTCCGCTCCCGCAGCGAGCCGATGGAGGACATCATCCAGGTCGGCACCATCGGCCTCATCAAGGCGATCGACCGGTTCGAACTCAGCCGCGGCGTCGAGTTCCCGACCTTCGCCATGCCGACGATCATCGGCGAGATCAAGCGCTTCTTCCGCGACACCAGTTGGTCCGTGCGCGTGCCGCGCCGCCTCCAGGAGCTGCGGCTCGACCTCGCGAAGGCCGGCGACGAACTCGCCCAGCGCCTCGACCGCTCCCCCACGGTCGGAGAGTTGGCGGAGCACCTCGGCCTCTCTCGCGACGAGGTCATCGAGGGCATGGCCGCGAGCAACGCGTACACCGCGAGTTCGCTGGACGCCCAGCACGAGGAGGACGACAGCGAGGGCGCCCTCGCCGACCGCCTCGGCTACGAGGACCACGGCCTCGAAGGCATCGAGTACGTCGAGTCCCTGAAGCCGCTGATCGCCGGCCTCCAGCCGCGGGACCGCAAGATCCTCTCCCTCCGCTTCGTCGCCAACATGACCCAGTCGGAGATCGGCGAGGAGCTCGGCATCTCCCAGATGCACGTCTCCCGGCTGCTCTCCCGCACCCTCGTCAGGCTGCGAAAAGGGCTGACGCTGGAGGAGTGACCCGGCGTCGCACACACATGGCCGAGGGCCCGCCCCTGCAAGGGGGCGGGCCCTCGGTCGTGATTGACGGCGGAGTCCGGTTAGGTCCACATTTGGGGGCGGGGGTTTTCTGGGGGGACGCAAATGGGCCTTGGGGAAGGCCGGTCGACGTCCGCGTACGCAGCGCTGGAAGGGCTGATGCGCGAACGGCTGGGCCGGGACTGTCTGTACGTGCCGTCGTGTCGGCTCGCCATGTACCTGGCGCTGCGGCACTGGTGCCGCCCGGGCGGGCGGGTGCTGATGTCGCCGGTCAACGACGACGTCATCTTCTTCGTCGTGCTCGCGGCCGGGCTGCGCCCGGTGCAGGCGCCGCTGCGCCCCGAGGACGGCTCCATCGACGTCGCCGCCGTGCCCGAGTCCGTGTGGCACGGGCTGTCCGCCGTACTGACGGTCAATCTGTACGGGAACCCCGACCCCGCCCCCGAACTGCGCTCCCGTTGCCACCTGCTGGGCATCCCGCTGATCGAGGACGTGGCGCACGCGCTCGGCAGCGAAGTCGAAGGGCGGCTCGTCGGCACCTTCGGCGAGGCGTCCGTCTTCAGCCTCTCCAAGCTGCCCGACGCCGGGACGGGCGGCGTCCTCGCCTTCGCCGACCCGGCGCTGCGCCGCCCCCTGGAGCGGGCCCGGGACGAGCTGCTCGGGCCCGGAAGTCCGGTCTCGGAACTGGCGTACGGGGTCCGCCCGTATGCTGAAGCCGGCGTCAGGGGACTGCGGTTGACGGCGGCGGCGCGCGCCGCGGTGCGGCTGCTCGGGCTGCTGGACCGGACCGACATCCGCCAGTCGCTGCGGGTGGGCGAACTGCGGCGGGCGATGACGGCCGCGGGCTCCCCTCAGGCCCTCGTCGACTTCGACTCCTGGATCCGGGTGGACATGCACGACTACCGCATGCGGCCCGGCGGGGTGCGGCTGCGGCGGACCGAGCGCAAGATGGCCCGGCTCGACGACCGGCTGGCCGCGCACCGCGCCGGCACCGCGAAGCTGTTGGCCTCGCGCTGGGCCGTGCCGCGCCCCGGTCCCGTACAGCCGCTGTTCCGGGTGCCGTTGCTGGTGGCCGACCGGGACGCGGCGATCGCCCTGCTCGCCGCGGAGCGGATCGTCACCGGCTACCTCTACGACCCGCCGCTGGACGACTACGCCGGCGAGTGGTTCACCGACGCATCGCCTTCGCCGGACGCCGCCCGCTACTTCGCCCGGCACGCGCTGCCCGCCGACCCGCTCAAGGCGGAACGAATACTCGCCGTGCTGGAGCGGGGCGCGGTGGCGCCGGCGCCCCCGTTCACGACGGGGACACGGCCCGGGCGGCGCACGGGCGCGGCGGGCGCACCCGCGGTCGACGAGACCGTACGACTGCGGGCGCACCCCTACGGCGAGCCCCGTGTCTGACGTCGACACCACCAAACTGCGCGCCCTGCCCGAATCCGCCGCCGCGGGGCGCCCGGAGCCGGCGCCCGAGCCGGCCGGGGAGGAGGGCGCGGGGTCCGACTCCGGTGACTCCCTCTTCCGCAACGCGTACGCGCTGATGCTCTCCACGGGCGTCTCCGCCGCGCTCGGCCTCGGCTACTGGCTGGTGGCCGCCCGCTACTACACCCAGGAAGCGGTCGGCGAGGGCTCGGCCGCGATCGCCGCGATGCGGCTGCTGGCCTCCGTCACCGCGACCACGATGACCGGCGCGGTGGTGCGTTACGTGCCCCGGGCCGGCCGCCGCACCGGTCCGCTGGTGTGGCGCACGTACCTCACCAGCTCCGTGGTGGTCACGGTCGTCTCGGTCGGCTTCCTCTTCACCCTGCCGCTGTGGGGCGACTCGTACGAACCGCTCGCCGGCTTCTGGCCCGGGGTGTGCTTCGTGACCGCCTGCGTGAGTTGGGCGCTGCTGACCCTCCAGGACGGGGTGCTGACCGGGCTGCGGCGGGCGTTCTGGGTGCCCGTCGGCAACGCCGTCTTCTCGATCGCCAAGCTGCTGCTGCTCGCCGCCTTCGCGACGGCGCTGCCGGTGCTGGGCGTCTTCGTGTCCTGGGCGGCGGCGATCGCGCTCTCCGTGGTGCCGCTCGGCTGGCTCGTCTTCCGCCGGCTGATCCCCCAACAGGCCGCCGCCGACCGGGACCGCGAGCCGCCGCGGCTGCGGGAGATCGTGCGGTTCCTCGCCGGCGACTCGGTGGGCTCGCTGTTCACGCTGGCGATGGTCAACCTGCTGCCGGTGATGGTCGCCGTCCGCTTCGACGCCGCCGACAACGGCTACTTCTACATCGCGTACACCGTCGGCGCGACGATGGAGGTCATGGCCATCAACATGGCCGCCTCGCTGACCGCGCACGCCTCGCACAGCCCGGAGACCCTGGCCGCCGGGGTGCGCGGGGCGCTGCGGCGGATGACGCTGCTGCTGGTGCCGGTGGTGCTGGTGCTGGTGCTGTTCGCCCCGCTGATCCTCGCGCCGTTCGGCGCCGCGTACGCGGAGAACGGCACCACCGTGCTGCGGCTGCTGGCCGCGGCGGCGCTGCCGCGGGTCGCGGTGGAGCTGTACCTCGCCGTGCTGCGGGTGCAGGGGCGCACGGGTGCGCTCGCCGTCGTCCAGAGCGCGATGTGCGCCCTGGTGCTGGGCAGCGCCGCGCTGTTGCTGGGGCCGACCGGGATCTCCGGCGCGGGCTGGGCGATGGTGCTGTCGATGACGGTGATGGCGCTGGCGTCCGCGCCGGGGCTGCGGGCCGCGCTCGCCGGCAGGGACCCGAAGCCGTCCAAGCTGTGGGCGCGGCTGACGGCCCGCAGGGCGACGAAGCAGGAGACCCCGCGCGAAGCGGACCGGGCCCGTCGGGCGGCCGAGCGGCGGGAGCGGCTCGCCCGCCACGAGCAGGAGTACACCAGCCCCGCGCCCGCGTACGTGTGGAGCGGGCACGACACGGCGACGCCGGCGTACGGCATACCGGTCTTCGTGCCGCCCGAGCGCCAACCGCAGCCGCGGGCCGGCGGCTCGACCGCGGGCGACGTGGTGGAGCGGCGGATCGCGCTGGCGCTGTGGGGGCTGCTGGGGCTGGCCGCGGTCCTGTTCTGGGGGCCGCTGCTGTCCGCGCCGGACCTCGCGCTGGACGTGCTGTCCGGCAAGGAGTTGCTGAAGGCGCTGCCGCCGGTGACGGTGACGGCGGTGGTGCTGCTGATCGTGGTGCAGAGCGCGGCGCTGTCGCTGCTGCGCCCGCGCGCCGGGCTGCTCGCGGCCGGGATGCTGGTCACGTTCGCCGCGCTGCACACCGCGCCGGTCGTGCTCGGCTGGGAGCCGGAGCCGGTGGAGGGCGGCTGGTACGAGACGCTGGCCCGCTTCCTCGCGTCGGCGGCCGGGTGGGAGGGCGCCGATCCGCTGCTGCGCTGGCTGCCGACCGCGTGCCAGCTGCTCGCGCTGCTCGCGGTGTTGGCGATCGCCCGGACGCTGGGGCTTCCGGTGCCGGCGCAGTGGGGGGCGCTGTGGGTCCTCGCGGTCCTGGGCTGGGCCCTCCAACGGCCGCTGGCGCCGTACGCGCTGCCGCTCCAGCTCGCCTTGACGGCGGTGGCGGTGGGGCTGGCGCTGTGGCGGCCGGCGCGATCGAACCCGTCCGAACTGACCACCCCGTCACACCCAGCAAGCCCATCGCACCCGTCACGTCCGTCCCGTCCGTCGCGTCGGCCCGGCCCTTCGCGCCCGACGGGCAAGCGAAGGCGAAGGTGAGCGCGGGGCGCCGCTGAAGGGCCCGCCGCTGCCTCGCCGAAAGCCGCCGCAAAGCCGCCGAAGAACCACCGAAGACTGCTGAAGAACCGCCGAACGATCCGAACGCCCTGAGCCACCCGAGGTGAACCGTGCGACGACCAGCCACCGATTCCGGCAGACCCGTGCCGCCGCCCGGTCGACCCGACCCGGACGCGGCGGCCACCGGCGTGGACCGGCCCACCATGGGCCTCGACGTCTCGGGTCTGCGTGCCGGTGCCGGCTCACCCGAGGGTGCGGCGGCGCCCGGGCCGCGCGCCGACCGTCGCGCGCCCGGCCGGGCCCACGGCCCGGCCGCGTACGACCGGCGGACGCTCGTCGCCCTGGCCGCACCGCTGGTCCTCGCGCTGCTGCTGTGGGCCGTCGCCGTCGCCACCACCGACGTCTCCGACCTCACGGACTTCGGGCTCACCGCCGAACTCCCGGTGGTCTTCTGGCTCGCCCTGCTGGTCCTGACCGGCGGGTTCTGGCACTGCGCCCGCGACCCGCGGCGCAGCCACTGGTGGCCCCTGGCGTACACCGTCGGCCTGTTGGTGATGGAGCGCGCCACCCAGGCCGTCGTCTACCCCACCCCGCTGTACGCCTGGGCGTGGAAGCACGACGCCGTCATCGAGCACCTGATCGACGCCGGTCGGCTCCAGCGCGGCGCCGAGTTGGGCGACATGGCCGTGTACGACCAGTGGCCCGGGTTCTTCGCGGCGCAGGCGGCGCTGGTGGAGCTGACCGGCGCCGAGAACGCGCTGGCATTCATGGCCTGGTGGCCGCTGCTCTCCAGCCTGCTGCTGCTCCTGCCGCTGCTGCTGCTCTTCCGCACCTTCACCCAGGACCGCCGGCTGATCTGGACCGCGGTGTGGATCTTCTGCGCCGCGAACTGGGTCGGCCAGGACTACTTCTCGCCGCAGTCGTCGGCGTTCATGCTCTACCTGGGCGTCCTCGCGGTCGCGCTGCGCCGCGCGGAGGCGCCGGCGCCGGGCCGGCGGGCCCGGCAGGTGCTGTGGACGGCGGTGCTGGTGCCGCTGATCGCAGCGATCGTCGTCTCGCACCAGCTCACCCCCGTGATGCTGGTGGTGAGCCTGGCCGCGCTGTGCCTGATGCGGCGCTACCGGGACTGGACGCTGCCGATCGTCCTCGTGCTGGTGTTCGCCGCCTGGAACCTGACCGCGTCGCTGCCGTTCCTCAAGGAGGCGGTGCCCGACATGATCAGGACCTTCGGCGACCTGGGGAGCAATCTGGAGCGGGGCTACGGCGCGGTGCCCACCGGCACCGGCGCGCTGTTCGCGTCCTGGGCGGCGCGGCTCCTGTCGGCGCTGGTGGTGCTGTTGGCCGCGGTCGGCGCGGTGCGCGGCGGGAAGGCGCTGCGGCTGCGCGCCCGGCCGCTGCTGCTGCTCGCCGCGGTGCCGCCGCTGATGGCGGTGGCGAACGGGTACGGCAGCGAAATGGTCTTCCGGGTGCTGATGTTCATGCTGCCGTTCCTCAGCTTCTTCGCCGCCGCGGCGCTGCTGCCGAAGCCCGCGGACCCCAAGTCCGCAACGGCAGCAACGGCAGCGACTGCGACGGACCGTTGGCCGCGGCTCGCCACCGGCTTCCGGTACGGCCTCGCCCCCGCCGTCGTCCTGACCGTGCTCACCGCCCTGTTCGTCCCCAGCTACTCGGGCAAGGACCGGCTCAGCTACTTCCCGCCCGACGAGGTGGACCTGGTCAAGGGGCTGTTGAGCACGGCGCCGGAAGGCTCCCTGGTCGTCGCACCGCACCGCAACTACCCGGCCGCCTACGACCGGTACTGGGACGTCGACCACTACTGGTTCCTGGACGACTCGAAGGTCCACGTCGACGAGATCGTGGCGGACCCGGCGAAGGTCCTCGCCAGCGACATGTCGGCGGTGGAGCCGCCGGGCGAGGCGTACTTCCTCTACACCCGGGCCCAGGTGGCGAACTCGGAGATGAACGGGCTGCTCACGGGAGAGCAGATGCGCAACATCGAGAAGGACGTGGCGGCCTCGCCGCTGTTCGAGAAGGTGGCGAGCAACGGAGCGGGCGTCGTCTACCGGCTGAAGAGCTCCGCGGGGAGGACGTCATGAGTTCCGAGCAGCAGCCCCCTTCGCGCCGTACGACGGCGCTGCGCTGGGCCCCGCCCGCCGGCGGCGCGCTCGCGCTCCTCGCGACCCCGCTGCCCGACGGCAACCCGCTGCGGTGGCTCCCGGTGGTGCTCTTCCTGCTCGTCGGGCCGGGCGCGGCCGTGCTGCGGGTCTGTGCGCCGCGCCTGGGCCGGCACCCCGCGGTCGGCCCGGTCGAGGACTGGGACCCGCACTTCGGCCGGGACTCCGACCGGCTGGAGGCCACGGTGCTCGCCGTCTTCCTCAGCTTCAGCCTGGCCGTGCTGGGTGCGACGGCGCTGATCGCGGTGAAGTCCCTGAGCGGCACGGGCCTGTTGGTGCTCCTCGTGGGGGTGACGGTGGCCGCCGCGTGCTGTCCTCAGCTGCCGGCGGGGAAGCATCGCTACGAGGGACCCCAACACTCCGCACCACCACCCCGCAGGGGGTGATCGAAGGAGGCTGAACCTCCATGCCCTCCCCCGTACCCGCCGCCCCCCGCAGCTCCCGCGCCGTGCGGCGGGGGCTGCGGGCCACCGCACTCGTCGGCGCACTGCTCGTCGGCGCACTGCTCGCCGGCGCGCTGGCGCTCGGCCGGGAGACCGCACCGCCCGACGACGCCCGACCGCCCGCCGACTCCCCCGAGTGCCGCGTGACGGACCTCCTGGTGCCGCCGTGCGGCGCCTGGTTCGGCGCCTATGTGCGGCACGACAAGCCGGACCTGGAGGAGAAGGTACTCGCGTACGAGAAGCGGCTGGGCCGCAAGCTGGACATCGTGTACGCGTACCACGACATGTCCACCGACGGGCTCGAAGGCCAACTCGTCACCGAGCAGGAGCGGAAGGTCGGCCGGGAGCGGATGCTGCTGCTGTCGTGGGAGAGCAAGTGGTGGGGCGGCACTGCCGAGCAGCAGCCGCGCTGGACGCAGATCTCCTCCGGCGCCCTGGACTCCACCGTGATCGACGTCCAGGCGCGGCGGATCAAGGAGTACGGCAGGAAGCTCTTCCTCTCCTTCGACCTGGAGATGGACACGCGGGTGCCCGCGTCCGGTACGCCGCAGGAGTTCGTCGCCGCCTGGCGCCACGTCCACGACCGGTTCCGGGAGCTGGGCGTCACCAACGTGGTGTGGACGTGGACGATCACCGGCTACCCGGGCAACAACGAGCTGTTCCCGAAGCTGTACCCGGGGGACGCGTACGTCGACTGGATCGCGTACGACCGCTACAACTACTACCGCTGCCACGACACCGAGTGGGAGAGCTTCGCGCGGACCCAGGAGGGTGTGCACGAGTGGGTCCGGCGGAACCTCTCCGCCGACAAGCCGCTGATGCTCGCCGAGTTCGGCTCCGCGGACGACCCGGACCGGCCCGAGCGGCAGGCCGAGTGGTACGAGGAGGTGCCGCGGGTGGTGAAGAAGTTGGACGGGGTGCACGCCGCCCTCCAGTGGAACTGGCGCGACCCCGGCCCGTACTGCGACCTCTCCCTCGCCCGGGAGTCGTCGTGGCGCGCCCTGCGCAAGGCGGTGGCGGACCCCTTCTTCCAGCAGAACCGGCCCTGGTGACCGCGGTCTTGGACCCGTGCGCGGCGTGATGGCATCACGGCATGGACCGTTCGGAGAAGAAGGCGCGACGGGTGCTCCTCGTCGCCTACGACGACGCGCAGATCCTCGACATCGCCTGCCCCAGCGGGGCGCTGGACATCGCCAACCGGTACGGCGCCGACCCTCCGTACGCCATCGAACTCGGCACCCTGGGGCGCCGGGCCGTGCGCAGCTCGACCGGGATCGTGCTCGGTGCGGGCCGGCGGCTGGAGGGCGTCACGGGTCGGCTCGACACGCTGATGGTGGTCGGCGGCGCGGGCTCGGAGGGCGCGGCGGCCGATCCGCTGCTGCTGGCCCAGGTGGTGCGGCTGGCGGAGCGCAGCCGGCGGGTGGCCTCCGTCTGCACCGGCGCCTCCGTGCTCGCCGCCGCCGGGCTGCTGGACGGCCGTCGGGCCACCACGCACTGGGGGTACGGGGAGGGGCTGGCGGCCCGGCACCCCGACGTCGCCGTCGACGTCGCGCCGCTGTACGTCAGGGACGGCAACGTCTACACCTCCGCCGGCGTCACCAGCGCCCTCGACCTCACGCTCTCGCTGATCGAGGAGGACCACGGCGCGTCACTGGCCCGGGCGGTGGCCCGGGAGCTGGTGACCCATCTGCACCGCCCCGCCGACCAGGCGCAGATCAGCGTGTACCTGTCGGCCCCGCCGTCCGGCAGCCGCGCGGTCGGCGACCTCATGGCGTACGTCGCCGGCCACCTCACCGCGGACCTCAGCCCGGGCGCGCTCGCGGCCCGCGCCGGGGTGAGCACCCGCCATCTGACCCGGCTGTTCGCGGCGCACGCGGGGACGACTCCGGCGCGGGCGGTGCGGGCCGCGCGGACGGAGGCCGCCGCGCACCTGGTGCGCTCGTCGCGGCTCTCCCTCGCCGCGGTCGCCCGGCGCTGCGGGTTCCGTTCGACGCAGACGCTGCGGCAGGCGTTCGTCGACCGCTACGGCACGAGCGGGGACACGATCCGCAGGATGCCGGACATGCCCGCGGCGAAGGCGCCGCCGGGTGTCGAGACTCCGGAGGCATGACGACGACACCAGCACCAGCACCTCGTCCGGCGGCCTCCCGTCGGACCCTGATCCGTACGACCGTGGGCGCGGGCGCAGGCGCGGCGCTCGCGGCCGTGGGCGCGCCGCGGGCGTCGGCCGCCGAACGCCCCGGGAAGCGGCGCACCTCGGGCCCCCGGGTGGGCATCGTGCTGTACGACGGCTACAGCCTGCTGGACCCGACGGGCCCGGCCGAGGTCCTGTCCCGGCTGCCCGGCGCCGACGTGACGATGGTCGCCGCGCGCCGGGGGCCGGTCCGCACCGACACCGGCGACGTCCGCGTGATGGCGGAACGGGCGCTGTCCGAGGTGGACCGGCTCGACGTGCTGGTGGTGCCCGGCGCGGGCAACCGGGGCACGGTCGCCGCCATGAACGACCGCGCGCTGCTCGACTTCATCCGCCGCATGCACCGCACCAGCCGCTTCACGACCTCGGTCTGCACGGGGAGCCTGGTGCTCGCGGCGGCCGGGCTGCTGGACGGGCGGGCGGCCACGACGTACTGGGCGTCCGCGCCGTACTTGGAGGCCACGTTCGACGTGACGTACCGGCCCGAGCGCTACGTCCGCTCCGGCCGGATCGTCACCGCCGCGGGGGTCTCCGCCGGTCTCGACATGTCCCTGTACCTGGCGTCCCTGCTCGCCGACGACACCACGGCGGAGGCGATCCAACTCGCCCTGGAGTACGACCCCCGGCCGCCCTTCGACGCGGGCAACGCGGCGGAGGCGGACGAGCAGCGCAAGGCGCTGGCACTGCGGTTGCTGGCGGACTCGCAGACGTAGCCGCCGTTTCCCTGCGGGGACGATGGTCTCTGCGACTTGGTGGTGGGCTTGTCGCGCAGTCCCGCGCGCCCCTGTGCGTCTGGACCTGGCCGCGGTTTCCCTGCGGGGCGTTGGTCTCTGCGGCCCGTCTGTGGCTGTTCGCGCAGTTCCCCCCTACGCCCAGGGGCCTGGGCCCAGCGCCCCAGACACCACCGCCGTAGCCATGCCAGGAGCATTGGTCTCTACCGGCCGGTGGTGGGCTTGTCGCGCAGTTCCCCGCGCCCCTGCTTCGCTGCCCCCGTCATTCGCCTGCGGGCTGGGGGTGGAGGTTTTTAGGGGCGCGGGGAACTGCGCGAACAGCCCACCACCGGGCCGCAGGTGACCGCCAAGGTGAGCAAACAGAGGCGCTGGGGGTGCCCCCCATGCCGCAGGGCACAGGGGCACAGGGGCACAGGGGCGCGGGGAACTGCGCGACAAGCCGCAGACGGGTCGCAGACGCCATCACCGCACAGCCATCGCGGCGCTGGCGCGCCCGCCCCGGCAACGGCTACCCGCAGGGGAGCGCGTGGTCAGCCCGCGAAGACCGGGCCCCTTACCGCGGCGCGGGCGCGGCGGTACCAGCGCCAGCCGACCGTTGGTAGGGAGTCGCGGTACGGCGCCGTGCGCGCGCCCCGGCCCGCCATCCACTGCGTCACGTCCGCCACCGTGTGCGTACGGCGCACGATCAGCCGGGCGATCCGGTACGACTCGTCCCGCTGGGAGCTGAGCGCGTGCCGCACCGCGACGGCGGAGGCGTACCCCGCGTCCAGCGCCGCCCGGCGCACCCGTCCGCTGTTGTAGCCGTGCGGATAGGCGAGGTGGGTCACCTCGTGCCCGAGGACGTCCTCCAGTACGTCCTTGGGTTCGCGCAGCTCCCGTGCCAGGGCGTGCCCGCCCAGGGTGTCCAGTTGGGCGTGGGTGACGGTGTGGGTGCCGATCTCCATGCCGCGCTGCTCCAACTGTGGCACCTGGGCGAGCGTCATCATCGGCGCGGGCGGCAGCAGGCTGCGCCGGCCGGGGGTGATCGCGCCGGTCGTCAGGTACGCGGTGGACGGCAGGGCCCGCTCGGCGAGCGCGTCGGCGGTGGGGCCGGGCAGGTCCGCGAAGCCGTCGTCGAAGGTGATCACCACCGGTCGCGGGGGCAGCGGCGCGCCGTGCGTCAGATGGGCGACGAGCGTGCTGATCGGCACCGCGGTGCGCCCGCTGGCCACGATCGCGTCGAGGTGCGCCGCGAAGTCCTTCGGGGTGACGCTGAACTCGGCGATCCAGGCCGGCGGGTCGTCCGTGACCCCGTGGTACAGCAGTACGGGCACGGGCTCGGGCGCGCCCCGGTCAGGTCGTTCCGTCACGGCTGCCGCCCCTCGCTCGGGGTGCGCCCCGCCGGCTCCCACGGCGGGCGCACCCCGCGGGCCTTGCGGCGCGCCCTGACGTATCCGACGGGGCCGGCGAGCATGCCGCGCCGCTCCAGCCGCGACAGCCGGCGGGGCCACGGGTGGTCCTGCGCGCCGTGCGCACCGGGCACGGCCGCGCCCGCCGAGTCCCGGTGCGCGGTGATGGCGCGCGCGTGGGCGAGGCCGCGCGGCAGCTTGCGCAGCAGCGCGGGGAGCAGGGCGGGCCGGCGCACCAACAGGGCGGTGAGGTACGCGGTGAGCCCGGCGCCGTATCCGTACGCCTGGTTCTCCAGGTCCCGCCAGGTCTCGCGGTGGTGGTGCCACACCAGGGCGTCGGGGCAGTAGCGCAGCCGGTGGCCGGCGGTGAGCACGCGCACGAACGCGTACAGGTCGTCGCCGCCGCGGGCGGGCGTGCCGGTGCCGGTGGCCGGGTCGAAGCCGCCGGCGGCGCGCAGGGCCGCGGCGCGGAAGGCCATGTTCGCGCCGGAGCCGAAGCTGCCCGCGGTGAAGGGGAACAGCGGCTCGTCGGCGGGCGGGTGGTGCGGGTCGTACGTCTTGGGCGCGAAGCCCTTCGCGAAGCCGCCGTGGCTCTCCAGCAGGATCTGGGCGGGCGTGCCGAGGCGGGCGGGCAGGATCAGGCCGGTGGTGCAGCCCAGGCCCGGGTCGGTGGCGAACGGCCGGGTCAGCGCGGTGAGCCAGTTCGGGTCGGCCACGACGTCGTCGTCGGTGAAGGCGACGACTTCGCCGTCCGCGGCGGCGACGCCCCTGTTGTGCGCGACGGCGAGGCCGGGCACGGGCTCGTGCACGTAGCGCACGCCCCGGTCGGCGTAGCTGCCGGCGATCAGGTCCCGGGTGGCGTCGGTGGCGGGGGCGTTGTCGACGACGACGACTTCGAAGTCCGGGTGGTCCTGGGCGAGCAGGGAGTCCAACGCGCGGGCGAGTTGGTCGGCGCGTTCGCGGGTGGCGACGACGACGCTGGTGCGCGGGGCGGAGGCGGGCGTCGCGTCGGCGGACGCGGGCGCGGGTCCCGGGGCGTGCTCGGCGGGGACTCCGGTACGGGCCAGCAGCGCCCGCGCCTCGGTGGCGACCGCGTCCGCGGCGCACTTGCCCGGTGGCACGCGGCACACGACGGTGCCGACCGGGCGGCCCCGCAGCCGCACCAGCGCGTAGACGTCGCCGCCCTCGATCGACGCGGCGGGCGGCAGGGCGGGGCCGAAGGACAGGACTTCGCCGTCGGGGCCGGCCAGGTCGAGTTGGGCGACCCGGAGCGGTGTGAGGGTCCCCGCGCGCCCCGCGGAGTCGGGGGGATTCGGCTGCTGCGTGCTCATGGATGCGTCTTCCTCGGTGCGTGTTCCGCGCTGGTGGTCGCGCGGTGCGGTGCGCGGTCCGCGCTGCTTGCGGGGCGGGGCCGTCTCTCCGGGAGGCCGGGCCCGCTCGGGCGTTCAGTGGCCGCGGAGTTTGGCCACGCGGATCAGCGCCTGCTGGGCGAATCCGGCCAGCCGGGGCCGGGACCGTACGTACCCGTGCGCCATGCGCGACGGCTCCCGGCTCAGCCACGACACCACCGCCCCCGGCCCCGGACGCGTCGCCGCGCCCGCGAAGACCCGCAGCGCACCGGTCTTGAACGCGTCCTTGTACACGGCGGGCCCCTGCCCCAGGTCGAAGGTGGTGATCCCGGCCGCGGCAGCCGCCTCGGCCATCCGCAGATGGAGCACCAGACCGGGCGAGTACCGGGCGAAGTCGGTGTCGTACGCCGGGAACCAGCAGGCGAGGACGGTCCGCGAGCGCAGTCCGAAGTGCGCGGAGACCGGCTGCCCGCCCGCGTACAGCACGGACAGCACCCCGGTGCAGTCCGGGTCGTCGCCCGCGTGCAGATCGCGCACGAGACCGGCGATCCAGTCGCTGGCGAACCGGTCGCCCCGGTTGGTGCGCCGGTACTGCGCCGACTTCCACTCCATCAGCGTGCGCAGCGCCGCCGGGTCCCGCTCGTCGAAGACGAACCGCACGTCGCCCACCCGTCGGCCCAGTCGGCGTTCCTTGGCGCGGGTGGACTTCAGGAACTTCGGGGAGCGGCGGAGCAGCTGGTCCTCGTACGTGGCGAATCCGTCGGCGAGGTCCATCACCGGTGATTCGAACTCCTCGGTGGCCGATCCGGCGAAAAGGGTTTGACCGTCTTCGAGGTTGTCGAATTCCCATGTGGTGAGCGCACATGCGGACAACAACTCGCGCGCGGTGATCTCGGCTTCGACGCCGGGCGCGAGAATCGCGCCCTGGCAGTCGGAGACGCCGAGGCCGATCGCCCGGCCCCGGCCGAGCGGACCGCGTTCGAAGGGGAAGAAGCCGACCGCTTCGCCGTCCCTCCACACAACCGCCACTCTTGCGGCGGGCCGGGCCCGGCCCGCGGCCAGGGTGAACTCGGGCTCCATGAAGGGGCTCGCGGCGCCGCCGGCCGCGGCGTGCGCCGCGCGCAGCGCGCGCCAGCGCTCGACCTCGGAACGGCCCAGCTCGGCGGGGGTCACGAGCTGGACCCGCACGCCCCGGACGGCGGCGCCGCCGTCGGGCGCGCCACTGGTGCGTACAAGGCTCATCGCAGACCCCCCGGTCCTCCCCGTGAATTCCCCGGGACAGGACGGTACCGGGCCATATGCCAACAGGATAGGCAGTCTCCGTCCGACTGTGTTGATGGTGTGGAGACTTGGGGAACACGTTACTTGCACCGCGGACCCGACCCCCTCCCCGGCCGACCAGCCGCCGAGGATCCGACTTCGCCAACTCATATTCGAACACGGTCAGTTGATCGTAGGATTACGGTGCGCTCCCGTCCCCCTGCGGGAGTCCGACGTGTCCGGGAAGGACTCTGTCTTCAGTGATCGTCGTTTCGAAAGTCGTGGTCGTCCCCGACGACCCGATCACCCTCCGCCGATTCCCACACGACCTCACACCCCGTTCGTCCGCCCTTTCGTCCGTGCGTTCATCCGTGCGTTCATCCGTCGTCTCGTTGTGTCCGTCCGCCGTCCTGCCGTCGACGACGGGACCGCACCGTGGGGACCCGGGGCCGTGCCCCGCAGCGGGGCGAACGGGGCGCAGATGGTGAGCCGGGCCGGCGCGCGGGCCGGCGCACCGCCACCGGCCCCGGTCCGGACGTCCCTGTGGTGGCCGCTCGCCACCCTCACCGCGGTGGCCGCCGCGGCCGTGTTCACCAGTCTCCACACCTCCGTCGAGCAGTGGCGGATAGCCGCGGGCGGCGGCGCCGCCGTCGCCGTGCTGACGTTCTCCTGGGCCCTGCTGCTCGCCCGACTGCTGCGCCTGCAACGGAGCAGGGTGGCCGCCCAGTTACGCACCGGCGAGGTGCGCGCCGCCGAGGTGACCCATCTGGCGTCCGTACGCCTCCCGGCGATAGTCGAGCGCAAACGCGCCGGCCAGGGCCTCGCCGACGTCCCCGGACCCCTCTCACCGGCCGCCGACACCGGTGAGGAGTTCGCGAGGGAGTTGGCCGAGGTCGTCGCCGCGCTCGGCTCGGACGAGGGCGCCCGCCGCGAGCGGGCCCTGCGCGACTCCGTGGAGGCCGCCTTCGAGTCCGTGGCCCGCCACATGCACGCCATGGCCACGGTGCAGCAGCAGGTGCTCGACGACGTCGAGCAGTCCATCGAGGACCCCCAGCTGATGGCGGGGGTCATGAAGGCCGACCACGCCGCGGCCCAGCTCACCCGCAAGGCGCAGACGCTGCTGGTGATGTGCGGGAGCTGGCCGGCACGCCGGGAGACCCGACCGGTGTCGCTGTACGACTGCGTGCGCGGCGCCCAGTCGCGGATCGTCGAGTTCGGCCGGGTGGAGATCCACGGCGGCCAGACGCAGTACGTGGTGCCGTCCGCCGTCGAGGGCCTGATGCACACGATCGCGGAGCTGTTGGAGAACGCGACCGTGTTCTCCCCCTCCCGCACGCAGGTCGTGGTCACCATCCGCGAGGTGGGCGCCGGGGCCGTCGTGGAGATCGACGACGCGGGCCTCGGCATGGCGCCGGACGTGCTGGAGCTGGCGACGGCCCGGCTGCGGGACGGCCTGGACGTGACGAACCTGGGCGCGGTGCCCCGGCTGGGGCTGGCGTGCGCGGGTCGTTGGATGCGGGAGCTGGGCTTCGGCGTGGAGCTGTCGACGGCTTCGGCGTACGGCGGCACGCGCGCGGTGACCTTCCTGCCGTACCGGTTGCTGACGGAGCCGTTCGCGCACTTCGCGGCGGCCGGCGAGGCGGTGCTGCCGCAGGCCCGGCCGGGTGCGTACGGGGTCACCGCTGCTGCTGGCGCCGGTGTGCGGGCCGGTGTGCGGTACGAGGAGCAGGCGTACGACGTGCCTGCACAGGCGTCATACGCACGCGCACAGGCTTCGCACGCGCAGACGTCCCACGCACAGGTGCCGGATGCGTACGCGTCGGAGGCGTACGGCACCCGGCCCGCTCAGGGCGTCGCGCCGCGGGAGGCGCTGCCGCGGCGGCGCAGCCGGCGGGGTGCGGCGGTGGAGGCGGCGGCGCAGCAGGCGTTGCAGCCCCAGCCCGTACCGGAGCCTTCGCCCGTGCCCGGTGCCGGTGCCGGGTGGACGCCGGAGGCCGCGCGGGCGTCGGTCGCCAACGTGGTGTCCGGCTCGCGCCGCGGGCGGGCGACCGTCGCCGACGCGCAGGCCCGGGCCCGTACCCCCGCCCAGATCCACACCCAGGCACAGACACAGGCCGAGGTCCACGTTCCCGCCCAGGCGCGGGGGCGGACGGTCCGCGCGCAGGCCCCGGCGTGGGCCCAGCCCCGGGAGCCCTGGGAGCCCCGGGAGCGGGTCCCGGGCCCCGCCCCCGTCCCCCTCACCGAAGCACACCCCACCGACCCCGACGTTTTCCGTGGAGGCAGACCGTGACCGGGACCCTTTCGACCCTTCCGGATCTCGGCTGGCTGCTCAGGCCGTTGATCGAGATCTCCGACGTGCGGCACGCCGTCGTCGTCTCGGAGGACGGCCTGCGGCTCGGGCACGCCTCCGCGAAGAACCTGTCGGGCCCGGTGCCCTCGCTGAGCGTGGGCGAGGCGGAGGCCCTGTCGGCGGCCTGTGCGGCGATGAACATGACCAGCCGTTCCACCACGTCCCTGCTGTTCGGCGCGGGCGCGGGGGTGCGCCAGTTGATGCTGGAGTCCGAGCACGGCTTCGTGCTGTTCACCCACGCCGGGGTCGGTGCGCACCTGGGGGTGGCGACCGGCACGGAAGCGGACATCGGCCTGGTGGCCCAGCAGATGCAACTGCTGGTGGTGAAAATCGGCGCACACCTGAGCAGTCAGCCCAGAGATCCCGTGTCCAACCCGTCATGACGGACCGTCCGGAGGAGCGGACGCACCGGGCGGTGCGGCCGTACGTGATCACCGGGGGCCGGGCGGGTGCCGGCGGCGAGCCGCTGCCCTGGGAGGCCCTGGTGGTGGCCACGGACGCCGCGTTTCCCGGGCAGCTCCAGCCGGAACACCACACGATCCTGCGACAGTGCCAGGGCCTGCTGTCGGTGGCCGAGGTGGCCGCACACCTCGGTCAGCCGCCGTCGGTGGTGCAGGTGCTGCTCTCGGACCTGGTGCACTGGGGCCTGGTGGCGGTGCGTCCCCCCATCCCGCCGGCCGACCGCACCGACGTGACCATGTTGAGAAAGGTCCTCGATGGGCTCGAACGCCGTCTTTGACGCCGGTCACCGGGAGACCCCCGGGGACGACCGGGCACGGCGACACGCCGCCCCGCCCGACCACCCACAGGGCGCAGCGACCCCCGCGCACTCGCACTCGTACGCTTCGAAGTACCTGGCCCCCACCGTCACGGGCTCGGCAAAGATCCTGGTCGTGGGCCCGTTCGGGGTGGGCAAGACCACGCTGATCGGCACGGTCTCGGAGATCAAGCCGCTGTCGACGGAGGAGGAACTGACGGAGGCGGGCGCGGCGGTGGACGGCGCCGCGGGTGCCGCCGGTGCCGCCGGTGCCGCGGGTGCCGCGGGTGCCGCGCCGGGCGGCCTTCCCAAGGTGACGACGACCGTCGGCCTGGACTTCGGCCGGATCACGATCAACGGCGTGCTCGCGCTCTACCTCTTCGGCACCCCGGGCCAGCAGCGCTTCCTGCCCACCTGGCGCGACCTCGCCAAGGGCGCGCTGGGCGCGCTCGCGCTCGTCGACGCGCGGGACCCGGAGTCCTCCTACGAGGCGCTGGACAACCTGGAGGACCTGGGCCTGCCGTTCGCGGTGGCGGTCAACCACTTCCCCGGCAGCCCCCACTACCCGGACGCGGAGTTGCGGGAGGCGCTGGACCTGCTGCCGGGAACGCCGCTGGTGAGCTGTGACGCGCGCGATACGCAGTCGTCCGTACGGGCGCTCATCGCACTGCTGCGGCATCTGATCGACGACCGCGCGGCAGGTGGGAGCCCCGAGTGAGCCACCCGCCGCCGCACGCCTACCCCTCGTCCCGGACCGGTACCGGTGGTGCGCGGCGCGCCGTCCCGCCCCTGCTGTACGGCCCCGAGTTGGACGGCGACGCCCTCCCCGCGTTCTACGAGGAGCTACGGCGCTCCCACGGCCCGGTGGCGCCCGTGACGATCGCGCCGGGGATAGCCGCGTGGCTCGTGCTCGGCCATCGCGAACTCCTCCGACTCACCCGCGACGAACAGGACTTCTCGCACGACCCGCGCCGCTGGACCCCGTTCCGCGAGGGCCGGGTGCCGCCCGAGTCCCCGATCATGCCGACGGTGGGCTGGCGCCCGGCGCTGCTGTACGCGGACGGCCAACTGCACCGCCGGATGCGCACGGCGGTCTCCGACGCGCTCGCCCGCATCGACGGCCACCAACTGCGGCGCGACGTACGGGCCGCCGCGGAGGCCCTGATCGTCTCCTTCGCCTCCCGCGGCGAGGCGGACCTGGTGGCGCACTACGCCCGCCGGCTGCCGTCCCTGGTCATCATCCAGCTCCTGGGCCTCGACGATTGCACCGGCCAGCAGTTGGTGCACGCGATCACGGGCGTGGTCGCCGCGAACGCGGACTCGGTGAACGCCAGCAAGCGGATGAACGCCATCCTGCTCTCCCTCATCGACACCAAGCGCCGCACCCCCGGCTGCGACCTCACCTCGGCGCTGCTGCACCACCCGGCGGGCCTCTCCAACGACGAGGTGCTGCACAACCTGGTCGTCATGTTCACCATGGGCAACGGCACCACGGTCGACTGGATCGCCACCACCCTGCGCGTGCTGCTGTGCGACCCGGCCTTCCGCTCCTCCCTGACGGGCGGCCACCTCACCGTCGACGACGCCCTGGACCTGGTCCTGTGGCGCCACCCCCCGACCCAGAACGTCCCGGCCCGCTACGCCACCCGCGACCTGACCCTCGCCGGCCGCCGCATCGGCGCCGGCGACATGCTCCTCCTCGGCATCGCCGCCGCCAACCAGGACCCGGAAGCCCTCCCCCCGAACGGCTGCCCCGTCATCGGCAACCGCGCCCACCTGGCCTTCGGCGCGGGCCCCCACACCTGCCCGGCCCAGGACCCGGCCCGCCTGATCGCCCGCACGGCGGTGGACACCATCTGCCACCACCTCCCGGACCTACGGCTCTCGGTCCCGGAGTCGGCGCTGGCCTGGGTCAAGTCCCCGTGGACGAAGAGCCTGGCGGCGCTACCGGTACGTTTCCGGCCACGGTGACCACCCTCCGATCCGACTGCTCCCAGCCAATGGTTAGGGTCGTCAACCCGCAAGAGCAGTCCGGAGGGTGGGGGATGAGTTCCGGAACGGATCCCGGTTTTGCCGAGGAATGGCGCCAGTTGAAGGAACGGGCGCTGGCCCGACGTGCCGCGATGACCCCGTCCGACGCATCCGAGACGTCCGGCACGTCCGGCACGTCCAGTGCGTCCGGCACGTCCGGCACAGCGGTGGCTTCGCCGGTCTCAGCGGACGTCGAGAGCCCCCTGGAGCAGGCCCGGGCCCGACTCGTGGCCTTCCGCAGCCGCCCTGTCCTGGTCCCGCTGGACGACGGTGACGGCCTGCTGACCGTCCCTTTCGGCGGTCTCGACTGGATCTGCGCGTTCACGGACGAGGACGCCCTGGCCCGGTTCGCGCACGCCCGCGACGAAGCCGGGCGGGAATGGACCTATCGAAGGGTCACCGGGGCCCTGCTGTTGGACGAGGTGGTGCCCGTCGCGGGCTTCCCGTGCGGGGTGGCACTGGACTCGGCCGGGCCGGACCCGGTCATGTACCCGCCCCTGCGCGGGATCGTTCCCGACCGGGTAGCCCTGGACGGGGGCGACATTCGGCCAACGGGCCCACTGAACATCTGACGGCAAATGGGGGGACATGAGCAACGGTGACGGCGATCTCGCCGCCTCGGAGGCGGCCATCGCACAGATCACGGGTGGCATCACCAAGGCCCTGGCCGAGCTACGGGAACTCGGCATGGTGGGCACCGCGAGCGCGGGACGGGGCTTCGCGGACATCGCGCTGTCGGGCCTGCAGACCGGCCACGACGGGCTGACGTCCGCCTTCGACACGTACTGCGAACGCTGGGAGTGGGGCGTACGCAAACTGATCGGCGACGCCAACGAGTTCGCCCAGGACGTCGGCCTCGCCGCGGGAGCCCAGTTCGAGACTGACCAGTACGTCCAGGGGAGCTTCAAGGTCCTGGTGAACGCGGGCATGGGCAACCCCTACGCGTCGGAGGAGGAGGTGATCGCCAAGGACTGGGGCGAGGTGCTGTCCAGCAACCCCTACACCCACTTCCGGGACGCCGACTACAGCAGCGAGTCCTTCGAGCGCGCCGACGAGGCGTCGAAGCAGGCGTGGCAACAGACGCTCCGGGACGTCAACGAGTCCAACACCGCGCTCGCCCCCCGTCTCGTCGACGCGGTGGGTCTGGGCGACGAGGTGGACGGCTTCGTCGACCGCGTGGCTCCGCCCCAGCCCTCCGCGCCGGAGAAGGAGGGCGAACGCTGATGGTCGATCTCGGCGATCTCGCCAACAAGGGCTTGGGCAAGCTGGAGGACGGCCTGGACGCCGGCAAGAAGGCCGTCGGCGAAGGCATCGACTGGACCACCGACCGCATCGGCGACGGCTTGGAGTACGTCGGAGCCGAGGGAGTCGCCGACGACGTCGAGGACTGGGGTGACGGCGTCGCCTCCGGTCTCGGGGCCTCCATCAGAGAGCAGCGCCTGGGAGAGACGGAGCAGGCGAACGAACTGGTCCACGGCTCGCCCTCAGCGATCAGGGCGTCGGCGAAGCACCTGGCCGACTTCCAGTCGGCGTTCGACAGCGTCGGCGAGGGCATGAAGGCGCTGAGTTCGGAGAGCTGGCGGGGACAGGCGGCGGATGCCTTCCGCGCGAAGTTCGCGATGCACCCGGCACAGTGGTTGAGGGCGGCCGACTCCTTCGAAGCCGCCGGTAAGGCACTCGCCCGGTACGCGGACACCGTGACCTGGGCGCAGGAGCAGGCCCAGCAGGCGATCGACCTCTACAAAGCGGGGCGTCAGGCGTCCCGTGACGCGGCGAAGGCGCACAACAACAAGGTGGACGCCTACCGGACGGCCGTCTCGTCGGGAGGTGACCCCGGCCCGGCGCCGGAGCCGTTCTCCGACCCCGGACTCGCTCAGCGCAAGCAGGCGCAGGACGTCCTCACGGAGGCCCGCCGCCAACGCAACGCGGTGGCCGCCACGGTCCAGGAAGCCGTCGCAGCCGCGACCCGCCACGCCCCGGCCGAGCCTCCCCCGCTGGACCGCGCCCTGGCGAACCTCTCCGACACGCGCACGGCAGTCAACACCGAGCTGGCCCACGTCGGTGGCGGCGTGATCAAGGGCACCGCCGGCATGCTGAACTTCGCCCGCGGCCTCAACCCGCTGGACTTCTACAACCTCTCGCACCCGGCGGAGTACAGGCAGAACCTCAATCTGACGGCCGCGGGCATCATCTCGACGGCGGCGAACCCGGAACGCATCCCGGGGGCGCTGATCGCCCCGTTCAAGGACGACTTCAGCGAGGGCTTCGGCCGCCTGCTGCCCGAGCTGCTGGGCACGAAGGGCGCGGGCGCGGCCCGCAAGGGCACACAGGTGGCGGGCAAGCCGGGAACCCCGCCGAACGTTCCGGAGAACAAATGGGCCTCCCTCGCGCGCAAGACGAAGGAGGTGAAGGAACCGTCCATCCACGCGGATTCGGTCTCTCCCGAGGAGGCACAGAAGTTCCTGGACGACCGGTATCCGTGGCTCAAGGACGTGAACAACACGGGGCATCCCGGCTATGTCGACAACTGCTCCTACAATGTCGTCACGGTCGACAAGCGTCTCGACGGCATCGAAGTCGGAGCTGCACGTAGGGACGAAGCAGGGCACGTCCCCCTCAAGGAGTTGGGGGTCGATTGGGACGCGTACAAGCCTGTTGACAGCTACGACGACATCATCAGCAGTCTGAAGGAGCGCGGGGACGGCTCACGGAGCATCGTGCACATCGAGCGACCAGACGGCACTGCCCATGTGTTCAACGCGGTCAAGACACCGGACGGCGTCGTGTTCCTGGACGGGCAGAGCGGGACGCTGGCCGTGCTGGAGCGCGGGACCACACAAATCTGGCACGTCCCCTATCGATAGGTAAGGCGAAATTCTTCCCATGCTCACCAAAGAACAAGCCATTGAGGCTGCTCGGGCCCATATCGAACAGGTCTACGCCCAAAGGTCGCCCGACGAGCCGCCGTGGACCTTGGTCGTTCTCCCCGACAAGTCCTATGCCTACTGTGCGGGCTGGATCATCTGGTACGACTCCGAGGAACGACTCAAAAGCGGACGGCCGTGGGACGGTCCCTTCACGAAGGTCCTCATCGTGCCCAGCGACGGCTCCACCCCCTACGGTCCGCCGACGAACGCCTCAGTCGAGGAGTTCCAGAAGTTCCGCGACACCGGCGTGTGGCCGCCCCACCTGCGGGCGTCGTCATGATCGCCACCCCCGTGGACGTCGCCCAGCACTGGCTCCAGCACACCTACCACGGGCTCGTCGAGCTCGCCGTCCCCCAACCCGTGGCGCAGGACGCACACACCTGGCTCTTCTCCTGCCGGGCCGTCGCCGCGCCCGGGTATCCGCAGACGCCGATGCTCGCTGCGTCCGTGGTCGTGCCCAAGGACGGGAGTCCGCCCTTCCACCCCGCCGCGGACGACCCGTTCGCCGACGCCTCCGCGTACCCCCGTACGCCCCCGGAGCAACGCACTCCCCAGGCGCGGGCGCGGCGGTTGAACGCCCGTGGGTGCGTCGTCACGTCGGCCGCGCAGATCGCCGGAGGGGCAGCGTCCTCTCCCCTGCCGTGGCAGCCGGCGCACGAGGCCCCCGGGTGGTGGGAGCTGCTGCTCCGCCGCTACTTCCCGACCGCGGAGCAACTGCGCTGCCGCACCTGGGACGAGGTCGTCCGGCACGTCAAGGAGACCGGTCCGGGTACGCACGGCGTGGTGTGGGTGCGCCGTGCCGTCGGCGGTGCGGAAGCCAGTGGACACCTGATGAACGTCCTCAACGACGGCGGTGACGCCGTGTTCCTGGACGGCATGAAGGGCGGCCTCGGCCGTCTGGACACGACCGGCGTGGTCGAACTCGTCCTCGCCCGGGTCAGCGGTTCCGCGCCGGCGACCGCCGGCGACCTCGACACCGCGCGCCGCAAGGCGGAGGCGTGGCTTCGCGGGGCGTATCAGGAGCCCGTGGAGCTGGTCGCGCCGAACCCCGGTGACGAGACCGCCCGCGGCTGGCTGTTCGCCATCCAGACGACCGCGCATCGACGCGGGGGCGACTGGCGGGACGCGATGGTCGACGCGTCCCTCGTCGTCCCGAAGGACGCCGAGCCGCCCTTCCTCCTCCCGAACTCGGATCCATGGGCCCGCTTCGCCGCGTGGGACCGCGGGGAGCCCGTGGGCCCCACGCCCGCGCCGGGTCCGGCGGCCTGGTTCGCCCCCACGGTGCGGCAGCTCGGCCAGGTGCTGTCCGTCACCGACCACACGACGATCAGCCAGGCAGTGGGCGCACTGCATGCGCTTCCGCCCGGGGCGCGGGCGTTGGTGTGGGTCCTACGGGCGGACGGCCAGGGTCGTTCGGCGACCGGGCTCCTGCTCACCGGATTCCACTCGCCGCAGGGCGTCGTGGGCCTGGTCGACGGCTCGGCCCGGGAGTTCACCGGGGTCGACGGGCTGCGGGAGTGCGGGGTCCGAGTCATCCGTTACCGGTGAGGTCCCGCGGGGACTCCGTCGCCCCGCCGTCGCGCAGCGCCGCCAGCACCCTCGCCCGCAGCAGCTCGTACTCCTCGTGGCGGCGCGGCAGCCGGCCCGGCGGGCGGTGGACCGTGCGGCCGGGGGTGACTATCTGGCCCTGGCGGAACTGTTCGCGCGTGAGGTCGACCTCGGTGCCGTCGGGGAGGCGGTTCCACCAGTGGTAGCCGTGGTCCGAGCCGTCGAGGGTGACCTCGCCGAGGACGAGGTCACCGCCGAGCAGGTCGTGGACGACGAGCGCGGTGACGTCGCACTGGCCCCACGCGGGGTTGGCGGCCGTCCACCGTGATCGCTCGACGTCGTCCGGGGAGCAGGTGTCCGCGGACCAGCTGACGCGCAGGGCCCGTTCGATGTCGCTGAGGTGCCAGGTCCGGTCGTCGGTCGTCATACGGACCACGGTGGCAGACGGCACTGACAGGCGCCGGGCGCCGACGACGCAGCGCCGGGGGAATAGGCGCGCGCCCGGCTCCGTTGCCACCGGGCATGACGACGAACGCGCCGCGGCCCGAGGTCCTGCGATACACCGCTTTCTCCAGCGACCCGGGCGGTGGGAACCCCGCCGGGGTGGTGTTGGACGCGGCCGGGCTGGGCGACGGGGACATGCTGGGCATCGCCGCCGAGCTGGGGTATTCGGAGACCGCGTTCCTGACCGCGGGCCCGAAGGAGCGGGCGTACGGCATCCGGTACTTCAGTCCCAAGGCCGAGGTGCCGTTCTGCGGGCACGCCACCATCGCGACCGCCGTCGCGCTCGCCGAGCGGATCGGGCCCGGGGAGCTGGTGTTCGCGACGCGCGCCGGCACCGTGCCGGTGGAGGTGGAAGTGGAGTCGGCGGAGGGGGAGGAGGACAGGGCGGTCAGGGCCACGCTCACCAGCGTCGAGCCGCACGTCGCGGAGATCGCCGACGGCGACGTGGCGGAGGCGCTGGCCGCGCTGGGTTGGCCGGCCGGCGATCTCGACCCCGCGTTCGCGCCCCGCGTCGCGTTCGCCGGCGCCCGGCACCTCGTGCTCGCGGCGGCGACGCGGGCCCGTCTCGCGGATCTCGCGTACGACTTCGCGCGTCTCGAAGCGCTGATGCACCGCTTGGACCTGACCACCCTCCAGTTGGTGTGGCGGGAGTCGGCCACGGTCTTCCACGTCCGTGACCCGTTCCCCGTCGGCGGCGTCGTGGAGGACCCGGCGACCGGCGCCGCAGCCGCCGCGTTCGGTGCGTACGCCCGCGAGCTCGGCCTCGTCCCGCCGGACGCCGTCCTCACCCTGCACCAGGGCGAGGACCTGGGGCGCCCGGGCGAGCTGACGGTGACGCTGCGCGCGGGCGACCCGCGCGTGCGCGTCAGCGGTACGGGGGCGCGCATCGGCTGAGGCCGGGCCAGGCCCGGCGCGGCGCGGCGCGGCTACCGGGCGCCGAGCTTGCCCCGCTTGAGTTGGAGCACCTCGTCCGAGGCGTCCGCGACGTCCCGGGAGTGGGTCACCACCACCACGCACTTGCCCTCGTCGTGCGCCAGCTTCTGGAAGACGGCGACGATGCCGGCCGCCGTCTCGTGGTCGAGGCTGCCGGTGGGCTCGTCGGCGAAGAGGACGTCGACCTCGCAGGCCAGCGCGCGGGCGATGGCGACGCGCTGCTGCTGGCCGCCGGAGAGTTGCAGGGTGCGGCGGTCGCGGTCGGCGGGGTCCACCCCGAGCAGGTCGAGGAGTTCGGCCGCGCGCCGCTTCTTGCCGCCCTGCCGCACCCCGGTGATCTCCATGGCGGAGGTGATGTTCTGGACGGCCGTCATGTACGTGAGCAGGTTCAGCGACTGGAAGACGGTGGCGACGTGCTGGTTGCGGTAGCGGCCGAGACCGAGCTCCGCGACGTCCCGGCCGCGGAAGCGGACGGTGCCGGACGTCGGTGAGTCCAGGCCGCTGGCCAGGGAGAGCAGGGTGGTCTTGCCGCTGCCGGAGGGGCCGATGACGGCGTACATGCGGCCCGGTTCGAAGGCGTAGCTGACGCCCTTGAGCACGGTGCGCTTGCGGTTGCCGCTCTGGTAGGTGCGGGTCACGTCGACGAGTTCGAGCACCGGCGCCAAGGCCGGGGCCTGGGCCTGGGCCGGGACCTGCGGGTCGGAAGTCATGGGTTCAGGCGCCCTTCGTGAGGATGTCGCGCGGGTGGAGGCGCAGCACGCGCGCGCCGGGGACGAGCGTGGCCAGCGCGGCGATGCCGAGGCCGGTGGCGCCGACCTTGACGATGTCGACGGCGGCCAGGCGTACGTCGAGCGAGTCGATGGGCTTGACCTCGGGGCCGTCGTCCGTGACCGGGGTGGGGCCGCCCGTCCCGATGACCGTGCTGCTGTGGTCGGCGCCGCTCTCCTCGTCCGCCGCGGACTCCTTGGCGGAGGACACCTCGCTGGACAGCAGCCGGTCGCCGACGGCCTGGGACAGGAACTGGCTGCCCGCCGCGGCCAGGCCGACCGCGATCAGCGCGCAGGCGACGACCTCCACCAGGTGCTGGCCGAGCAGCTTGGGCTTCTTCTCGCCGAGCGAGAGCAGGATGCCCAGCTCCATGCGGCGCTCGCGCAGCGACGAGGCGACGATCAGGGCCAGGATCACGGTGCCGGCGAGGGCGACGAGCCACACGGTGACGGTCGCGAAGTCCGCGGTCTTGGTGATGGGCCCGACGAGCTGTTTGTACTGCTTGTCGTTGACGGTCATCGGGAAGATGTCGAGGTCGGCGCCGGCGGCCTTCGCGTGCTTCTTCAACGGGGCCAGGTCCGCCGGGTCGGACAGGGTGAAGGTGGCCTGCTTGACCTCGCCCCCTTCGGCCTCCAGCTTCTTGCCGTAGAGCAGGGTGGCGCCGTCGGGGGTGACGTACAGCTTGTTCACCGGGTCCATGATGGGCGGTACGTAGCGGCCGGTGTCCGCGGTGCCGCTGGCGTAGATGCCGACGACCCTGAACGTGAACTCCTCCTCGTTCTTCTTCTGTCCCGGCATCGGCAATTCGCCGACCTTCAGTTTGATCTCGGCGCCGACCTTCCACCCGTTCTGCTTGGCGAGGCGCTCCTCGACGACGACTTCGTCCTGCTTGCTCTTCGGTCCGATTCCGTGCCCGGCGACGATCTTCGCGTCCCCGTTCCGGAACGCCGCGACCGATTGCTGGTCGCGTACGCCGTCGGCCGAGAAGAGGTCGACGGCCTCGTTGGAGGCGCCGGGCGGCGCCGGCACGGGCCGGTACAGCTTCGATCCGGCGGTGGGCGCGGCGCCCGAGTCCGTCGTGTAGTTGCACTGCTTGACCACGGGTGACGCGCAGATCTTGTCGACCAGACTACGACGCAGCTCGCCGTCGGGGCCGATCACGCCGATTTCGCCGCTCTCGGGCTTGTCCGACTTCCCCGAGTTCATGAGGGCGTTGACGTCCAACTGCATGGTGACGACGGCGCCGACGTTCTGCTTCGCGTCGTCGGCCGCACGTGCCGCGGCGGACTGGATGAGGAATCCGGAGAGCACCAGGGTGCAGATGACGAAGAAGAGTCCGACCATCATCAGGGTCTTCCCGAGGTGGCTGGTCAGCCGCCACCACGCCCGTTTGAAAAGGTTCATCGCGTACGACAACTCCCTACCCGGCTAACCGGCTACCCGGCGAATTTTGGTGAAACCGCAAGTCAACGTAGCCAGGCAATGTTTTGAGCGGCGTTTGTCGGGCGGGCGGCCCGGGGCGGCGCTCATACACGGTTCACATACCGCGTTTGATAGGTGTGGGTGGCGTCGGCGGTCCGGGCGTCGAATGCACGCGGGAATTCACAGGAAACAGCTTCGGGAAAGAGGGGGCGCGGTCGTGCGGGTGCTGGTGGTGGAGGACGAGCAGTACATGGCGCGGGTCCTGGAGATCGGACTGCGCCGCGAGGCCATCGCCGTGGACGTCGTGCACGACGGGGAGGCCGCTTTGGAGAAGCTGGCGGTGTACGACTACGACGCCGTCGTCCTCGACCGCGACCTGCCCGGCGTCCACGGCGACGAGGTCTGCCGGCGCGTCGTCGCGATGCGCCTGGAGTGCCGCGTCCTGATGCTCACGGCGGCGGGGCGCCTGGGCGACAAGGTCGAGGGGCTCGGTCTCGGCGCGGACGACTACCTGGCGAAGCCGTTCGACTTCCCGGAACTCGTGGCCCGGCTCCGTGCGTTGTATCGGCGCAGCCCCATGGTCCACGCGCCCGTTCTCACCTTCGCCGACCTGGTCTTCGACACCCATCGCCGCCGCGTGCTGCGCGCCGGGCGCGAGGTGCGCCTCGCGCCGAAGGAGCTGGCGGTGCTGGAGCTGCTGATGCGCGCCGAAGGCGGCGTACTGAGCGCGGAGTACTTGCTGGACAAGGCGTGGGACGCGCACACCGATCCGCTCACCAATGCGGTGCGTCTGGTGGTGCACACGTTGCGCCGCAAGCTCGGTGAGCCCCAGTTGGTGCACACGGCGATCAGCGCGGGCTACTACCTGGGGGTCAAGTGAGGCGCCCGCAGCAGCGACGTGTGCGGCAGGCGCGGCCGGGCTGGTGGCGCCCCGGCCGGGCCCGGAGCATCCACGCCCGGCTCTTCCTCGGCTTCGCGAGCGCGCTCGCCGCCTCGGCCGTGCTGATGGTCGTCGTCATCTACATCGGCATGCGCTTCGTGCCGACGTACGACTTCGCCGAGACCGTCCTCATCCCCGACGCCGCCGTGTCGCAGGCGCCGCGCTCCGGGGAGCCGTTCCCCGAGGTCAGCACTCCGAAGGAAATCCGGCCGGGCCTGCGGGCGGGCGGTGCGATCAACAGCAAGGAGGACGTCTGGAACGCGGTGCTGTGGCTGTCCGTCTGCGGACTCCTGCTGGTGACGGCGATCGGCCTGGCCGTCGGCTGGCGGCTGTCGAAGCGCCTCCTCGCGCCCCTCGGCGTCATCAGCCAGGCCGCCGCGAAGGCCGCGGACGGCCAGCTGCAGTACCGCATCAACGCCGACGGCCCGGCCGACGAACTCAAGCGGCTCGCCGACACCTTCGACACGATGCTGGCCCGCCTTGAGGAGTCCTTCGCCGCGCACCAGCGCTTCGCGGCGAACGCCTCCCACGAACTGCTCACCCCGCTGGCCACCACCCGCGCCGTCCTCCAGATCGCCGCGGCCGACCCCAGCGGCGAGGAGTTCGCCGAACTCGCCCCCATGCTCGTCGAGACGAACGAACGCAACATCACCATCGTCAAGGCGCTCCTCGCCCTGGCCTCGGCCGACCACGCTGCCTTCGACCCCGAGCCCGTCGACCTCGCGGCCCTCGCCACGTCCGCGTCCGCCGAACGCACCGCGCAGGCGGCCACGGCGGACCTACGTCTCGACGTCCACACCACCCCCGACTGCACCACCGCCGGCAACGCGACCCTGCTGCGCCAGCTCCTGCTCAACCTCCTCGACAACGCGCTGGCCTACAACGAGCCCGGCGGCTCGGTGCGTCTGACGGTGGCGCGGGAGGAGGACGTCGTCATCGAGGTGTCGAACACCGGCCGGCACGTCGAAGAGATCGTCGCCCGCCGCGTCTTCGAGCCCTTCTACCGCCAGCGCTCCCGCGTCACCAGCGACCGCTCGGGCCACGGCCTCGGCCTCGCCCTCGTCCGCTCGATCGTCCACGCCCACCACGGCACGGTGACGGCCCACGCGAACCCCGACGGGGGCCTGACGGTGCGGGCGAAGCTGCCGCGGATGCCTGGACGTCAGCAGGGCGCCGGCCGGTAGGCGGCACCTTCAGGTCACCGGAATCACCTTCCTGGGTGGTCCACATGCAAGCCCGTGCAAGAACGTGGCCCGCCGCCTCCGCCCATCCCTACCGTCAGGTTCCGTCAGCCTCCGACAAAGCAGGAAGGACATGACGATGACCGATCTGTACGGGCTCCCCCTCACAGCCGCCGAGTTCTCCACGGCGTGCGGCGGCAACACCCATCCGGACGGCGAGTCCTGCGTGACGCTCGCCCGCATCGGCCCGGACGCGTGGGCCCTCGGCGACAGCAAGCGCCCGGAGCTCCAGCCGTTGCGGTTCACCACAGCGGAGCTGAATGCGGCCGGGGTCGACCTGACGCGGTTCGGGCTCTCGGTCTGACCGTAGCCACCGCCCCTCCCCCCGACGGTCCCCGCCCGCCCCGCCCGCGCGCGGGGGCCGTCACCCCCCAGGCCCGACGACCGGATCGGAGCAGTCGTGCACCACCACGGCTACGCATGGGTCGGCGAGAAGAGGACGTTCGACGACGAGGCCGTACGCCGCCCTCCTCACCCGCACCCACCCCCACCCGCCGGGCCAAGCGACGCCGTCGCACAAAGACTCCTGGACCGCTACCGCGAGGTGGTGGCGGAGTTCGCCGTCACGGACCTGCCGCCGATGCAGACCGCGCACTGGCTGCTCAAGCCCGCTTCCACGGTCCGCGGCACCTGGAGCGAGCCCAAAGAAGCCGGCGCCTGGCTCGCCGACCGCCTCGCCGAGTACGCGTCGCGCTTCGCCCACGGGCCCGAACGCGACCCTGCAAGGCTCGCGCTTCTCTCACGCGTCGCAGTGGAACGCTCGGCCTGGGGCGGTGACGTGTCCCTGGGCCACTACCTGACCGGCACGCTCTTCCACTCCGTCGCGCTGGTCACCTGCTCGCCCAACCGCACCGACCCCGCCCTCCCCTGCCCGCTGAAGGGGGACTGATCTGTCGGCACCTGCCGACGTCACCGGCCGAGATCAGCGATCGCCGCTTCCATCAGATCCAGCGCAGGGCTCCCGTGGACGGCCATTCGCGACAGCCCGGCGAACGTCCGGGCATACATGCCCACCTCGTGGGGTTGGGTGAGCGTGAGGAAGGCCGATACGAGCTCCACGTTGACTTGGGCCTCATCGAAGATCCAGAAGTCCTCAACTGGCCAGAGCGCACTGCGGTCCGCCCCCAGCGGGATCACTCCCAAGCTGACGTTCGGCAACGCGGCCGAAGCCATCAGATGGCGCAGTTGCCCCACCATCGTCTGCGCTCCTCCGACCCGGTGCCGCAAGGTGCTCTCCTCAAGCAGCACGGCGAAGCGGCGGCCCCCCTCGTACACGACGCGCTGTTTGTCCACTCGCACACGGACCGCCTCCGCCACGTCGTCCGGCAGCGACCGTCGATCACGGATGGCCCGCAGCAGGACCTCGATGTAGGCGGGGGTCTGGAACGGCCCTGGCACGAGCCATGAGGAGTAGGCACGGAAGTGTCGCGTCCGCTGCCATAGCGGGAGCACTGACTCCTGTGCGCGGCGCAAGCCGGAGCGTTCCATGCGACGCCACTCGACGTGGGTGCCGTCGATGTTGCGCACGGCGGCGATCAGATCGGCAGCCTGTTCCCCGGCCCCGCAGTGGAGCGCGTACGCGCGCAGGTCGTCGTCCGACGGCAGGGTGCGCCCGGTTTCGACACGGCTGCACTTGCTCTCGTGCCAGCCAGCCCGAGAGGCGAGCTCCCGCGCGGTCAGCCCGGAGTCCCGTCGGATCTCCCGCAGGCGTTTACCGAGGGCCTCTCGGGCTTGCTGGACGCTGGACGAGCTGCTCATGACGGACCGATCAAGGATTGAGTACTCAGAGCGGTCGATAGTCCTCGTGCGGGAGGGCCCGGTCCCAGACCGCGCTGAAGGCCGAGGCGCACAGCTTGACCACCACAGGGTCGGTGACCAGTTCCTCACCGGTCATCGTCCCGTCTCCAGCGAAGTGGTTGAACAGGACGGACGTGCCGTCGAAGAGCCAGAAGTCATTCCCCGGCAGCGCCAACCCTGATGCCTGCCGCCGCGGCAACCAGCGCACGTCCTCCCCGGCCTTGACGTTATGCCCGCTGGTCAGCTCGTACTCGTAGCGCACGTACGGGGAGATCGGCTCCGAGACGACCCGAGCCCGCCGCACGACCACGCCCCGCGACACACCCGCGGAGACCAGGTCGACCCACCAGGACCAGCGCTCGGCCGGGTCGAACCGGGTGCCCTCCGCCCATTCCCGGTAGTCGTCGTCCACCCCGTACGCGTCCCTCATTTCCAGGTGGTACGCGGCGTCCCGGGCCGACCGGAACAAGTCCTCGAACGATGACTCATTCGCCACCCCTCACCTCCGGGAAGAACTGCATCATGCGCCTCGGGAATTCGATGACGGTCTCGTGCTCGGGAATGTCGAGCTGGGCCAGCCGGTGGGGATCCGTGACCCGCCACCCCTGCAAGACGTAGTTCCCAGTCTCGTCGTCCAGGTACACCGTCGGAGAGCCATTGTTGGGGCTCTCCGGGTCCTTGCCCAACCGATGCAACGCCATGGGGGCTCCCTCCGGGCCTCGCTCCTCGGTGTCACCGCGATCGAGCCTGCACTCGATCGACAGGCGGGCGCCGGCGACTTGCACGAACTTCTACCGTCGCGCACGGTGGCCGCCCCCGCGTCCGCCCGCGGCAGGGATCGCGGGAGGGCTTGGGCTCAGGGGCGGCCGGTTCAGGGGGGCAGGGGTTAGAAGAGTGCTGGTTGGTAGGTGATGGAGGGGTGTTCCTCCGGGGTCGGGCCCGGGGTCAGGAGGGGGACGCACTCCGGGCAGGCGTAGTGGTTCGCGCCGTCCACGCAGCCGTACGGGACCGGCGCGTACGTCATGCGGCAGCACATCGCGCACACCGCCGTCAGCAGCGTCGTGCTGCGGGAGCACCGCAAGGGCGCGGGCCTGTCGCAGGAGGAGCTTGCGAGCAAGATCCCCTGTGATCGCTCGCTGGTCGCGAAGGTGGAAGCGGGGACGCGGGTGCCCCAACTGCCGTTCGTGATGCGGTGCGACGAGGTGCTGAAGACGGGAGCGATGCTGGCGCGGCTGTGGCCGAAGGTGGATTGGTACCAGCGGGTGGACCATCCGGACTGGTTCCAGCGACGGGCAAACATGGACGCGCGGGCGACGTGTCTCCGGTCGTACCAAGCTCTCGTGATGCCGGGGCTCCTTCAGTCCGACGAGTACGCCTTCGCTCTGTTCTCCCAAGTCATGGATCAGAGTTCTGCCAGGGAACGCGCTGACGCGCGACTCAGTCGACAGCAACGGTTCTTGGACCCGGACGGGCCGCTACTGTTCGTCGTCCTGGACGAAAGCTCGCTGCGGAACGTCGTGGGAAACGCGTCCGTCATGCACGCCCAGTGCGCCCATCTCCTGGCGGTCAGCGACCACCCGAACATCCGTGTCCAAGTGGCGCCTGCCGAACTCCCCCTCATTCGCCCGGACACCTCGATGTCACTGATCACGCTGCCCGACGGCCATCGCTGGGTGTACTCCGAGTCACTGGACCAAGGCCACTTCACCGACGATCCGACGGTCTACGAACAACACGCCCAGACCTATGATGTGCTCAGAGCGGACGCCCTGTCCGCCCGTGAATCCGCCGCCCTCATCGGCGACTTCATGAAGGGGTACGCCTGCAATGAATGGCCAGCTCAGCGCGGCAACGTGGGTCAAGAGCAGCTTCAGTGGGCAGAACGGCGGCAACTGCCTGGAAGTCGCCTGCCTGACGGCGGAGTGGGTCAAGAGCAGCCACAGCGGAGCCAACGGCGGCGACTGCCTAGAAGTCGCCCTCGTATCTACTTCCGCCACCACTATCGCCGTACGCGATAGCAAGAACCCCACCGGGCCCGTCCTCCACCTCACCCCCCACGCCTTCACCGGGCTCCTCTCCTACGCCAAGAACACCGCCGTCTGACCCGCCACCGTGGCGACGGCGACCGGTACGCCCGCTGAGCACGGCGCGTCGCCCGTCGTCGCCGTCTCGACTGACGGGGTGGCTCCCGAGGAACGGTTCGCCTGGTGGGGGGAGATGGTGGGGCAGGAAGTGATGCCCGTCGCCATCGACAGCCCGCACGCGCCCACCTTCCGCGGGCGCGCCATGGGTGCCGACCTCGGCGACGGGGTCCGGCTCGCCGGGTTCTCCCTCTCGCCCCTGGTCGCCACCCGGCAGCACCGGCACATCCGGCGCTCCGACCCGGAGAACCACTATCTGATGCTCGTCCACGGGCCGCCGATCGGGGTGGCGCAGCGGCGGTCGAGTGTGCTGCTCAGGATCGGGGAAATGGCGCTGTTCGACACGTCGCACCCGCTCGACAGCGAGTTCGTCGACGACGGCCGGCTCTCCCGTACCACCCTGTTACGGCTGCCCCGGGCGTCGTCCCCGTTCTCCCAGGACGACGTGGACGGCCTGCTCGCCCAGCGCCTGACGCCCGGAGACGGAACCAGCGCCGGCACCGGTGCGCTGCTCGCGCACTTCATGGCGTCGCTGCGGTACCAGCCCTTCGAGCCGGAGGAGTTGCGGCGGCTCGGGCGCATCGGAATCGACCTCGCCCACGCCTTCCTCGCCGAGCGGCTTGACGTGCAGCGGGTGCTGCCCGTGGAGTCCCGGCAGCAGGTCCTGCGCGTGCGGATCGTCGCGTTCATCGAACGGCATCTGCACGAACCAGGGTTGACGCCGCCCGTCATCGCCGCCGCGCACCACATATCCGTACGCGCCCTCCATCTACTCTTCCGCGACCAGCCGGAGACCGTCGCGGCCACGATCCGCCGTCGGCGGCTGGAGCGGACGCGGGCCGAGCTGACCGATCCGCGCGTACGGCACCGTACGATCGCGGACGTCGCGGCGCGGTGGGGCTACCGCAGCGCCGCGGACTTCAGCCGGGCCTTCCGGGCGGCGTACGGGACGACGCCATCCGAGGTGCGCCGGATCGCCGTGGCACCCCGTGCTGCCACGGATCCGGACGCGCCCCGGTCGGCCGGGTCGGCAGGAGCGGCACCCCCGTTGACGCCCGCCCGCTGACTCCCGGTCGGCTGTCCACCGGCTGTGCGAGGACAGGGTCTCCACTGTGGGGCCGACCGCGCCCGCCGGTCACTAGCAGGGAGTGCAGGCCGGCTTCACATCCCGCGCACGCGGCCCGTGCTCACGCGGCTACGGCTGAACCGATCTCCGGTACCTCACGTGTCCCTCAGTATCAGACGGAACGTCAGGAGGACGCCGTGATCGCCCCGTACCGCCCCGATCCGCACGGCAGTTGCCCGCACGCCGCGAACGTCCGACTGCTCGCGCAGGGCGCGGTGGTCGACGTCGTGTTGCCCGACGACGTACCCGGCATGATGGTGCTGCGCCACGAAGCGCTGAAGGAGTTCCTCGCCCACCCGGACGTGGCCAAGAGCCCGGAGCACTTCGCGCTCCTCCAGCAGGGACGGATACCCGACGGCTGGCCGCTGCGGACCTTCGCCGTCGTGCCGGGCATGCTGACCGCCGACGGCGCAGCGCACCGGCGGTTGCGGTCGCTGGTCAGCAAGGCGTTCACGGTGCGGCGGGTGGAGGCGCTGCGGCCCCGGGTCGAGGCCGCGACGGAACGGCTGCTCGACGACCTCGCCCAGGCCGCGAAGGACTCGGCCGACGGGCGGACCGCCGATCTGCGGACGCACTTCGCGCTGCCGCTGCCGCTGACCGTGATCAGCGAGCTGTTCGGGGTGCCGCAGGAGTACCGGACGCGGCTGCACCAGCTGTCGACCCGGATCGTGAGCACGTCGATCGCCCCGCAGGAGGCCATCGCCACGAACCGGGAGATGGTGCAGGTCCTCGCGACCATCGCGGCGATCCGGGCCGCGGACCCGGGCGACGACCTGACGAGCGCGCTGATCGCCGTGCGGGAGCAGGACGGCGACCGGCTCGGCGACCAGGAGTTGATCGGGACGCTGCTGACGTTCGTCGTCGCCGGCCACGAGACCACGCTGAACCTGATCACCAACGCCGTACGGGCGCTGTGCCGCCACCCCGAGCAGCTCGACCTGGTCCGCTCGGGCGCGGCGAGCTGGTCGGACGCGGTGGAGGAGACGCTGCGCTGGGACGCCCCGGTGAGCTACTTCCCGTTCCGCTACCCGGTGAAGGACGTCACCGTCGACGGGACGACGATCCCGGCCGGCACGCCGGTGCTGGCGGCCTTCTCGGCGGCCGGACGCGACCCGGAGGCGTACGGGCCGGACGCGGACCGGTTCGACGTGCGCCGGGAGTCACCGGGGCGGCACCTGTCGCTGGGGCACGGGCCGCACTACTGCCTGGGCGCCCCGCTGGCCCGGCTGGAGGCGACGGTCGCGCTGGAGCGCCTCTTCGGCCGCCTCCCGAAGTTGGAGCTGGCCGTCCCGGACGAGCGGGTGCGGCGACGCACCGGGTTCATCGGGAACAGCGTGGACGAACTGCTGGTGCGGGTGGGCTGAGCGCCCGACGGGCGGATGGCGGGCGGGAGCTAGGATCCGACCACGACTCACCCGGAGTTCTGATCCGGAGCTTCGTCCGGGGAGTCATTCGAGGGGTTCATCCGAGGTCGGGGGGCGACCAGTGGCGGATTTGATCAAGGGGGCCAATTCCTTCGTGCCGAGCGTGGCACTGCGGGTGGGGGTGCAGCGGGGGTTGGACACCTCTGCGCTGCTGCTGACCGCGGGCGGGCGCGTGCGGGGCGATGCGGACATGGTCTTCTACGGGCAGCAGGTGCATCCGTCCGGTGCGGTGCACCACCTCGGGCAGCACTCCGGCACGGACTGGCTGTACGTCGACCTGCCGCAGGTCGAGGACGCGGTCGAGCGGGTCGCGATCGTCGCGTCCGCCGACGGGGGCACGATCGGGGACGTGCCGGAGCCGGCCGTGGAGGCGTACGCGCCGGACGGCACCGTCGTGGTGCGGTACGCGGTCACGGACGCGACCACCGAGACGGCGTTCGTCTTCGGCGAGTTCTACCGGCGGGCTGGTGGGTGGAAGTTCCGTGCGGTGGGGCAGGGGTACGCCTCCGGGCTCGCGGGGCTCGCGACGGACTTCGGCATCGACGTCGCCGAGGACGACGCCCCGGCGGAGGCGAAGGCGCCGCCGCCGTTCCAGGTACCGGGGCAACCCGCGGCAGCGGCGCCGTTCCAGGTACCGGCACCCGCGCCCGCGCCTGCGCCGCTCTTGGCCCAGCCTGCGCAGTCGTTCCAGCCGCTGCCGCCCGCACCGCCGCCCGCGCTCCTCATGCAGCCGATGCAGCCCGTACAGCCGATGCAGCCGGTGCCCGCGCCCGCAGCCGTCGGCTGGGACTTCGGCCCGGTCTTCGAACCGTTCGTCTACGAAGGCCGGGGAGACCAGGTCGTCTCCGCGCCCCGCACCATCCCGACCGGCCCGGTCATGGTGGAGTTCGGCCTCACCCACGGTGAGGACGAGTACATGTACTCGTGCGCCCATGCTCTGGACAAGTGGAACAAAGATGGCGACCTGCTGCTGAACACCATGGAGAATTGCCCTTTCCACCGCGCCCTCGCACACGTGCCGAAGGTCCGTCGGCTACGTATGAAGCTGAGCACCAGCGCGTCCTGGACCGTTCGGGTGCTGCCGTTGGCCGCCGCCCGACGGCTCGAAGGAGAGCTGGCGGGCCGTGGTGACGAAGTCCTCCTCTACACCGGCCCCATGGCCGACCTCCGGTTCGAGACGCAGGGCGAGGGCTACGTCTGCATGTACGGCTACGAAGTCGCCGGCCACGCCGAACTTCCCGAGGACAGGCTCCTTCTGGTCAACGACACCGACGACATCAGCATGAGCACACCCATTCCCGCGGGGCCGCTGCTGCTGCAGCTGACAGCGCACGGCCCCTGGACGATGCGCGTCGACCCCGTCGACTGAGTCGGCCCGCCGCCCGCCGGCCCGCCCGCTGAGCTGTCCGCGAACGCCCCTGGAATCCCGTCGTACCCGCTGGTTGCATGGCGGGATGGAGATCCTCGTACTGGGCGGAACGGCATGGTTGGGCCGCGAGGTGTCGCGGCAGGCGGTCGAGCGCGGGCACCGGGTCACGTGCCTGGCCCGCGGGGAGAGCGGCGGCGTCGCGGACGGCGCACGGCTGGTGGCCGTGGACCGGGGCGGGCCCGACGCGTACGAGCAGGTGCAGGGCCGCGACTGGGACGCCGTCGTGGAGGTGTCGTGGCAGCCGGGCTTCGTGCGCGGGGCGCTGGCCGCGCTGGGCGAGCGGGCCGGGCACTGGACGTACGTATCCAGCGTCAGCGCGTACGCCTCCCACGGCGTCGTCGGGGCCGACGAGTCCGCGCCGCTGCTGCCGCCCGTCCCCGCCGACCGGTCCGAGGTCGACGACGGGTCGTACGGGGAGGCGAAGGTCGCGTGCGAGTCGGCGGCGACGGCCGCGGTGGGCGACCGGCTGCTGATCGCGCGCGCCGGCCTCATCGGCGGCCCGGGCGACGGCAGCGGACGGTCCGGCTACTGGGTGGCCCGCGCCGCGCGCGACCCCCGCGGTCCGCTGCTGGTGCCCGACGCCCCCGCCCTCCCGACGCAGATCGTCGACGTCCGGGACCTGGCGTCCTGGCTGCTGGACTGCGCCGGAGGCGGGCGCACCGGTACGTACGACGCGGTCGGCCCGGTGGTGCCGTTCGCCGAGTGGATCGCGCTGTCCCGCGCCATGGGCGGCCACACGGGCGAGGTGGTGACGGCGGCATCGGCGTGGCTGCTGGAGCGCGGCGTGGCCGGGTACATGGGCGCCGATTCGTTGCCGATGTGGATGGTCGAGCCCGGCTGGGAGGGGTTCTCCGCCCGGAGCGGCGCGGCGGCCGTGGCGGCGGGCCTGCGGCACCGCTCGCGCGAGGAGTTGCTGACGGGCGTGTTGCGGTGGGAGCGGGAGCAGGGCTTGGACCGGGTGCGCCGGGCGGGGCTCGGGGCGGCGCGGGAGCGGGAACTGCTGACGGAGCTCGGCCGGTCGGCGTGACCGCCCGCGCGGCGCTGAGCCTGTCCGATAAGCCCATGGGCCGGGCACGCCAACCGTGCGATCGTTGGGGTGAGTTGAAGCTCTGATGACCGCAACGGGGGTGGCGGGTCGTGGGTTACACGATTCCTGAAGGCGTCGACACGATGTTGGACATCGTGGGTGTGGGGTGGCCGAATGTCGACGAGGACGCGTACCGCGACATGGCGGACGCGCTGCGGGAGTTCGCCGATGACGCGGACGACGACGCCGGCGCGGCGCACGGGCACGTCCAACGGCTGTTGTCGACGGGGCAGAGCGAGTCCCTGACGGCGCTGGACGCGCATTGGAAGAAGGTCCAGGGGAAGAACAAGGACCTCGCGGGTGCGGCGCGGATCATCGCCGGCGCGCTGGATCGCGTCGCGGACATCATCGTCGCCCGGAAGATCGCCGCGGTGGCGGAACTCGCCGATCTGGCAGCCACCGTCGGCATCTCGTTGGCGGCGGCGCCGTTCACGTTCGGGCTGACCACGCTGCTCGCGGGCGGGAAGATCGCGGCGACGCGGATCGCGTTCAAGAAGATCCTCAAGGAGATGGCGGAGGCGGCGGTCGCGGAGATCACCGCCACCCTCACCCAGCCCGCCGTCGCCGCGCTGGAGAGCATCGTCACGGACCTGGCGATCCAGACCGCGATGGAAGTCACCGGTGCGGACGGCAGCACGCAGATCAACTCCGCCGGCGGTGGTGGCAGCGGCCCCGGCGGCAAACTCGGCATCGACCACGACGAGCACGGCAACACCGGCAGCAAGCTCGCGAACGTTCAGGTGTCGATGAACGGCCGCGCCAAAGGCAAGATCAACAAGGCGAAGGGGCACCACGGCCGCGCCAAGGGCAAGGACTCCCTCACCGCCGCCCTCGACGGCACCATCGAAGGCGTCGTCGAAAAACTGATCAAGGGCCACAACCACCTCGGCGACCACGTCGGCAAGAAACTCCCCGACGCCATCGGCCATAGCTCCAAGACCCACAAGAACACCGACAAGGACGTCGACGACCGCATCAAGAAGATCACCGGCAGCGGCAAACGCGACACCGACGACCTCGGCGGCAAGCGCGCCGAGGCCGAAGGCCCCGCCCGCAAGCAGTCCGGGGACGTCGGGACGGACACGAACCGCGCGCGGCGGGCCTTCGACGACGCGGACGGCGACCGCAAGCACTCCGACGGCCCCAACCAGGACAAGGACCGGGACAAGACGGACGACGGCACCGACCCGGTCGACCTCGCCACGGGCCGGATGTACCTGCCTCAGACGGACGTGGCGCTGCCGGGCGCGCTGCCGCTGGAGTTCACCCGCCGCGTGGAGTCCGGCTACCGCTACGGCCGGTTCTTCGGCCCTTCGTGGTCGTCCACGGTCGACGAGCGGTTGGAGGTGGACGCGGCCGGCGTCGTCCACGTGCTGGCGGACGGCCGGCTGCGGACGTATCCGCATCCGGCGCCCGGGGCGCCGGCGCTGCCGACGGTCGGCACGGACCTGACGGAGTTGGTGCGCGCCGACTCCGGCGACTACGTGCTGACCGATCCGGTCACCGGCCTGGTGCACCACTTCGCCGCCCCCGCGCCCACGCCGACGGGCGGGGCTTGGGGCGGGAACGGCGCCGGTGACGCCTGGCTGGTCCAGATATCCGACCGCAACGGGAACACGGTCTCCGTCGACCGGGCCGACGACGGCACCCCGCTGGGCCTGGCGCACTCCGGCGGCTACCGGCTGGCGCTGACCACGGCCGGCGGGCGGGTCACCGCGCTCGACCTGGTGGACGCGGCGGGCGCGGTGCACCCGATCCGTACATACGGCTACCAGGACGGCAATCTGACCGCCGTCACCAAGCCGTCGGGCGCGGTGCTGGCCTTCGGCTACGACGAGCGGCGCCGGGTGACGTCGTGGACCGACTCCAACGGCCGCCGCTACGACTACGCGTACGACGAGCGGGACCGCTGCGTCGCCGAGGGCGGCGAGGAGGGCCACGTCCAACTGCGGCTGGCGTACGGCGAGCGGGACCCGGAGACGGGCCACCGCACGACGACGCTGACGACCGCGGACGGCGCGGTGACCCGCCACGTCATCGGCCGCGGCAACAAGGTCCTGGCGACGACCGACCCGCTGGGGAACACCACGCGCCACACGTACGACGTGCGCGGCAACCGGCTCACGACGACGGACGCGCTGGACCGGACGACGGCGTACGTCTACGACGACCGGAGCCGGCTGGAGGTCGGCGTCCGGCCCGACGGCACCGAGGTGCGGTGGGTCCGGAACGAGGCCGGGCTGCCGGTGGAGTTCGTCCGCCCGGACGGGACGCGGATGCGCGGCGAGTTCGACGAGCGGGGCAACCCGGTCGCCGTGACGGACGTCGCCGGCCACACCACCCGCTACGGCTACGACGACCGGGGCCGGCTGACGTCCGTCACGGACGCGACGGGCGCGGTGACGGGGGTCCGGTGCGACGCGGCGGGCCTGCCGGTGGAGGTGAGCGACCCGCTGGGCGGCGTCACCCGTTACGAGCGGGACGCCTTCGGCCGCCCGGTGCGCGTGGTGGACCCGCTCGGCGGGGTCGAGGCCCTGGAGTGGACGGCCGACGGGCTCCTGGCGCGGCGGACGGCGCCCGACGGCGCGAGCGAGTCGTGGACGTACGACGGCGAGGGCAACTGCACCTCCCACACGGACGCGATGGGCGCGGTCTCCCGCTTCGAGTACACCCACTTCGACCTGCTCGCGGCGCGCACCGACCCCGACGGGACGCGGTACGCCTTCGAGCACGACGCGGCGCTGCGGCTGACCCGCGTGACCAACCCGGTCGGGCTGACGTGGACGTACGGCTACGACAAGGCCGGCCGGCTGACGTCCGAGACGGACTTCGACGGCCGCACCCTCACGTACGCGCGGGACGCCGCGGGCCAGGTGGTGGCGCGGACGAACGCGCTGGCCGAGACGGTGGCGTACGAGCGCGACCGGCTGGGCCGGGTGGTCCGCAAGGACGCGGCGGGCGCGGTGACGACGTACGCGTACGACCGCGCGGGCCGCCTCGCGCAGGCGGCGGGCCCGGACGCGGAGTTGGTGCACCAGTACGACCGGCGCGGCCTGCTCAAGACGGAGCTGGTGGACGGGCAGGTCACGACGTACGCGTACGACGCGCTGGGCCGCCGTACGCGCCGGGTGACGCCCACCGGCCGCCGCACCGCCTACGACTACGACGCGGCCGGCCGCCGCACCCGGCTGACCAGCGGCGCCCACCGGATCGACTTCGCCCACGACGAGTCGGGCCGGGAGGTCGAGCGGTCCTTCGGCTCGTTCGCGAACGGCCTGACGATCACCTCGACGTGGGACGCAGCGGGCAGGCTGTCGACGCAGCACCTGGCCGGCGGCGCCGGCAGCATCAACCACCGCGCGTACACCTACCGCGCGGACGGCCACCTGACGGCCCTCGACGACGGGTTGCGCGGCCCGATGCGCTTCGACCTGGACGGCGCGGGCCGCGTCACGTCCGTCACCGCACGGAACTGGTCGGAGTCCTATGCGTACGACTCCACCGGCAACCAGACCGAGGCGTCCTGGCCGGAGCGCCACGCGGGCCACGAGGCGACCGGCCCGCGCACGTACTCGGGCACGACGATCACCCGCGCGGGCGCGGTCCGCTACGAGCACGACGCGCTGGGCCGCATCACCCTGCGCCAGAAGACCCGGCTGTCGCGGAAGCCGGAGACGTGGCGCTACGCCTGGGACGCGGAGGACCGCCTGGTGGGGGTGGTGACCCCCGACGGCGCCCGCTGGCGCTACCGCTACGACCCGCTGGGCCGCCGCATCGCCAAACAACGCCTCGCGCCCGACGGCGCCGGCCTCCTGGAAGAGACCCGCTTCACCTGGGACGGCACCACCCTCTGCGAACAGGTCACCCACTCCCCCGACCTCCCGCACCCGGTGGCCCTGACCTGGGACCACCAGGGCCTGCGCCCCGTCTCCCAATCGGAACGCCGCCTGGCCGCGGACGCGCCCCAGACGGAGATCGACGAACGCTTCTTCGCCATCGCGACGGACCTGGTCGGCACCCCCACGGAACTCATCGCCGAGTCAGGCGAATTGGCCTGGCACACCCGCACGACCCTCTGGGGCACCACGACCTGGTCCCGCACGAGCACGGGCTACACCCCGCTGAGGTTCCCGGGCCAGTACTTCGACCTGGAAACGGGCCTGCACTACAACTTCTTCCGGCATTACGACCCGGAGACGGCGCGCTATCTGACGCCGGACCCGCTGGGGCTGGCACCGGCGCCGAACCCGGCGACGTACGTGCGAAACCCGCACTCCTGGTGCGACTCGCTGGGGCTAGCACCTGATGGATACCCCACGGAAGACCCTGTTGTTCTCTATCGTTCCCCCAAGGTTGGCAATAGGGCTTTGGAAGCAAACGGCTTGGATCCTTCGCTGCACCCAGATCACGAGATCGGCGGGCCCGGAACCGCCTACCTCGGGGCCAGCGAGAAGGTGGTGCAACAGTATGCAGGAACGGCCGATTACGAGGACGGCTATCACGAATTCATCATGAAACCAGGTTTCAGGGAGGCGTTCCCCGAAGACGCCACCCCTGCCTATCATCGAACTCACGACAACAAACCCGACGAGTACCAGTGGATCATCCCCAGGGAAGACATCCCTCGCTTCAACGAGATGATAGACAAGGTGAATTGGATCAACTTCTACGGCGGACACACCTGGAGAGACTGACATGACCCACGAAGCCAATGGCTCAGCCCCGCGCAGGAACTCCGACATCAACGAGTTGGAGCTCGGCCAGGTCGTCCGGGGAACCGTGGTCTCCGTCGATGGCATCGGGGCCTTTGTCGATCTCCAGGGCGTGCAGGGTTTCGTGTCAGTGGCGAACCTGGCCTGGCAGCACTTCGATCACCCCTCAGACGTGGTCCACCCCGGGCAGCAGGTCACCACTACAGTGCTCAGCGTTGACATTGACCGGAAACAGGTCTCCCTATCACTGAAGGATCTCCAGCACGATCCCTTCTGCGATTTCGCACGCACTCAACTCGGTAAGGTGCTGACGGGAATCACCGTCAAGCTCGCACCCATCGGCTCATTCGTGCGGCTGCCGGACGGCACTGTCGGCCTCCTGCCAGAGCACCAATCACCAGTGGGCGACAGCTTGACCGTGAAGGTCGAGGCCATCAACTTCGCGCGACGCCAGGTGGTGCTCTCGCTCCCCCCAGCCGGAATGAATGAGTCACTGCCCCGCACCTCGATGCCCGGCTGACTTACTCCGCGGACTCCCCGTCCGTCGGCGTCGCGCGGCTCGCGAGGCGTTCGTAGCGTTGGCGGGCCGCCTGGGGGGTGCCCAGGCCCAGGCCGAAGGCGATGTCCTGCCAGGTCATGCCGCGGCCTCGGGCCATTTGGAGGAGGCCCGTTTCCAGTTCGTCCAGTTCTCCTCGGACGAGGGGGAAGAGGGTGAGCGCCGCGGTGATGTCCGCCTGGTCGACTTCGGGTTCGTTCTCGTCGCGTTGGGCCGCGCCGCTGAGGAGGAAGGAGACGAGGCGGACCGCCTCGTGCGGGGCGAGGATCGCGGGGTTGGTCTGGCGGTGGCGCTGGGCGTCGGTGGAGGCGTGGCGCTCCGCGATGCGGAAGAGGGACGCGTAGACGCGGTGGGCCCGCGCCTGGTCCGGGTTCGGCGGGGTGAAGGGGTCGTCGGTCATGCAAGGAGCATGGCGTTGCGCACACCCTGATGTCAACGGAAAATGTTAAACGGATCGTTCAAGCGGTCCTAGCTCGCGATCGATCGCGCCGCGCAGCAACTCCTGAGCCCGCTCCAAGGGCGCGATGCCGTTCAGCCAGCGCTCGCTCAGCGCCTCCGTCAGCGCCGTGAGGCGTTCCGCCGCCGCGTCCGGCGCGACGTCGGGGGCGGCGAGGCCCGCCTCCTGGGCCCGGCGGACCAGGTGGGCGACGTCGTCCGCCCAGTCCCGGGTCGCCACGGCCACCTGCGCCCCGAGGTCCGCGTCGAAGACCGCGCTCGCCCGCAACTCGCCCCAGGCCGCACTGTTCTCCCGCACCTCGGGGGTGTCCTGGAGCTCCAGGAGCAGCATCTCGGCGAGTTGGGTGCGCGGGTCCGCCGTGGTGTCGAGGGCGGCGTCGGTGTAGCGCACGGCGCGCTTGTTGATGAACTCCAGGGTGTGTCGGAGCAGGCCGGAGCGGTTCTTGAAGTGGTAGTAGATCAGCGCGGTCGAGACCCCCGCCTCCGCGGCGACCTCCTCCACCCGCAGCCCACGCACCCCGCGGCGGGCGATCAGCCGGGCGGCGGCTCGGAGGATCTGGGTGCCCCTGTCCGGCATCGACAACTCCTAGGAGGGCGGTAAGTACGGCGACGTCCTGGACCACGATGATGCCTTACCCTCGTACTGACTAAATTTTCAGTCAGGAGGAACGGGATGTCGATGTCCAGGCGACGCACACTGCAAACGGCGCTGGTCACCGCGGTCGGGGCGGCCCTCGCGGCCTGCGCCCGGCCGGCGGGCGAGCGGGCCGCGCCCGTGGCATCGGCCCGCGGCTGGCGCATGCCCGACGAGACCCATCCGCACGAGCTGACCTACATGGCCTGGCCCACCCGGCGCAACTGGGGCGCGGACACCTCCGGCGTGCGCAACGACATCGCGGGCATCGCCCGCGCCGTCGCCCGCTTCGAACCGGTCGTCCTGCTCGCCGACGAGCGGGACGCCAAGGCCGCGGCGAAGGCGTGCGGCTCGGGGGTGGAAGTCCTGCCGGTCCCGGTGGACGACCTGTGGATGCGGGACACCGGGCCGAGCTTCGTCCTCCCTTCCGACGGCTCCAAGGGCATCGCCGGCGTCGACCTCAACTTCAACGGGTGGGGCAACAAACAGCCCCACACCCACGACGCCCACGTCGCCCGGGAGATCCTCGCCGACGGGGAGATCCGCCGGATCAAGGCGCCGATCGTCGGCGAGGGCGGGTCCATCGAGGTCGACGGTCAGGGCACCCTCATGGCGACCGAGAGCTCGTGGGTCAACGACAACCGCAACCCCGGCAAGTCCCGGGACGACATCGAGCGCGCCCTGAAGGACCTCTTCGGGGTCACCACCGTGATCTGGGTGAAGGGCGTCAAGGGGCAGGACATCACGGACTACCACATCGACGCCCTCGCACGGTTCTCCGAACCCGGCGTCGTGGTCATGAGCACCCCGGACGCCGAAGCCCCGCGCGACGTGTGGACGGACGCGTACGACCAGGCCCGCGGAGTCCTGGACCGGGCCGTCGACGCGCGGGGCGAGCGGCTGGAGGTCGTCGAGCTGCCCGAGCCCGTCGACATCGGCCGGCGCGGCGCCGACTTCCTGGCCAGCTACGTGAACTACTACGTGGTCAACGGCGGCGTCGTCCTGCCCCGCTTCGGCGACGCGCGCGCCGACCGGGACGCAGTGGCCATCGTGCGCGAGCTGTACCCGGGGCGGCAGGTCGTGCAGGTGCCGGTCGACACCCTCGGCGAGGGCGGCGGCGGCATCCACTGCGCCACCCAGCAGCTCCCCGAGGAGCGGTGACCGCCGACGTGGTCGACACTGGGCCGTGACCGTGACCGTGACCGCATTCGTGTCCGTATCCGCCGTCGTACGAGGAGAGCCCGCGCATGGAGAGCGTCATCGCCGTCACCGGAGCCACCGGAAAGCTCGGCGGACGCGTCGCCCGCCGCCTGGCCGCGCGCGGGGTGCGCACCCGGCTGGTGGGACGGGACGCGGCACGGCTGCCGCAGCTCGACGGCGGGGAGCACGCGCGGGTCCCGGCGTACGGGGACGAGGACGCCATGCGGCGCGCCTGCGACGGGGTCGGCACGCTGTTCCTGGTGTCCGGGCACGAGGACCCCGGGCGGGTGCGCGAACACCAGATCGCCGTCGACTCCGCGGTGGCCGCCGGCGTCGAGCGCGTGGTGTACCTGTCGTTCCTCGGGGCCTCGCCCGACGCGACGTTCACCTTCGCCCGCGACCACTGGTACACCGAGGAGTACGTCCGCGCCTCCTCGCTGCGCTACACCTTCCTGCGCGACAGCTTCTACCTCGGCGCGCTCGCCGCGATGGCCGGGGACGACGGCGTGATCCGCGGGCCCGCCGGCCAGGGGCGGATCTCCGCCGTGGCGCACGACGACGTCGCCGACGCGGCCGTCGGGGTGCTGCTGGACGGGGGCCACGACAGCGCGACGTACGACGTCACCGGGCCCGCGGCGATCACGCTCGCCGAGGCCGCGGAGGAGCTGTCGCGGTTCGCCGGCCGGGCCGTCACCTACGTGGCGGAGAGCGAGCCGGAGGCGTACGAATCCCGCGCCACCATCGGAGCGCCGCCGTGGGAGGTCGAGGGGTGGGTCACCTCCTACCGGGCCATCGCGACGGGCGAGATGGCCACGGTCTCGGACGCGGTGGCCCGCCTCGCGGGCCGGCCCGCGCAGAGCTTCGCCGAGTACCTGCGGGAGCATCCGCAGGCGTACGCCCACCTGGTCCGCTGACGGCGCGCTCGGCCTCGCTCGTACCGGCCTCACTCGTACCGGTACTTCAGCGAATCCGCTTCCCGCTGCTCGATGTCGGCGATCGTCAGCTCCGGCATCCTCAGCTGGGCCAGCGTCACCTCGGCCGAGGTCGGCTGGGCGTCCGCCGGCAGCCACTGCTCGGGCTTCCAGGCCGCGCTGCGCAGCAGCGACTTGGGGCAGTGCGGGTAGACCTCCTCGATGCCCACCACCAGCGCGCTGGCCGGCGGCTTGCCCACGGCGGTGAGCTGCGACAGCAACTCGGGGCGGGTGGAGACGCAGGCCCGGCCGTTCACCCGGAGCGTGGTGGTGCGCCCCGGGACGACGAACAGCAGCCCGGCCCGCCCGGTGGCGACGACGTTCTGCAGGGTGTCCAGGCGCTTGTTGCCGGTCGCGTCCGGTATGGCCACGGTCCGGGCGTCCAGGACGGCGACGAAGCCGGCGGGGCCGCCGCGCGGGGAGACGTCGCAGTTGCCCTCGGCGTCCGCGCTGGCGACCAGGACGAGTGAGGAGCAGCCGATCAACTGTCTCGTCTGCTCGGTGAGTTCCGTCATCTGCTTGCGCACGGCGGCGGCGCCGGGAAGATCGTAGACCCGGCGCAGCGCGTCCTGGTCGGGCACGGCGTCGGCACGGAGGGAGTCGAAGGCGCTGTGTGCTACGGGATGGGTCATGGCCCGACCCTACGGGCGCGGGCTCCCTTGTGCCTTGGGACGGAGCCGCCGTTTCCCTGCGGTGCGTTGGTCTCTGCGGCCCGTCTGTGGCTGGTCGCGCAGTTCCGCCCCCTACGCCCAGAGGGCGTGGGGGGACCCCCAGCGCCCCTTATTGCCCACGCCCTGCGGGCGTAGGGGACCTCCAGCGCCCCGCAACCCTCGTCGGTGACCCGCAGACGAACGAAAGGGGCAGCACATCAGGGGCGCTGGGGGTCCCCCCGTGCCCGCAGGGCACAGGGGGCGGAACTGCGCGAGCGACCCACCACCGGGCCGCAGAGACCAACGCACCCCGCAGGGAAACAGCGGCTCCGTCCAGAGGCGCAAGGAAGTGCGCGGGACTTTCCGGGCGCCTCCTAGGAGGCCAGCCGCACCCCGCGTCGCCAGACCTCCCTCACCAAGGGGACCCCGGGGCGGTACGCCAGGTGGACGTGGCTCGGGGCGTCCAGGAGGGCGAGGTCCGCGCGGGCGCCGGGGGACACGTGGCCGACGTCGCCGCGGCGCAGCGCCGCCGCCCCGCCCGCCGTCGCGGACCACACCGCCTCGTCCGGGGTCATGCCCATGTCGCGGACCGCGAGCGCGATGCAGAACGGCATGGACGAGGTGAACGACGACCCCGGGTTGCAGTCCGTGGACAGCGCGACCGTCGCCCCGGCGTCCAGCAGCCGGCGGGCGTTCGGCCAGGTCGCGCGGGTGGAGAACTCCGCGCCCGGCAGCAGCGTGGCGACCGTCGTGCCCGCCGCGTCCGCCAGCGCGGCCACGTCCGCGTCCGTGAGGTGGGTGCAGTGGTCGGCGCTGGCGGCGGCGAGTTCGACGGCGATCTGCACGCCGGGCCCGTGGCCGAGTTGGTTCGCGTGGACGCGCGGGACCAGGCCCTTCGCGATGCCCGCGGCGAGGACCGCGCGGGCCTGGTCCCCGTCGAAGGCGCCCTTCTCGCAGAAGACGTCGACCCAGCGGGCGTGCGGCGCGCAGGCGTCGAGCATCTCGCCGGTGACGAGGGCCACGTACCCGGCGGGGTCGTCCGCGAACTCGGGGGCCACGATGTGCGCGCCGAGGTAGGTGACCTCGTCCGTGTGGCGCGCCGCGATGCGCAGCGCGCGGGCTTCGTCGTCGGTGGTCAGGCCGTAGCCGGACTTGGTCTCGAACGTGGTGGTGCCCTGGCGCAGCGCCTCGGCGAGGTAGCGGGTGAGGTTCGCCTCCAGGGCCTGGTCGCTGGCGGCCCGGGTCGCGGCGACGGTGGTGCGGATGCCGCCCGCCTTGTAGGGGCGGCCGGACATCCGGGCGTTGAACTCCTGGGTGCGGTCGCCGGCGAAGACGAGGTGGGAATGGGAGTCGACGAAGCCGGGCAGCACGGCGCGGCCTTCGGCGTCGTAGCGCTCGTCCGCGGCGGGGGCTTCGGTCGCGGGGCCGACCCAGGCGACCTTGTCGCCGGCGATGACGACCGCGGCGTCGGTCAGCAGGCCGAGCGGGGATGCGTCCCCGAGGCCCGGGACGTTGGTGACCAGGGTGCCGATGTTGGTGATGAGGGTGGTGGTGGTCACCGTGCTGCTGCTCCTTGCGTTCCCGGTCCTGTCGGACCTGCTGCTTCCACGGCGTGGGACCTCGCGTACGTCACGGCGGCGTGGGACCTCGCGCACGTCACGGCCGCACCGCGGCGATCGCCGCCGCCAGCTCCGCCGCCACGTCCGGCAACCGTAGGTGCCTGCCGTCGCGGACGACGGGTCGACCCGCCACGATCACGTCCCGTACGTCCGCCGCCGTCCCGGCGAACACCACCGCCTCCGCCGCCAGCCGCGGCACGGGGCCGGCCGTTCGTACGGTGTCCAGGGCGACGGTGGTGAAGTCCGCCGGCGCGCCGGGCGCCAGCCGGCCCGCGTCGGGCCAGCCGAGCGCGGCGTGGCCGTCGGCGGTCGCGGCGCGCAGCAGCGCGGCGGCGGTGAAGTGGCCGCGGGTGCGGGTGCGCAGCCGCTCGTCCAGCTCCATGGCCCGCGCCTCTTCGAGCAGGTCGATCACGGCGTGGCTGTCGCTGCCCAGGCTCAGCGGGGTGCCGGCGCGCTGGAGGTCGACGGCGCGGCCGATGCCGTCGGCGAGGTCGCGTTCGGTGGTGGGGCACATGCAGACGCCAGCGCCGGCCTCGCCCAGGGTGCGGACGTCGTCGTCGGTGAGGTGGGTGGCGTGCACGGCGGTGGTGGTGGGCTTCCAGAAGCCGTGCCGGGCGAGGAGGCCGGTGGGGGTGGTGCCGTGGACGGCGAGGCACGCCTCGTTCTCGGCGGGCTGTTCGGAGAGGTGGACGTGGACGGGCGCGCCGTCGGTGCGGGCGGCGAAGTCCGCGTATCCGTCGCTCTCGGCGAAGGCGCGGACGGAGTGCAGGGCCGCGCCGATCCGCACCCGGTCGCCGGCGCCCCGTTCGACGGCGCGCAGCCGGCTCCACCGCTCGTACCAGGCGTCCGCCGAGCCGTCGCCGAAGCGGAGTTGGGGGCCTTCGAGCGGGTGGTGGCCGGCGGCGGTGAGGCCGCCGTGCAGATAGGCGGTGTCGAGGAGGGCGATGCGCACGCCGGCTTCGTCGGCGGCGGCGATCAGCGCTTCGGCCATGGCGTTGGGGTCGGCGTAGGGGGTGCCGCCGGGGCCGTGGTGGAGGTAGTGGAACTCCCCCACCGCGGTGATGCCGGCCAGCGCCATCTCGGCGTACGCGGCGCGGGCGAGGGCGTGGTACGTGTCGGGGGTGAGCCGGGACGCGACGCCGTACATCACCTCGCGCCAGGTCCAGAAGGTGCCGGAGCCGACCTGGACGGTGCCGCGCAGCGCCCGGTGGAAGGCGTGCGAGTGGGCGTTCGCGAGACCGGGGACGGTGAGGCCGCGCAGCAGTTGCGCGCCGGGCGGCGGGGCGGCGAGGTCGGTGCGCACGGCGGAGATCCGGCCGTCGGCGCCGACGTCGAGGGCGACGCCGGGTGCCACGTGCGGGTCGAGCCAGGCGTGTTCCGCCCAGTACGTGGTGGGGCTCGGGTGCGTGCTGGTCCTCAGTGGCTCCGGCATGCCAGGCCCTCCAGTACGTCGGCGAGCGCGCGCACCCCGGCGGCGCAGTCGTCCTCGGCGGCGTGCTCGGCCGGGGAGTGCGAGACGCCGGTGGGGTTGCGGACGAAGAGCATCGCGGTGGGGACGGCGGCGGAGAGGATGCCGGCGTCGTGGCCCGCGCCGGTGCCGAGGACGGGCACGGAGCCGCCGAGGATGCGGTCGATCTCCTCGCGCAGGGCGTGCGGGAAGTCGACGACGGGGGTGAACGACTCGCGGACGACGGTGAGGCCGACGCCGTCGCTGCCGGCCCGCTCCCGGGCCGCGGCCTGCACGGCGGTGACGACGGCGTCGAGGGTGTCCTGGTCGACGGCGCGGGAGTCCAGCCAGCCGCGGACCAGGGACGGGATCGCGTTGACGCCGTTGGGTTCGACGGCGACCTTCCCGAAGGTGGCGACCGCGCCGGCGTCCTCGGCGGCGCGGCGGGCGGCGAGGACGGTGGCGGCGTACGTCAGCATCGGGTCGCGGCGGTCGACGAGGCGGGTGGTGCCGGCGTGGTTGGCCTCGCCGGCGAAGTCGAAGCGCCAGCGGCCGTGCGGCCAGATGGCGGAGGCGATGCCGACGGGGTGTTCGGTGCGGTCGAGGGCGCGGCCCTGCTCGATGTGGAGTTCGACGAACGCGCCGATGCGGGCGAGGCGTTCGGGATCGGGCCCGATGGCGTCGGGGTCGTGGCCGGCGCGCTCCATGGCCTGCGGGAGGGTGACCCCGTCGGCGTCGACGAGCGCGTGCGCCTGCGCCTTGCTGAGCTGGCCCGCGGCGAGGCGGGAGCCGACGCAGGCGAGCCCGAAGCGGGCGCCCTCCTCGTCGCCGAAGTTGGCGATGGCGAGGGGCCTGGTGAACCGCGCTCCCCTGCGCCGCAGTTCGTCGAGCGCGGCGAAGGAGGAGACGACGCCGAGCGGCCCGTCGAAGGCCCCGCCGTCGGGCACGGAGTCCAGGTGCGAACCGGTGACGACGGCGTCCCCGGCGTCGGCGTCGCCGAGCCAGGCCCACTGGTTCCCGTTGCGGTCGACCTCGTAGCGCAGCCCGCGGGCCTCGGCCTGCCCCCGGAACCAGGCGCGGCAGTCGGCGTCGGCCCCGGTCCAGGCGTGCCGTCGGTATCCGCCGCTGGCGCGGTCGCGTCCGACGGGCGCGAGTTCGCCCCACATCTCGTGGAAGGACGCGCCGCCGCGTGCTGCGCAGCCCGCGGCCGGGTCCGCGGCCGGCACCGCTGCCGGCGCGCCGTCGGCGACGATGTCGCCGCTGCCCGTACGACCACGGCCGTCGCCGGCCCCACCGGGCACCCGGGCACCCCCGGTCGCAGGCGCGTCCGCGGCGCCGGCCGTGGCCGGTGGGAGCGGCGAAGAGCCCTGCGGACGGCCGTCGCGGTGCGTGCTCACGCTTCCTCCCGCATCGGGACGCGGACGCCCTGCGCCGCGGCGACCGACTCCGCCGCCTCGTAACCGGCGTCCACGTGACGGATGACGCCCATGCCCGGGTCGTTGGTCAGGACCCGGCGGACCTTCTCCGCCGCGAGGGGGGTGCCGTCGGCGACGGTGACCTGGCCGGCGTGGATCGAGCGGCCCATGCCGACGCCGCCGCCGTGGTGGATGGAGACCCAGGACGCGCCGGAGGCGACGTTCACCATGGCGTTCAGCAGCGGCCAGTCCGCGATCGCGTCGGAGCCGTCGAGCATCGCCTCGGTCTCGCGGTACGGGGAGGCCACCGAGCCGCAGTCCAGGTGGTCCCGGCCGATCGCCAGCGGCGCGGCCAACTCTCCGCTCGCGACCATGTCGTTGAAGCGTTCGCCGGCGCGGTCGCGTTCGCCGTAGCCGAGCCAGCAGATGCGGGCCGGCAGGCCCTGGAAGTGGACGCGTTCGCCGGCGAGGCGGATCCAGCGGGCCAGGGACTCGTTCTCGGGGAAGAGGTCGAGGATCGCGCGGTCCGTCTTCGCGATGTCCGCGGGGTCGCCGGAGAGCGCCGCCCAGCGGAAGGGGCCCTTGCCCTCGCAGAACAGGGGGCGGATGTAGGCGGGGACGAAGCCGGGGAAGTCGAAGGCGCGGTCGTAGCCGGCGAGCTTCGCCTCGCCGCGGATGGAGTTGCCGTAGTCGAAGACCTCCGCGCCGGCGTCCTTGAAGCCGACCATCGCCTCGACGTGGCGGGCCATCGACTCGCGGGCGCGGGCGGTGAAGCCGGCGGGGTCCTTCGCCGCGTACGTCGCCATGTCGGCGAAGTCGACGCCGACCGGCAGGTACGCCAGCGGGTCGTGCGCGGAGGTCTGGTCGGTGACGACGTCGATGGGCGCGCCCTCGGCGAGCAGCCGGGGCAGCAGTTCCGCCGCGTTGCCCAACAGGCCGACGGAGAGCGGGCGGCGGGCGTCGCGCGCCTCGGTCGCCAGCCGTAGCGCCTCCTCGACGGAGTCGGCGCGCACGTCGAGGTAGCGGTGCTCGATGCGGCGTTCGATGGCGCGCGGGTCGCAGTCGATGCAGATGGCGACGCCGTCGTTCATGGTGACGGCCAGGGGCTGGGCGCCGCCCATGCCGCCGAGTCCGGCGGTGAGGGTGATCGTGCCGGCGAGGGTGCCGCCGAACTTCTTCGCGGCGACCGCGGCGAACGTCTCGTACGTGCCCTGGAGGATGCCCTGGGTGCCGATGTAGATCCAGGAACCGGCCGTCATCTGGCCGTACATGGTGAGCCCGAGGGCCTCCAGGCGGCGGAACTCCTCCCAGGTGGCCCAGGAGCCGACCAGGTTGGAGTTGGCGATCAGGACGCGCGGCGCCCACTCGTGGGTCTGCATGACGCCGACGGGGCGGCCGGACTGGACGAGCATCGTCTCGTCGGCCTTGAGGGTCTTCAGGGTGCGCACCATCGCGTCGAAGGAGCGCCAGTCGCGGGCGGCCTTGCCGGTGCCGCCGTAGACGACGAGGCGGTCGGGGTGCTCGGCGACTTCGGGGTCCAGGTTGTTCTGGAGCATGCGCAGCGCTGCTTCCTGCTGCCATCCCAGGGCGCTCAGTTCGGTACCGCGCGGTGCCCGTACGGGGCGGGGTCCTGACATGGCGACGCCTCCTGCCGACTCGACTTATTCACATCCTGATCCCATGAATAGAGCTAGTCAACAGGTCGCGCCGGAGCGGGACCGGGTGGTTGGCTGACGCGCATGACCTTCGAACACGTCGAGAACGTCCAGCACGTTGAAGAGACGGCCGTCCGTCGTCGTGACGCGGCGGTGCGGGCCGCGGTCGAGCGGGGGCTCCTCAGCGAGGCGCAACCGGTCGTCGCGCTGCTGGACACGGCCGGTATCCGGGACTCCGCGGCCCGGCTGCGCGCCGCGTTCGCCGCCGTCACCGACGCGCCCGTACTGCACGCGTTCGCGGTGAAGGCGGCGCCGCTGGTGCCCGTGCTGGCGCTGCTGAACGCGGCGGGCATCGGCGCCGAGGTGGCGAGCCCGGGCGAGTTGGCGCTGGCGCGCGCCGCCGGCGTGCCGGCCGAACGGACCGTGCTCGACTCCCCCGCGAAGACGCCCGGCGAGTTGCGCGAGGCGCTCGACGCGGGGATCGCGCTGAACGCCGACAACCCGCAGGAAGTGGCCCGGCTGGACGCGCTGGTGGCCGGGCGCGGCGCGCTGCCGCCGCTGGGGGTTCGGGTGAATCCGCAGATCGGCGCGGGTTCGATCGGCGCGCTGTCGACGGCGACCGCGACCTCCAAGTTCGGGGTGGCGCTGCGCGACGAGGGCGCGCGGGAGGCGGTCGTACGGATGTATCTGGACCGGCCGTGGCTGACCCGGCTGCACACCCACTCCGGCTCGCAGGGCGTGCCGCTGGCGCGGATGGTGGAGGGCGTGCGGGAGGTGTACGCGCTGGCCGAGGAGATCAACGCGGCGGCCGGCCGCCGGCAGGTGGACACCGTCGACATCGGCGGCGGGCTGCCGGTGAACTTCGCCTCCGACGAGGAGTCGCCGACGTACGCGGAGTACGCCCGGCTGCTGAAGGACGCGGTGCCGGGGTTGCTGGACGGACGGTACGGCCTGGTCACCGAGTTCGGCCGGTCCCTGGTCGCCAAGCACGGCGCGGTGCTGGCGCGGGTGGAGTACGCGAAGGAGTCCGGCTCGCGGCCCATCGCGATCACGCACGCGGGCGTCCAGGTGGCGACCCGTACGGTCTACGCGCCCGCGTCCTGGCCGCTGCGGATCGCGGCGTACGACGGCGCGGGGCGGCCGAAGACGGGCACGCCCGTGGTCCAGGACGTGGCCGGGCCCGCCTGCTTCGCGGGCGACCTGCTGGCCGAGGGGCGCGCCCTGCCGCCGCTGGAGCAGGGCGACGTCGTCGCGGCGCTGGACACCGGGGCGTACTACTTCTCGAACCACTACGGGTACAACAGCCTGCCGCGGCCGGCGGTGTACGGCTACGAGGGCGGTTCGTTCGCGCTCGTACGGGCCGCGCAGAGCACCGCGGAGATCGTGGCGGAGTCGGGCGGCGCGCAGGCGGACGCGCTGCTGTAGCGGGGCGCCAGGTTTTTAGTGGGGCGCCGGGCCCCGGGCGCGGGCACTGTACCGGGCCAGGGGCACGTTCCGATGGAAAATGCCACAACTCTCGGCCAGAGCAGCGACGTTGCGTAATCTCCTGGTCACCCGATGGGCGCCGGAAGGAGAGAGCTGATGGCGGCCGAGGAGGACGTGCTCGCCGAACTGAAGGGGCTGCGGCTGCGCGTGCCGCAGCTCACCGGCGCGCTCGCGGCGAGCACGGACGGGCTGGTGCTCGGCTCGGACGTCGGCGACCCGGAGTGCGCCGCCGCGCTGGCGGTCGTCGCGCTCGGGGTCTGCGTGCGGCTGACCGAGGCCACCGGGCTCGGCCGGTTCCAGGACGTGCTGGTGCGCGGCGAGCGGGGTTACGTCGCCACGTACGCGGTGGGCCCGTCCGCCGCGCTCGCGCTGACCGCGGGAGTGCGCGTCGACGTCGACCGGCTCCACCGGGAGGCGCGCGCCTCGTGCGCCCGTCTTGCGAAGCTGGTCGACGGCGGCTGCCCGCGGCCAGAAGGGGTCAGCGGCGGCGCGCGCCACCGGGTGCCGCGTCCCCGGCCGCGACGCCCGTGGTCCTGAACCCCTTGACCGCCTTGCCGACGGCCCCGCCGGACAGCCAGTCGGTGCGCAGCCACAGCAGGTACTCGCCGTCCCGCTCCAGCCGGCCGAGCCAGAGCGCCTTGAGCCACAGGCCGGCGCCGACGCCGGCGATCAGCAGCCCGACCGTGCCGGGCAGGGCGAAGGAGCTGCCGACGGCGACGACGAAGGCGGCCACGAACCACCAGCGCAGTGCGCGCCGGCGGATCCGCAGCGTCACCCGGCGGTCCTGGAGGATGTCGGCGCGCCCGGCCCGGGTCGCCGCCTTCGCGAAGTGGGCGTAGCGCCGGCGCCGGGCGACGGCGGTGGCGGCCAGGGCGAGGATGAACAGCGCGGCGCCGGCCAGGAGCCCGATCCGGCGGCCAGTGAGCCCCGGCACCAGCGCGCCGATCGCCGCGCCGAACAGCCCGAGCCACCACAGGGGCGCGGCCCCGGCCCGTACGACCACCGCCACCCTCGCCAACGACTGCGCCCCGCGCCCCACGCCCGTACCTCTTCCGTTCCGTGCCGCATCTGCCTGTTCGGCGGAGGCTAGCGACGTTTTCTGAGGGGCGCCTGAGAAATCACTCGACAAATAGGCCGCGGGCCGCCGCCTTGGTGTCGAACTCCTCCAGGCGCGCCTGCGCCTGCGGCAGCTCGTCGCACATCGCCTCCAGCAGCACCCGCCCCAGCAGCATCGGTGCGCAGGCCGTGTCGAAGGAGAGTCCGGTGCCGACGGCGGCCGGGAGCAGCAGGTCGCTCTGGCCGGCGACGGGCGCGAACGCGGAGTCCGCGACCGTGACGACGCTCAGCCCGGCGTCCTGAGCGTACGCGAGGGCGGCCACCACCTCGCGGGGGTGGCGGGGCAGCGCGAAGCAGAGCAGGGCGGTGGCGCCGGCGTGCCGGGCGTCGTCGATGCGGTCGGCGAGCAGGGTGCCGCCCTCGTCGAGGAGGCGGACGTCGGGGTGGACCTTGCCCGCGAAGTACGCGAAGCCGCGGGCCTGCGCCGCGGCGGCGCGCAGCCCGAGGACGGGCAACGGCCGGGAGGCGGCGAGCAGGGCGCCGGCGCGCACCACCGGCGCGGGGTCGGCGAGCAGGTCGGAGAGGTGGCGCAGGTTGTCGATCTCGGCACGGACGGCCTGCTGGTACTCGTTGAGTGCGTCCTCGACCGGTACGGACCCGGGGGGCACGACCTCCCGCAGGTGCTTGCGCAGCGCCGGGTAGCCGTCGAAGCCGAGGGCGACGGCGAAGCGGGTGACGGACGGCTGGCTGACGCCGGCGACCTCGGCCAGCTCGACGCTGGACAGGAACGGCACGTCGGCGGCGCGGCGGACCATGCTGTGGGCGATGCGCCGCTGGGTGGGGGTGAGCCGGTGCCCCTCGAAGAGCTGTTGCAGCCGCGCGGCGGGGCTGTCTGTCATGCCGTAGGTCACCTGTTCTCGTCGTTCCGGTCTGGCTGGTCGCGGGGGTGGTCCCGCCCGGTCGGTCCCGCGGGCGGCGCGGGGTGCCCGGCGATCCCCGCGAGGTCGTCGAGCAGCTTCGCCGCCGCTGTCACATCATCGGTCAGCGGGCGGTCCGCCGGGTCCTCTTCCAGTGCGCCGGCCGCCAGCGCGAAGGCGCGGCCGACCGGCAGCTCGGGGTCGGGCCGCAGGTCGCGCAGGCGCAGCGCCCGTACGGCGGCGACCAGTTCGCAGCCGACGACGAAGCGGTACGCGTCGGTGGCGCGCAGGGTCTGGCGGGCGGCGAGGGACGCGAAGCTGGCCTGCTCCTCGACGCCGCGGGAGAGCACGGCGTGCCCGAGGGAGGCGGGGGCGGAGAAGGCGCGCAGGTCGCCGAGGGCGGCGCCGGCCGCGTACTCCAGGATCATCACCCCGGAGCTGGCGGGCTCGGCGTCGGCGAGGAAGGGGCGCAGCCGGGTGAGCGCGGGTTCGTTGAGGGCGGCGAGGCGGGAGGTGGAGAGCCGGGCGACCTGGGTGAGCGCGAGCCGGAAGTGGTCGAGGGCGAGGGCGAGCCCGGCGAGGTAGAAGCCGCCGTGGTGGTAGGCGGCCATGTCGGGCGGGCAGATGAGGGGGTTCTCGGAGGCCGAGTTGACCTCGGTGGCGATCGCCCGGTCGAGTGCCTCGGCGGCTTCCTGGGCGGGGCCGTGTATCTGCGGCAGACAGCGGAAGCCGTACGGGTCCTGGATCCGGCCGAGCGGGGGCCGGGGGCGGTCGGGGGCGCCGAGCAGGGCGCGCATCCGGGCGGCGACGGCGTAGGCGCGCTGGTGGGAGCGGGGGGCGTGGACGGGTTCGGCGTACGCCTCGTAGGAGCCGTCGACGGCGAGGAGGGAGAGCGCGGCGACGGCCTCGGTGGCGGTGAGCAGGGCGCGCAGTTCGGCGAGGGCGAGGGCGGCCTGGCCGAGGGTGAGGGCGTTGGAGCTGATGAGGGCGAGGGCGTCGTTGTTGTCGAGGGCGAGGGCCGCGGGGGCGGGGCCGCCGCGCCAGGGGTGTTCGCCGACGAGCGCGAGGCCCAGCTGGGCGAGGGCGGCGATGTCCCCGGTGCCGACGGAGCCGAACTCGTTGACGACGGGGTGCGCGCCGGACGTCAGCGCGGCGCAGAGCGCGGTGATCACGGCGGGGCGCAGTCCGGCGCCACCGACGAGGAGTTGGTTGGCGCGCACGGCGAGCATGGCGCGGACCTCGCGGGCGGGCAGTTCGGCGCCGACGGCGCCGGCGTGCGAGCGCAGCAGCCGCAGCCCGTGGTCGGCGGCGGCTTCGGTGGGGACGGACTCGCCGCGGTTGGCGCCGACGCCGGTGGAGCGGCCGTACACCCGGCCGGAGCGGGCGAGTTCGCGGGCGGCGTGCCAGGAGACCTCGGCGCGTTCGAGGGCGGCGGGGTCGGCGACGGGGCGGGCTGCGCCGTCGGCGAGGCGTACGACGTCGGCGGCGGACAGGCCGAGGCCGTCGAGGACGACGTCCGAAGGGCCGGCCGCGGTGGGTGCGGACGGTGCGGGAGTGGGTACGGGAGTTGCCGGGTCGGGTGCGTGTGGTGCGGAGGTCTCGGGCTCAGCCGTGCCGGTGGCACGACGCGCCCTGTCCGTCATTCGAGACGACATCACGACGAAATCCTCCCTATCCAGACAGCCGATCTCGCCTTTCGAGCGTCCATCGCGAGCGATTGATGCCGGGGCATTGACAAGTTATTCAGCCACGCAGAACTCTGCATGACTATATGCAGCCGGGCAAGGGACGACTGATGATCGAATTCCGAGCAGTGCACAAACGCTTCCCCAACGGCACGACGGCGGTTCACGACCTCACCATGGACGTGGCCGACGGAGGGATCACGGTCCTGGTCGGCTCCTCCGGATGCGGCAAGACCACCACCCTGCGCATGGTCAACCGGATGGTGGAGCCCACGTCCGGCACGATCCACGTCGGCGGCAAGGACGTCCTCGCCCAGGACGCAGCCCTGCTGCGGCGCTCCATCGGCTACGTCATCCAGCAGTCCGGGCTCTTCCCGCACCGCACGGTCCTCGACAACGTCGCGACCGTGCCGCTGCTGCTCGGCTGGGGCCGGCGCAAGGCCCGGGCGCGCGCCGCCGAACTCCTTGCGACCGTGGGGCTCGCGCCGGAGGCGGCCAAGCGCTACCCGCACCAGCTCTCCGGCGGTCAGCAACAGCGCGTGGGGGTCGCCCGGGCGCTCGCCGCCGACCCGCCCGTCCTCCTGATGGACGAGCCCTTCGGCGCGGTCGACCCCGTGGTGCGCACCCAGCTCCAGGACGAACTCCTCAGACTTCAGAGGGAGTTGGCGAAGACGATCGTCTTCGTCACCCACGACATCGACGAGGCCGTACGGCTGGGCGACCGGATCGCGGTCTTCCGCACGGGCGGCGAACTGGTGCAGTACGCGCCCCCAGCGCAGCTGCTGGCCCGCCCGGCGGACCCGTTCGTCGCCGACTTCCTCGGCGCGGAGCGCGGCCTCAAGCTGCTGTCGCTGATCACGCTGGCGGAGGTGGCGCACGGGCCGGCGCCGGAGGGCGGTCGCTGGGAGTTGGTCCTCGGCCCCGGGCGGGCGCCGCAGGGCTGGCGGGACCGGGAGGCGCCGAAGGACGCCGCGCTGCGCCCCGTACGACCGCTGCGGGACACCGACTCCCTGCTCTCCGCGCTGAACGAGTCCGTCGCGTCGCCGTGCGGGCTGGTTGCCCGGGTGGACGCGGCCGGTGGGCTGATCGGGGTCACCGCGCGCGACGAGATCCACGACCGGGCGGGCGCGGCGCACACCACGGCGACGCACGCGCCCGCTCCCTCCCCCAAGGCGCCCGCCACTGCGATACCGGACGCACAGACTGACCGGTACGACAGCGGCGCGTCGGAGTCCGACCCGCACGAGCCCACCACCGCGCCGCGGGGCGGCACCCCGTGACCGTCGACTGGGGCTGGATCGGCGACCACGCCGCCGACCTGACCGAACTGAGCGTGGACCACCTCCAGGCGGCGCTCACCGCCGTCGTCCTGGGCCTGCTGATCTCCCTGCCGCTCGCCGTGCTCGCGCACCGCGTACGGCTGCTGCGCGGCGTGCTGCTCGGGCTCGCCAACGTGCTCTTCACGATCCCCTCGATCGCGATCTTCGTGCTGCTGCTGCCGGTGTCGGGGCTGACCCGCACCACCACCGTCATCGGCCTGACGGTCTACACGCTGGTCGTCCTGTTGCGGAACACGGTCGAGGGCCTGGACGCCGTGCCCCCGAAGGCGAAGGAGGCGGCGCGCGCGATGGGCACCCGACCGCTGCGGACCCTGCTCACGGTCGAACTCCCGCTCGCGCTACCGGTGATCATGGCCGGGGTGCGGATCGCCACCGTGATGTCGATCTCGCTGGTCAGCGTCGCCACGTACGTCGGCGACGGCGGCCTGGGGCAGCTCTTCACGGACGGCTTCCAACGCAACTTCCCGACGCCCGTGGTGGCCGGGGTGGCACTGACGCTGCTGCTCGCGCTGGTCGCCGACGCACTGCTGGTGGCCGTTCAGTACGTGCTCACCCCCTGGAACAGGAAGGGCGGGAGGGCCTGAGATGGGTGAACTCCTCAAGGACCTGGGCACCTGGCTGACCAGCGGCGACCAGTGGTCCGGCGTCGACGGCATCGCGAACCGGCTCGCCGAGCACCTGGAGTACTCGCTGATCGCCACGGTGATCGCGGCGGCCATCGCGCTGCCGATCGGACTCCTGATCGGCCACACCGGCCGCGGCGCCTTCATCGCGATCAACCTCTCCTCCTTCGGTCGGGCGCTTCCGACGGTCGGGCTGATCGTGCTGGTGTTCCTCGCCAGCGGACTGTCCATGACCCCGGTGTACGTCTCGCTGGTCGCGCTCGCGGTCCCCTCGATCGTCACCAACACCTACGCCGGGATGCGCGCGGTGGACCCCGAGGTCCGCGACGCGGCCCGCGGCCAGGGCATGCGCGCCCACCAGGTGCTGCTGCGGGTGGAGGTCCCGCTGGCGGCGCCGCTGATCATGACCGGGCTGCGGCTCGCGCTGATCCAGGTGGTGGCGACCGCGACCATCGCCGCGTACGTCAGCTTCGGCGGGCTCGGCCGGTACGTCTTCGACGGGCTCGCCCAGCGCGACCTGGTCCAGGTGCTCGGCGGCGCGGTGCTCGTCGCGGCCGTCGCCCTGGTGCTCGACCTCGCCCTCGCCGGCGTCCAGCGCGCCCTCTTCGGCAACCGCCCCGGCAACAGCCCCGCGTAAGGACGGACCAACCCCATGAACAGGAACTCCACCATCAACCGCCGCGCCCTGCTGGGCGGACTGCTCGCCGCCGCGGCCGTACCCGCGCTGGCCGCGTGCAGCGGCGGCATCACCTCCCTCGAAGGCGAGGGCGGCGACCTGTCCGGCGGCGGGTCCAGCGAGGACGGCATCACCGTCGGCACCGCCAACTTCACCGAGAACCAGATCCTCGGCTACCTGTACGCCGCCGTGCTGAAGGAGGCGGGGATCAAGGTGCGGGTGCGGCCGAACATCGGCAGCCGCGAGATCCTCTTCCCCGCGGTGCGCGGCGGCGACATCGACCTGCTGCCCGAGTACCAGGGCGCCCTCCTGCACCACCTGGACGAGAAGTCCCGGGCGACGGAGGAGGGCGAGATGCAGAACAGGATCGCGATGGCGCTGCCGGCCGGCCTCCAAGTGCTGCCCTACGGCCTGGCGGAGAACTCGGACGCCTTCGCCGTGACCCAAGAGACGGCGCAGGAGTACGGCCTCTCCTCGCTCGCCGACCTCGCCAAGCACAACGGCAAGCTGACGATCGGGGCGCTGCCCGAGGTGAAGACGCGGGTCGTCGGGGCGGCCGGGCTGAAGGAGGTGTACGGCGTGGAGTTCAAGGAGTTCAAGTCGCTGGACTCCTCCGGGCCGCTGGTGAAGAGCGCGCTGAAGAAGGGCGACGTGGACGTGGCGAACCTCTTCACCACGGACGTCGACATCAAGGCGGAGGGCTGGGTGGTGCTCAGCGACCCGAAGAACCTCATCCCCGGCCAGCGCGTCGTCCCGCTGATCGCCGACCGCAAGGCGGACTCACGGGTGCGCAAGGCACTGGCCGGGCTCGGAGCGGCGCTGACGACGGACGAGCTGACGGAGCTGAACCGCCAGGTCGACAAGGACAAGAAGGACGCGGAGGACGCTGCGGCTGACTGGGCGAGGAAGGCGGGCCTCACTTCGTGAGCGCGTAGCCCGGCCGAGCTGCCCCTGGTAGGGCGTGCCCGGATGGTCCCGCGCGCATCCCCGTGCTTCGGACGGAGCCGCCGTAGCCCCGTGGGAGCGTTGGTCTCCACCGGGGCGAGGTCGCCATGATCGCTGAGCCACCCACGGCGCTACCGCGCCCGCCCACGCAACCGCACACAAGACCTGCCGGGCACGACGTAGGGGAAAGACGGGGGCTACCCCCACTGACGGGGCGCGGCGGGGGCCGTAGCGTACGGATTATGGAAGCCCGCGATCCTGAGCTCAGGAAAGAACTCAACGCCACGCTGAACGCCCGCCGCGACCTCGGTGAGGAGTACGAGTCAGCGCTGGTCGACTCCTTCCTGGAGAAGGTCGAGCAGCGCGTGGACGGCGCGGTGGACCGCCGGGTGCGCCGTCAGATGGCCGAGCAGCAGATGGTGGTCGCCCGGGGGGCCAAGCCGTCCCAGCTCCCCGACGACACCACCTTCGGCGAGCGGTTCGGCTTCGGGATCATCTCGATCATCCTCGCCGTCCCGCTCACCGCGATAGGCGTGGTCAACGCCGGGCTCAAGGGCCTGATAGTGACCTGGATCGGCATAGTCGGGGTGAATGCGGTGCACGCCGCCCGCGGCTGGCCGTGGCTGGGTCGGAGCGAGGAGCGCAGCCGCGCGGAGAAGTCCGACTGGACCGACTGACGGCTGACGCGGGGGCCGTCGCACACCTTCGGCCGCCGGCCGCAGGTCGGGACGGCGACGGTCCCCGCGTGGGACGCGGCCACGGCCCGGTGAGGGCCGGGCACCGCCGCGTCCGGGCGCCGTCGGGACCGGGAGCCGCTCCGAAGCCCGAGACGCCGGTGTGGTGCCGGTCGAGGCGCCCGCTGCGTGAGGCCGCCCCGCCGACATCCACCACTGTGCCCGCTCTGTGTTAAGCCCGTGCTGCGGCCATGTGAAAACTGCCGGTACGCCCGACTGCCACAGTCACGGTCGCGGGCGCAGCCCCAGCCACAGCCACAGCCGCGCTACTTCGCGCTGCCCGCGAGGAACGACAGCAGGTCCTGCCGGCTGACGACCCCCGTCGGCTTCCCCTCCACCAGCACGATCGCCGCGTCCGCCGCGCCCTGCGCGGCACCGAGCACCGCCATCAGGTCGGACACCGGCTCCCCCGAGCCGACCTGCGGCAGCGGCGGGCTCATGTGCTTCTCCAGCGGGTCGGCGAGCACCGCGGCCCCGGCGTACAGCGCGCTCAACAGCTCCCGTTCCACCACCGAGCCGATGACCTCGGCGGCCATCACGTCCGGGTGGCCGGCGCCCGGCTTCACGATCGGCATCTGGGAGACCCCGTACTCCCGCAGCACCTCGATCGCCTCGCCGACGGTCTCCTCCGGGTGCATGTGCACCAGGCTGGGGAGCGCGCCGCCCTCCTTGTGGCGCAGCACGTCTCCGACGGACGCGGACGGGCCGGCCTCCTCCAGGAAGCCGTAGTCAGCCATCCACTCGTCGTTGAAGATCTTCGACAGATAGCCGCGTCCGCTGTCGGGCAGCAGCACGACCACCACGTCGTCCGACCCGAGCCCCTCCGCGACGCGCAGCGCGGCGACGACCGCCATGCCGCAGGAGCCGCCGACGAGGAGGCCCTCCTCCTTCGCGAGGCGGCGGGTCATCTGGAACGAGTCCTTGTCGGAGACGGCGACGATCTCGTCCGTCACCGTCTGGTCGTACGCGGTGGGCCAGAAGTCCTCGCCGACGCCCTCGACCAGGTACGGGCGGCCCGAGCCGCCGCTGTAGACCGAGCCCTCGGGGTCCGCGCCGACGATCTTCACCCGGCCGTCGCTGACCTCCTTGAGGTAGCGCCCGGTGCCGGAGATGGTGCCGCCGGTGCCCACGCCGGCGACGAAGTGGGTGATCTTCCCGTCCGTCTGCTCCCACAGCTCCGGGCCGGTGCTCTCGTAGTGCGAACGGGGGTTGTTCGGGTTGGAGTACTGGTCCGGCTTCCACGCCCCCGGGGTCTCCCGCACGAGCCGGTCGGAGACGTTGTAGTACGAGTCGGGGTGCTCGGGGTCGACGGCGGTGGGGCAGACGACGACCTCGGCGCCGTACGCCCGCAGCACGTTGATCTTGTCCGTGGACACCTTGTCCGGGCAGACGAAGATGCACTTGTAGCCCTTTTGCTGAGCCACGATGGCCAGCCCGACGCCGGTGTTTCCGCTGGTCGGCTCGACGATGGTGCCACCGGGCCGCAGGGCGCCGCTCTCCTCTGCCGCCTCGATCATGCGCAGGGCGATGCGGTCCTTGACCGAGCCGCCGGGGTTGAAGTACTCGACCTTGGCCAGGACGGTCGCCTGGATGCCCGCGGTCACGCTGTTCAGCTTCACCAGCGGCGTGTTGCCGACAAGACTGATCATCGAGTTGTGGAAGCGCACAATTGTTCTCCGGGATCTGGCGTTGACCGATTGAACCGATTGCGTTGAACCGATTGAGGGTGCGCTCCAGCGTATGCGGAGGTGACCGTGATTGGGCGACGGCGGTTACCGGGCAGTTAGCTCTTGACGACAGGAGGTGGCGGGTGTCGGGAGCGAGAGTGGCGCGACGCATCGCTGCGGGCGCGGCCTACGGAGGCGGCGGCATCGGCCTGGTCGGCGTGGCTGCCGTGGGGCTGCTGCTCGCCGAGGTCCAGCTGGCGAAGAGGTCGGTGGGCGGTGGCCTCGCGCCGTTGCCCCCGCGGGGCGACGGGCTGTACGGGCTGGCGTTCGGCCGTACGCAGCCGCTGTTCCTCGGCGTGCTCGGCGATTCGACGGCGGCCGGCCAGGGGGTGCGGCGCGCGGGCCAGACGCCGGCTGCGCTGTTGGCGTCCGGCCTGGCGGCGGTGGCCGAGCGCCCGGTCGACGTGGTGAACGTGGCGCTGCCGGGCGCGCGCTCGGACGACCTGGAGCGGCAGGTGACGTTGCTGCTGTCGGACACGTCCCGGCTGCCGGACGTCTGCGTGATCATGATCGGCGCGAACGACGTGACGCACCGGATGCCGCCGACGGAGTCGGTGCGGCACCTGTCGGCGGCGGTGCGCCGGCTGCGTACGGCCGGCGCGGAGGTCGTCGTCGGCACCTGCCCCGACCTGGGCACGATCGAGCCGGTGTACCAGCCGCTGCGGTGGCTGGCCCGTCGGGCGTCCCGGCAGCTCGCCGCGGCCCAGACGATCGTCACGGTGGAGCAGGGCGGGCGGACGGTCTCGCTGGGCGACCTGCTGGGCCCCGAGTTCGCGGCGAACCCCCGCGAAATGTTCTCGGTGGACAACTACCACCCCTCGGCGGAGGGGTACGCGACGGCGTCCATGGCGATCCTGCCCACCCTGTGCGCGGCGCTCGGCCTGTGGCCGGAGGCGGACCGGCTGGACGCGTCGCGGGACGAGGACGTGCTCCCGGTGGCCCAGGCCGCGGCCACGGCGGTACGGGAGGCCGGCACGGAGGTCACGGCGGCGCGCGCCCCGTGGGCCCTGCTCAAGCACCGGCGCCGCCGCCGGATCCGTCCGGAGCACGACTCCGCGCCCGCGGAGCACGCCCCGGAGGGAACCGGTTCGGAGGGAACCGCCCCGGACGGAACAAGCGCGGCCGGAACAAGCCCGGAGGGAACGAACGCGGAGGGAACGAGCGCGGACGGATCCGGCCCGGAGGGGACCGGTCGCCCTCCGTCCCGGATCACCCGCCGCTGAGCGGGCGGGGGCCCTCGGTCCGGCGCACCTGCGCTTCGCGGGGCGGGCCCGCCCGCACCGACCCTGCGCAATGCTGAGCGAGCGCTTAGAATTGAGGTGACCGTCACACCCCGCCACCCGTGACCCCGCGCCTACCTGGCGGTAGCTTCCATCCAGTCCTCCCCCTCCCCTTGGAGCCGTGATGCCCGAAGCCGTCATCGTTTCCGCCGCCCGCAGCCCCATCGGCCGGGCCTTCAAGGGCTCGCTCAAGGGCCTGCGAGCCGACGACCTGACCGCGACGATCGTTCAGGCCGCGCTCGCCAAGGTGCCCGAGCTGGATCCGCGCGACATCGACGACCTGATGTTGGGGTGCGGCCTGCCCGGCGGGGAGCAGGGGCACAACCTGGGGCGGATCGTCGCCGTCCAGATGGGGATGGACCACCTCCCCGGCTGCACGATCACGCGCTACTGCTCGTCGTCGCTCCAGACCTCCCGGATGGCGCTGCACGCGATCAAGGCGGGCGAGGGCGACGTCTTCGTCTCGGCCGGCGTCGAGATGGTCTCCCGCTTCGAGAAGGGCTCGTCCGACGGGCTGCCGGACACCAAGAACCCCCTCTTCGACGAGGCGCAGGCGCGGACGGCCAAGACGGCGGAGGGCGGCGTCGACGACTGGCACGACCCGCGCGAGGACGGCCTGCTGCCCGACGCGTACATCGCGATGGGCCAGACCGCGGAGAACCTGGCCCGGCTCAAGGGCATCACCCGCCGGGACATGGACGAGTTCGGCGTATGGTCCCAGAACCTCGCCGAAGCGGCCATCGCCAACGGCTTCTGGGAGCGCGAGATCACCCCGGTGACCACCCCGGACGGCACGGTCGTCAGCAAGGACGACGGCCCGCGCGCGGGCGTGACGTTGGAGGGCGTCGAGGGGCTGAAGCCGGTGTTCCGCCCGGACGGCCTGATCACCGCGGGCAACTGCTGCCCGCTGAACGACGGCGCCGCCGCGCTGGTGATCATGAGCGACACCAAGGCGCGGGAGCTGGGCCTCACCCCGCTCGCCCGAATCGTGTCCACGGGCGTCTCGGCGCTCTCCCCCGAGATCATGGGGTACGGCCCGGTGGACGCGTCCCGGCAGGCGCTGGCCCGCGCGGGGCTGACGATCGACGACATCGACCTGGTGGAGATCAACGAGGCGTTCGCCGCGCAGGTGATCCCCTCGTACCGGGACCTCGGCATCGACCTCGACAAACTCAACGTCAACGGCGGCGCGATCGCGGTGGGCCACCCGTACGGCATGACCGGCGCCCGGATCACGGGCACGCTGATCAACAGCCTCCAGTTCCACGACAAGCAGTTCGGCCTGGAGACCATGTGCGTGGGCGGCGGCCAGGGCATGGCGATGGTGATCGAGCGGCTCAGCTAGGGCGCTCGCCTCGGTCGCGGCCTTCGGGTTCGGATCCCCGGAAGAAAAAAGGGGATCCACATCCGAAGAAACGTTTCCGCAGGTCAGCGGTCCACCCGGGTCAGCCCTAGGCCAAAAGTCCTGTCCACTTCGTGACGTAATGCACTGACAGCAGGGGCAGCCTCATCGCAAGCTGAGGTAGGAATTCGGGGTGTCGATGAAACAGGGAGTACGTCAGTGAGCGCCATGTCTCTTGCCCTGCTGCTGACCTGCGGCGCAGCCACGGTCGTGGGCGCCGCCGCCCTGCACGCCGCCCACGGGCTCCGTCGGCAGGTCACCGCCCTGAGGGCGGAGCTCGCCGCGCACGACGCCGGCCCGCCGGCCGCGTCCGTACCGCAGGCGCGGCCCACGCCCGCCGCGGAGATACGCGCGGCCGTCGCCGAAGCGCTCGCCGAGGAGCGCGAGCGGGAGCTGGCCGAGGCGCGCGCGTTCTGGGCCGCGCAGGAGGCCCGCGACGCGGCGGACGCGCCCGCGCCCCTGGTCGGCGGGGCGTCCGCCCCCGGCTCCGGTTCCAGCGCTCCCGGCGTCCCCGGCGACGAGCTGCCCTTCTACGTACCGCGCCAGGCCGACTTCGTCGGTCTCGAGGCCGTCGACTACGACATGACGGAGGCCCTGGAGGACGTGGCCGACCTCCCGGAGGCGCCGGAGTTCGCCGAGGACTCCCCCGAACTGGCCGCCGCCCGCCGCCGGCACCCCTCGCACCCGGACTTCGTGCCCGTGCAGACGCCCGTGGTCACCGACCAGGAGCGCACGGTGGCGCGGCTGGAGGAGCTGGCGCAGGCCCGTACCGAACTCGCCGACGTACGCCCCGGCCCGCTCGGCACGCTCGACGTGTACGTCTTCGCGGACGGCACGACGCTGTGCCTGACCCCCGGCCACCGCGAGACCGCCGAACGCCTGGCGCAGGCGCTGCGCGACGGCGAGACCCCGGTGCTACTGGGCGGCTCCGGCGTCTCCGGCGCATACGCCCTCACGTTCGTCTGCGGCGCGGAGACGGTCTACATACTCGCGGACCGCGTGATCGCCTCCCTGTGACGCACTGCTGAACCCCGCTGGCGGGAACCGAACGGTCGGTTCCCGCCCGCTGGCATGCTGGGCCCGGTCGGCCGGTCCCAACCGGCCCTTAGGCCCTTAGGGGAGGCGTGTCCCATGGCTGACGAGATGGCGGACGGACGGCGCAGCGCGGCGCTGGTCGTGGCGCAGGCGCTCGGGTTCCTGTACCCGGCGGCGCTGCGCGCAGCGGCGGACGTCGGGGTGGCGGACCACCTGGCCGACGGCCCGCGCACACCGGCGGAGCTGGCGGCGGCGACCGGCACGGACGCGGGTGCGCTGCACCGGGTGCTACGGCTGCTCGCGACCCGGGGCCTGTTCGCGGAGGACGGGGCGGGCCGGTTCCGGCTGACGCCCGAGGGGGACGCGCTGCGCAGCGACGCCCCGGTCTCGGCGCGCTCCGCGGTGCTGATGCTGACGGACCCGACGATGTGGCGGCCCGCCGGGGAGATGAGCCGCTGTCTGACGGACGGCGGCTCGGCCTTCGACGCGCTCTTCGGCATGCCGTTCTTCGACCACTTCGCCCGGGACGAGCAGACGGCGGCGGTCTTCCACGCGGGCATGGCCTCCATGTCGGACGCCGAGAACGCGCCGATCGCCGCGGCGTACGACTTCCCCGAGGGCGCCCGGGTGGTCGACGTCGGCGGCGGCTACGGCGGACTGCTGAGCGAGGTGCTGGCGGCCGGGCCCTCGCTGCACGGCGTGCTGTACGACCGCGCGCACGTGCTCGCCGGGCACCGCCTGGCCACGCCCGTGCCGCACGGCGCGGATCCGGCGGGGCGGTGGGAGACGGCGGAGGGCGATTTCTTCGCGTCCGTGCCGCCCGGGGACGTGCTGATGCTCAAGCGCATCCTGCACGACTGGGACGACGAGCAGTGCGCGACGGTGCTGCGCAACTGTCGGGCGGCGCTGGCGCCGGGCGGCCGGGTGCTGGTGATCGACGCGGTGATCCCGCCGGGCAACGGGCCCCACCAGGGCAAGGACCTCGACCTGATGATGATGGCGTCGCTGACGGGCCGTGAGCGCACGGAGTCGGACTTCGCCGAGCTCTTCGCGACGGCGGGTCTCCGACTCCACCGGGTGCTCCCCACCCCCACGGTCCTCTCGATCGTCGAGGCCCGAGCGCCCCACTGACGGCACCCAAGCCACCCCGGGCCCCAGCGCCCTGACGTACCCGCCGTTTCCCTGCGGTGCGCGTTGGTCGCTGCGGCCCGTCTGTGGCTGTTCGCGCACTTCCTCGCGCCCCTGACATACCCGCCGTTTCCCTGCGGTGCGCGTTGGTCTCTGCGGCCCGGTGGGGGTTGTTCGCGCAGTTCCCCGCGCCCCTAAAAACCTTCGCCCCAGCCCGCAGACGAAAGACGGGGGCAGCGAAACAGGGGCGCGGGGAACTGCGCGACAAGCCACAGACGGGCCGCAGAGACCAACGCGCCGAGCAGGGAAACGGCGAGGGGTTTTTAGGGGCGCGGGGAACTGCGCGACAAGCCCACCACCGGCCGGTGGAGACCAACGTTCCCAGAGGGAAACGGCGGGTACGTCAGGGGCGCGAGGAACTGCGCGGACAGCCCACCACCGGGTCGCGGAGGTCAACGCGCCCGCGGGGAAACGGCGGCGGCGCCCGCAGCCGCAGGGGCCGCAGCCGCATCGCAGGTGCGGCGGGGCGGGGCGTTACGCGGCGTGGAGCATGCCGCCGTCGATGACGTGGTCCGCGCCGGTGATCCACGCGGCCTCGTCCGAGACGAGGAACGCGACGAGCGCCGCGACCTCCTCCGGCCCGCCCGGCCGCCGCAGCGGCACCCCGCCCAGCCCGGCCATCAACTCCCGCAGCGCCGCCTCGCGATCCGTGCCGCTCCGCGCCGCGTTGCGCCTCAGCAGATCCTCCGCGGCCGAGGTGAGCGTCACGCCCGGCGAGATCCTGTTGACGCGGACGCCGCTCGGGCCGACCCGGACGGCCAGGGCCTTGCTGTACGCGGACAGCGCCGCCTTCGCGGCGGAGTACGCCACGGCGTCCTGCAACGGCTCGTGCGCCGCGGTCGACGAGACGTGCACGACCACCCCGCTCCCCCGGGCGACCATGCCCGGCAGGACCGCCCGGTCCAGCCGCACCGCGCTCAGCAGATTGGTCTCCAGGTTCCGCTGCCACTCCCCGTCGTCGGCGTGGAGGACGCTGTCGGGGCGGGTGTCCGTGCCGCCGGCGTTGTTGACGAGGACGTCCACGCCGCCGAGTAACTCCTCCGCCGCGCGGGCCACCCGCGTCGCGTCGGCGGGCACGGCGGCGTCGGCCGTCACGAAGTGCACCCCGTCGGGCAGGTCGCCGCCCCCGGCGCCGCGCGCGGTGGTCAGCACGGAGGCGCCCTCGGCGACGAGCCGCGCCACGATCGCGGCCCCGATGCCGCGCGTTCCGCCGGTGACGACCGCACGCCGCCCGGCCAACCGCGCGGCGCCCGTCGGACCGGCGCTCACTGGACCGTCTCCGCGGCGTGCTGCGCCAGCCACTCGGGGAGCGACTGGAGCGCGGGGTTCAGCGCCCGTACGGCGGCGAGGTCCCGGTCCCCGACGAAGGTGTCGGCGGCCTGCACGTAGTACGCGAACATGTTCGCCACCTCGTCCGCCGCGAAGGCGCCGGACGCCCGGTACTCGTCGAAGCTCGCCGGCCGGTACGCGACCTTCTCGCCCAGCGCCGCGGTGAACAGCTCGGCCAACTCGCCGCCCGTGTGGTGGCCGCCGGCGATGCTCACCGTCTCGCCGACCAGCTCCGGGTGCCGGAAGACGCCGAGCGCGGTCCGGCCGATGTCGTCGGAGGCGATCCCGGCGATGGGGGCGTCGGCCATCGGCAGGGTGATCGCGAGCGTGCCGTCGTCGCCGCGCACCGGGCCCATGCCCCGGAGGAACGCCTCGTAGAAGAAGGTGGTGCGCAGGAAGGTGGTGGGCACGCCCTCCGCGGTGAACAGCCGGTCCGCCTCGGCCTTGGCGTCGAAGTGGGGCACGGTGTAGTCGCCTTCGAGCAGCGGCATCTGGTCGTCACCGGTGCGCAGCACACCGCGGGTGTCCTCCAGGGTGGACCAGATCACGTGCCGGAGCCCGGCGGCCCGCGCGGCCCGGGCGGCGTTGCCGGCCTGCTCCTTCTCCATCTGCGCCGCCGTACGACGGCGTACGTCCTCCGCGGGGCGCGGGGCCCAGAAGTTCGTGACGACGAACGCACCGTACGCCCCGTCGAACGCGGCGCGCACCGACGCCTCGTCGTCGAGGTCGGCGGCCACCACCTCGGCGCCGGCGTCGGCCAGGCGGCGCGCGGCGGGCGAGTCCGCGTCCCGGGTCAGGGCGCGCAGGGCGAACGGCCCGTCGGCGTCGGCCAGGATCGCCCGGGCGAGCCCGCCCCCCTGCGAACCGGTCGCCCCGACCACGGCGATGATCTTCTTCGCTTCCGACATGGCGATCCCCTCGAAGTTCCAGGTTGACGTATCAACTTCAGCGATTTCCACGTTACGCCGAGGGGGTTGATACGTCAACTAGAGGTTAGGATCGTGGCCATGTCCGACGAGCCCTGGCTGAACGAGACCGAACAGCGCGCCTGGCGGTCCTACCTCCACATGCAGCGCATGCTGACCGCGCGCCTCGCCTCCCGACTGCAACGCGACTTCGACCTCTCGGCGGCCGACTACGAGATCCTGGTGAACCTCTCGGAGTCCGCCGACGGGCGGATGTGTCCGAGCGAACTGGCCTCGGCGACCCAGTGGGAGAAGAGCCGGCTGTCCCACCACATCACCCGGATGGAACGCCGCGGCATGGTCACCCGCGAGCCCTCCCGCACGGGCCGCTACCCCGACGTCCAACTCACCGAGGCGGGCCGCACCGCGATCCGCCGGGCCGCCCCCGAACACGCGGCGGACGTCCGCGCGCTCTTCGTGGACGTCCTCGGCCCGCAGCGCCTCGCCAGCTTCGCGGAGGACTGTCGCGCGGTCACGGATGCGCTGGACAGGGAGGGGCGGGGGTCGCGTTACCCAAAAGTATGATGCGCTGCATCAGGACGTGGACCATCTCAAGGCCGAGACGCCCGAGGAAGAGGCATTGAACCCCGACCGCAGCGACGCCGGACACCCCCGCTTCGTCGAGATAACGACCAACCTCCGCCTCTTCGAGGACGACGGAGCGGGCATGAGGATCGTCGGCGGGCCGCCGCGCTACCAGCACAGGACGAACGGTCCGGTGCGCTACGTGGCGGTGGCCGACACCGAGCACGAACTCGTCGGCTACCTGTGGTTCAACGACGAGGACGACGCCGCGAGCTGGCTCCCCCTCAAGTCCGCGGGTGCGCGCGGTGACGAGTGGCGGGAGCGGCTCCACGCGGGCAAGGCCCGCGGCCTCACCCCGTCCCAGACGGTGACCGAGCTGATCCAGCTGTGGCCCTCCTCCACGTACACCCACATCGTCGCCGGCTCCCTCGCCGAGGCGCGGAGCCAGCGGGCGCTGAAGGAGTCCGCCGGCCACTTCGAGACGGACCGGACCTGGCGGGCGGTCGACGGCTCGCTCTTCGGGCTGGCCGTCGGCGACGCGATGGGCTACCCCACCGAATTCCTCGACATGCGGCAGATCGCGGCGGCGTTCGGCCCCTGGGAGGAGATGGGCCTGCCGCTCTCCGCGGGCGACGTGGTCCGGGTCACCGACGACACGCAAATGGCGCTCGCGGTCGGCGAGGCGCTCCTGGAGGTCGGTGCGGGCGCCCCTGGGCCGCGCGAGGCCGCCGCCGCGCTCACCCCGTACGGCGTCGAAGCCGCCCTGCGCAAACACTTCGTCACCTGGCTGCACGACCCCGACAACAACCGCGCGCCCGGTCAGACCTGCCTCAGGGCCTGCGCCAACCTCGAACGCGGCATGCGCTGGCAGGACGCCACCGTCATCAACTCCAAGGGCTGCGGCGCGAACATGCGCGTCACGCCCGTCGCGCTCGTCCCCGCCCTGAGCGGCGCGCAGCGGGCGGGCATCGCCCAACTCCAGGCCGCGCTCACCCACGGCCACCCCACCGCGCTCGCGGCCAGCGACCTGACGTGCCACGCCACCTGGCTCCTCGCCCACGGCTGCTCGCTGGCGGACCTGCTCCCCGAGCTCCGCGCGTACGCCCGGAAGTCCCGCAACACCTACCACGGCGACTGGCTCGGCGACCTGGCGGCGAAGGCGGGCGCACCGGACCCGGCGTCGTTCATCGCCTTCGGCTGGGACGAATGCCTGCGCGCCCTGGACACCGCGGCGAGCGCGCTGCGGGCGAAGGACGTGGAGCGGGACCCGTGCGAGGCGGTGGGGGCGAGCTGGGTGGCCGAGGAAGCGCTGGCCACGGCGCTGTACTGCGTCCTGGTGGTCGACGGCCACCCTCGCTCGGCGGTCAAGCGCGCGGCGCACTCGTCGGGCGACTCCGACTCCGTCGCCGCGTTGGCCGGCGCGTTGGCCGGCGCGCATCGTGGCTACACGTCCTGGCCGCCGGAGTGGCGCGAGGCGCTTGAGTACACCGCGCGCATCACCAACCTCTCCACCGCGTGGGACACCCCGCCTGCCTGAAGCCCCCTGAGAGCCCTCGCCGTTACCCCGCGGAAGCGTTGCCCTCCGCGGCCGGGTGGGGTCTGTTCGCGCAGTTCCGCCCCCTGACCTACCCGCCGTTTCCCTGCGGAAGCGTTGGCCTCTGCGGCCCGGTGCGTGGCGTGTCGTGCAGTTCCCCGCGCCCCTAAAAGCCTTCGCCTCAGCCCGCAGACAAGTGACGGGGCCGCGAAACAGGCGGCGCTGGGGGTGCCCCCACGCCCTCTGGGCGTAGGGGGGCGGATGCGTGAGCAAGCCCGACGCATCCGCAGATGGCAACGCTCCCGCGGGGAGACGGCGCGGGTCTTCAGGGGCGCGGGGAACTGCGCGACAAGCCCACCACCGGCCGGTGGAGACCAACGTTCCCAGAGGGAAACGGCGGGTACGTCAGGGGCGCTGGGGGTCCCCCCACGCCCTCTGGGCATAGGTGGGGGTCCCCCCGTGCCCGCAGGGCACAGGGGGAGGAACTGCGCGACAAGCCACCCACCGGACCCCAGAGACCAACGCACCCGCAGGGAAACGGTGCGTGTGTCCAAGGGCGCGAGCAAGCACGACGCAGCCGCAGAGAACAGCTGGCCCGCAGGGAAACGGCGCGGGGGCCGACCCGCGGCCCGTCAGGGGAAGGCGCGGCGTTCCGCCGTGCGGATCAGGGTTACCAGGTCCGCCACGGCGTCCTCCTCCGCCGCGGGCCCCGTCCGCAGCGCCTCCGCCAGGTCGCGGCCCGCGACCTGGACCTGGTCCGCGACCACGAAGACGCCCGCGTCCGGCATCGTCCGCGGCTCGCGCTCCGGCGTCTCGATCCGCTGGGCGCGCCGGGCCAGCTCCCTGGCCAGGGCCAGGCCCTCGCCGGCCGCACCCCGCTGGAGGCGGCTCTGCGGCGCGGCGCGCAGAGCCGCGGCGAAGTGGTCGACGGCGTCGAGCAGAGGGGTCGTATCAAGCACACCGCACCCTATGCACACCCCATGGAGTGTTGCCAACGGCCGACGCCTCAGGCACGGTGGCGACAAGGAGCACAGGCCCTGAGCGTCCGGAGGCGCCGATGTCCCATGTCTTCTCCGAAGAGACCCACCGCAATCTCCTCTCCCGCATCCCCCACTGCACCGGTCGTGAGATCTCCGATTGGTTGCACACCGTAGAGGAAGGCCCCTCTCTCTTCCGTTTCGAGGAGAAGGTGAGCTGGCTCCGGAGTGAGCACGACCTCTCGTACGGCCACGCCAAGGCGATCATCCACGAGTACGACCTGCGGCGGGCCGCGCGGCGACTGCTCTGAGGGGCGGTCCGAAAACGGCGAGAAACGGCGGAGGGCCCGCAGGCGCTGTGCCTGCGGGCCCTCCTTCCGCCCGGCGCGCCGAGCGCACCGGGCGGCAGGGTCAGTCGTTGCCCTGGATGATCGACAGCACTCGCAGCATCTCCAGGTAGATCCACACCAGGGTCATGGTGAGGCCGAAGGCCGCGAACCACGCCTCCCGGCGCGGCGCACCGTAGGTGACGCCGTCCTCGACCTGCTTGAAGTCCAGGGCGAGGAAGCACGCGCCGAGCACGATGCCGAGGACGCCGAACAGGATGCCGAGGCCGCCGCTGCGGAAGCCCAGGCCGTCACCGCCGCCGAAGACGGCGAAGAGGAGGTTCACCGCCATCAGCAGCATGAAGCCGATCGCGGCGGCCATCACGAAGCCGTAGAAGCGGCGCGTGACCCGGATCCAGCGCATCTTGTACGCGATCAGGACACCGGCGAAGACCGCCATCGTGCCGAGGACGGCCTGGACGACCACCCCGGGGCTGATGTAGGTGCTGACGGCGCTGGAGATCACGCCGAGGAAGACGCCCTCGAAGGCCGCGTACGCCAGGATCAGCGCGGGAACCGGCTTGGCCTTGAAGGACTGCACCATCGCGAGGACGAAGGCCACGAGGGCCGCGCCGATCGCGATGCCGTAGGACTTGCCGAGCGCGTCCTGGTCCACGGGCAGCGTGATCCAGGCGAGGACGGCGGTGAGCACGACGGTGCCGAGCGTCATCGCGGTGCGCGAGACGACGTCGTCGATCGTCATGACGCCGGCGCCGGCGGGCGCCTGCGGGCCGCCACCGGCGACCTGCGGGTCGGTCGGGGCGTACGGGTTGGTCGCGTACGGGTTGCCCGTGCCCTGGGCGTAAGGGTTGGTGGCTACGGCGGCGCCCCCGGCCTGCGGCTGCGCGTTGAAGCCCGCCATGCCGTTGTCGCGGCTGAACCCCCGTCGCGAGAAGACCGGGTTACTGCTCCTCATCTCACTCCTCCATGGCCACCGTGCGCGGCCTTGCGACAAGAGTAATGGGAGCGCAAAGGCTCTGCCCTAGTGCCAACGGAGGATCTTTCCGTATCGTGACCGGGCTCTCATGCCCCCGGCGGGGGTCGTCGGGCCGGCTGCGGCGGCCTTCGGGAGGGGTTCGGAGGGGGCCGCGGGCCCACCCATCCGATGTTTCTACCTTCAACGACTTTCGACCGATCCCCCGGGCCCCTGCGGTGCCCGGAGCCGGACTCGAACCGGCACGCCCGCGAAGGGCAGCGAGGTTTAAGCTCGCCGTGTCTACGTTCCACCATCCGGGCTTGATACACCGCTCGCAACGAGGGACGAGCCTATCCGGGCTGACTCTTCCCAATGGCGGACGATGGCCCGATGTTGTCTTATTTTATTGCCGCCTGATTGGGCATCAGTGCTGGTGAACGGCGCGTGGGCACATATGTCCCGACACGTGGTCACTCTCGCGACTTCACGCGATTGACGGAAACTCGTCGCCCGTGCCCGACCTGGGCGCGAAGCCCCAGTACGTGCCTCGTACACATGCCGGATGCACGTGTCGGACGGCACTGATCCGATCTTCCGATCTCGGGGGTGCCGTCATACCAAAGGAGGAGGAACCGAGGATCCGGTGCGACCAAAGAGGGCCATCGGAACGGGCACGAGGGCTGACGTTCGTAGCTGCGGCGGCGGACACGATGGAGTCGTCCCCGATCGCCACGCCGACAGGAGCGTCCCCTCGTGACCACCATGTCCCTCACCCACCGGCCCACCACCGTGGCCGCCCGCGCCACGGACCTGTCCAAGGTGTACGGACAGGGCGAGACCCAGGTGGTCGCCCTCGACCGGGTCACCGTCGACTTCAACCAGGCCGAGTTCACCGCGATCATGGGCCCCTCGGGCTCCGGCAAGTCCACGCTGATGCACTGCGTCGCCGGCCTGGACACCTTCAGCTCCGGCTCGGTACGGATCGGGGAGACCGAGCTCGGGTCCCTCAAGGACAAGCAGCTGACCCAGCTGCGCCGCGACAAGATCGGCTTCATCTTCCAGGCGTTCAACCTGCTGCCGACCCTGACCGCGCTGGAGAACATCACGCTGCCGATGGACATCGCCGGCCGCAAGCCCGACAAGCAGTGGCTGAACAACGTGATCGACATGGTCGGGCTCTCCGGCCGGCTCAGCCACCGCCCGACCCAGCTCTCCGGCGGCCAGCAGCAGCGCGTCGCCGTGGCCCGCGCCCTCGCCTCCCAGCCGGAGATCATCTTCGGTGACGAGCCGACCGGAAACCTCGACTCGCGCTCCGGCGCCGAGGTCCTCGGCTTCCTGCGGAACTCGGTGCGCGAGCTCGGCCAGACCGTCGTCATGGTCACCCACGACCCGGTGGCCGCCTCCTACGCGGACCGGGTGATCTTCCTCGCCGACGGGCGGATCGTCGACGAGATGCACAACCCCAGCGCCGACGGCGTCCTCGACCGGATGAAGGCGTTCGACGCCAAGGGCCGGACCAGCTGACCGACCCGACAGCTCCGCTGACCCGGCTCCCACCACAGGATTGACTGACATGCTCCGTACCGCTCTGCGCAACGTGCTCGCGCACAAGGCCAGGCTGTTGATGACCGTGCTCGCCGTGATGCTCGGCGTGGCGTTCGTCGCCGGCACCCTGGTCTTCACCGACACGCTCGGCAACGCCTTCAAGAACCAGTCGGCCAAGGGCTACGACAAGATCGCCGTGGTCGTCGAGAGCCCGCCTGACGAGGGCCTGTCCGACGAGACGCTGAAGAAGATCCAGGGCGCCTCCCAGGTCGACCGCGCCACCGGCCGGGTGGAGGGCTTCGCCGGCGTCGCCGACCAGGACGGCAAGCTGATCGGCAACGGCTGGGCGAACGCCGGCGGCAACTTCGCCCCCGGCAAGGACGGCAAGGACGACGAGTACGACTTCACCCAGGGCAACGGCCCGGCGAAGGCCGACGAGATCGCCCTCGACAAGGAGACCGCCAAGAAGGGCGAGTACGAGGTCGGCGACACCGTTCGGGTCGCCACCAACGGCCCGGTGAAGGAGTACACCCTCGCCGGCGTCTTCACCACCGACGACGGCGCGGTGAACGCCGGCGGCAGCCTGGTCCTCTTCGACACCGCCGTCGCGCAGGAGCTGTACCTCAAGCCCGGTCAGTTCGACACGATCAAGGTGACCGCCAAGGGCGGGGCGTCCGACTCCGCCGTCCTGTCCGCCGTGCAGCCACTGCTGCCCAAGGACGCCCCCGCCGAGACGGGCACGAAGCTCGCCGACGAGGAAGCCGAGTCGATCAAGCGCGAGATGAACGGCATGAGCATGATGCTGCTCAGCTTCGCCGGCATCGCGCTCTTCGTGGGCATCTTCCTGATCGCCAACACCTTCACCATGCTGGTCGCCCAGCGCACCCGCGAGCTGGCCCTGATGCGCGCCGTCGGCGCCTCCCGCCGCCAGGTCAAGCGCTCGGTGATCCTGGAAGCGCTCTTCGTCGGCCTGATCGCCTCCGTCGTCGGCTTCGCCATCGGCCTCGGGCTCGCGGTCGGACTGCGCTCCCTCGTCGGCTCCTTCGGCGCCAAGATCCCCAACGGTCCGCTGGTCGTCTCGCCGACCGCGGTCCTCTCCGCCCTCGTCGTCGGCGTGGTCGTCACCGTGCTCGCGGCCTGGCTGCCCGCCCGCCGCGCCGCGAAGATCCCGCCGGTCGCCGCGATGAGCAGCGTGCACGCGGTCGCCTCGGCGAAGTCCCTGCTGGTGCGGAACATCATCGGCAGCCTGCTGACCGGCGGTGGCCTCGCCCTGATCGGCGCCGGCGCCGGCGCGAGCGACGGCGACGCCGGCCGCTACACCATCGCCGGCGGCGCCTTCCTGGCCCTCATCGGTGTGATCGTGCTGATCCCGCAGCTCTCCCGGCCGCTGATCGCGCTGGTCCGCCCGCTGCTGCACAGCGTCTTCGGCGTCGCCGGCAAGCTCGCCGGCCAGAACGCGGTCCGCAACCCGCGCCGCACCGGCGCCACCGCGTCCGCGCTGGCCATCGGGCTGACCCTGGTCACCGGTCTGACCGTGATCGGCGTGACCGTCGGCCAGGCCATCGACAAGTCGACCACGGACAACATCCGCGCCGACTACCTCGTGACCATGGCCAACGGCGAGCCCCTCGACGCCTCCGCGGTCACCGCCCTGCGCAAGGCGAAGGGCCTGGAGGCCATCTCCCCCAGGCAGAACGGTTCCTTCGAGATCAAGGACTCGTACCGGTCGGTCTCCGGGGTGGACCCGCAGGGCCTCCAGGAGGTCTTCAAGCTCAAGACGGTCTCCGGTTCGCTGGACACCCTCGCCGACGGCCAGCTCGCGATCGACGAGAAGACGGCGGACAAGAACGGTTGGAAGTCCGGCGACCAGATCCCCGTCACCTTCGAGCACGACGGGAAGAAGACCGGGAAGACCCTCACGGTCGGCGCGGTGTTCGAGCCGAACGAGATGGTGGACCAGTACCTCCTCGACACCAAGGTCCTCGCCCCCTTCGAGGAGAAGCCCACCATCCCCGAGGTGTGGGTGAAGATGGCCGGCGGGGAGACGAAGGCCAACGAGCAGGCGCTGGTGGACGCCCTCGGTGACAACCCGGCGATGTCCATCATGGACAAGCAGGACATCCGCAACCTGTTCGGCGGCATGATCAACACGATGCTGAACATCATGTACGGCCTGCTGGCGATGGCCCTGATCATCGCGGTCCTCGGGGTCGTCAACACCCTGGCGATGTCCGTCTTCGAGCGTCAGCAGGAGATCGGCATGCTGCGGGCGATCGGGCTGGACCGCAGCCGGGTGAAGCGGATGATCCGCCTGGAGGCCGTGGTCATCTCGCTGTTCGGTGCGGTGATCGGCATCGCGCTCGGCTCCTTCCTCGGCTGGGCGATCGGCGAGACGTTCCGGGACTCCATCCCGACGTACGAGCTGGTCATCCCGTGGGCGCGGATCGGGATCTTCCTGCTGCTGGCCGGCGTGGTCGGGGTGCTGGCCGCGATGTGGCCCGCCCGTAGCGCCGCGCGGCTGAACATGCTCACCGCGATCAAGACGGAGTAGCCGGACCGGGAGCGGTACGGACGAAGGGCCCCGGGGATTCGGCGAATCCGCGGGGCCCTTCGCCGTGCTTACGCGGCCGTCCGGCGTCAGGTCCAGGCGCGGGTGCGTAGCGGCAGCCCGGCCGCGCCGTCCGCACCGGTCTTCACGGCGAGGACCTGGTTCACCCCGATCCGATTGCGCTCGAAGGAGAGCGCGGACGCGGCCATGTACAGCCGCCACACCCGGGCCCGGCCCGGGGAGGTGAGCGCGACGCCCTGCCGCCAGTTCTCCTCCAAATTGGCCACCCAGCGGCGCAGGGTGAGGGCGTAGTGCTCGCGGATGGACTCCACGTCCCGCACCTCGAAGCCGGCGGACTCCACGCCCGCGACGGTGGCGCCGAGCGGGGACAGCTCCCCGTCGGGGAAGACGTACCGGTCGATGAACTCGTCGACCTCGTACGTCGACTCGTCGGCCTGCGGGCGGCGCGCGATCTGGTGGTTCAGCAGCCGGCCGCCGGTCTTGAGCAGGGAGTACAGCTGCGAGGCGTACTCCTGGTAGCGGACCGAGCCGACGTGTTCGGCCATCCCGATGGAGGAAATCGCGTCGTACGGGCCGTCCCTGACGTCCCGGTAGTCCTGGACGCGGATCTCGATCCGGTCGGTCAGCCCGGCCTCGGCGACCCGTTTGCGGGCGTACGCGGCCTGCTCGCGGGAGAGCGTCACCCCGGTGACCTGCGCGCCGTACTCCCGGGCCGCGTGGATGGCCATGGAGCCCCAGCCGGAGCCGACGTCCAGCAGCCGGTCGCCCTCCTTCAGGTCCAGCTTGCGGGCGACGAGGTCGAGCTTGGCGCGCTGGGCGTCCTCCAGGGTACGGGCGCCGTCGCCCCAGTAGGCGCAGGAGTACACCATGGAGGGGCCGAGGACGAGTTCGTAGAAGTCGTTCCCCACGTCGTAGTGGTGGCTGATGGCCTGGCTGTCGCGACGCTTGGTGTGCGAGGAGCCGGCGCGGCGGCCGACCTCCTCGGGGGGCGGCGGCGGGGGCGGCAGGGCGCCGCCGAGCGCCAACAGGCCGCGGGCCGCGGTGCGCAGCCGCGGGTCGCGCAGCCGCCGCAGCCGGCTGTCCGCTTCATGGGCGGCGTCGGCTTCGCGGGCGGCGTCGGCACGCTCCCAGAGGACGCCGGTGAGGTGGTCCAGGACGGTGTAGAGGTCGCCCTCGACGTCGATTTCCCCGGCGACCCAGGCACGCGCCAGGCCCAACTCACCGGGCCGCCACAACAACCGCCGCAGGGCGCGGCGCTGCCGCACCACGAGCACGGGCCCGCCCGGGGGTCCCGCCTCCGAACCGTCCCAGGCCCGCAGGCGGACGGGGAAGGGCCTGCCCAACAGGTCTTCGGCGAGGGCGGTCAGCCGCACTGCGGCTCCGGCCATGGCACACACCTCCGTGAGGTTCCGGCGTTCCGGCTTGCGGGTTGCCGTCATGACAACAACCCGACCCCTGAGGGTGCTTCCCGCCCTGCGCCCGTGCCGACCGTGAAACGCCCGTATCCCGCCGCGAACCCCCCGCATGGTCGTGCCCCGGGCACGGCAAAGGGGCCGCCCGCACCACGGATGGCGGGCGGCCCCTCGTTCGGGTGCCTTACGGAACCGGGAAGGCCGGAGTCAGGAAGCCTTGGCCTTCTCGGGGGTGGCGGTGACCGGCGCGGGCGTCGGCTTGGCCGCCTCGTAGAACTCCTCGCGGGGCGACTGGATCGCACCGAGGGAGACGACTTCGCGCTTCAGGAACATGCCCAGCGTCCAGTCAGCGAAGACGCGGATCTTACGGTTCCAGGTCGGCATCGCGAGGCCGTGGTAGCCACGGTGCATGTACCAGGCCAGCCGGCCGCGGAGCTTGATCTTCATCTTGCCGACGACGATCATCGCGACGCCCTTGTGGAGGCCGAGGCCGGCCACGGCGCCCTTGTTGGCGTGGCTGTACTCCTTCTGCGGGAAGCCCCGCATGCCGGAGATCACGTTGTCGCCGAGGACCTTGGCCTGGCGCAGGGCGTGCTGCGCGTTCGGCGGGCACCAGGCGTTCTCCACGCCGGCCTTGCGGGCGGCGACGTCCGGGACCTGGGCGTTGTCGCCCGCGGCCCAGATGTAGTCGGTGCCCTGGACCTGGAGGGTGGTGGCGGTGTCCACGTGGCCGCGGGGGCCGAGCGGGAGGCCGTAGCGGGCGAGCGCCGGGTTCGGCTTGACGCCGGCGGTCCACACGACGGTGTCGGAGTCGACCTCAAGGCCGTTCTTCAGCACCACGTGGCCGTCGACGCAGGAGTCCATGGACGTCTGCAGGTAGATCTCGACGCCGCGGGACTCCAGGTGCTCCTTGCCGTAGGCGCCGAGCTTGGGCCCGACCTCCGGAAGGATCTTGTCGGCCGCGTCGACGAGGATGAACCGCATGTCCTCGCGCTTGACGTTGGTGTAGTACTTGGCGGCGTCGCGCGCCATGTCCTCGACCTCGCCGATGGTCTCGGCTCCGGCGAAGCCGCCGCCGACGAAGACGAAGGTCAGCGCACGGCGGCGGACCTCCTCGTCGGTGGTGGAGTCGGCCTTGTCCAGCTGCTCCAGGACGTGGTTGCGCAGCCCGATGGCCTCTTCGATGCCCTTCATGCCGATGCCCTGCTCGGCGAGTCCGGGGATCGGGAAGGTGCGGGAGACCGCGCCCAGGGCGACGACCAGGTAGTCGAAGGGCAGCTCGTACGCCTCGCCGACGAGCGGCGCGATCGTGGCGACCTTGCGGTCCTGGTCGATCGTGGTGACCCGGCCGGTGAGCACCTCGGCCTTCGGCAGCACGCGTCGCAGCGGGACGACGACGTGCCGGGGCGAGATGCTGCCGGCGGCGGCTTCGGGGAGGAAGGGCTGGTACGTCATGTACGACCGCGGGTCGACGACCGTGACGGTCGCCTCGCCGTAGCGCATCTTCTTCAGAATGCGCCGTGCCGCGTACAAGCCAACGTACCCACCGCCTACTACGAGGATCCTGGGACGCTCCGTGGTGCTCATGCCATCGAGTATCCACCCCCCTGGTGGGGGGTGCTCGTGAGCCCCTTCACAAGGTCTCGACAGGGCTCTGCTACACTGCGCGGCCCGCGTGATCGAGGTCATGGTCGAAACGGGGAACCCGGCGCGTGGTCCAGTCGTTGGGCACCCGCTGTGAGCTGGCCCCTTGAGGGCGCTCCCGGGGTTCGCCCGGCCGGTGGTTCACCTTCCCGAAACACCCCGAAGTCCCCTTCGTCCGCACTCCTTCGGGCCCAAAGGCCCTACGGCACGTGCCTTTCGACCCCGCACCGCCCCCATCAGGCCCCTTTTCCTTGTGAAGAACTTCACGAAGTTGCTCATCGACTTCTCATCCGGGCCGTGTCGCCGCGACTTTTATGCGGCTTTTATGCGCCCCGGCACTACCTCGAAGCCGCTCCTAAGGTGCCCCTGAGATGCCCCTGAGCTGCCTCAGACGAGGGAGAGCGCGATGCCGTCGAGGATGTCGTGTTCGCTGACGACCACCTCGTCCGCGTCGATCCGTTCCATGATCGCGAGCAGTACGAGCGCCCCGGGGACGATCACGTCCACCCGCCCCGGGTGCACCACCGGGATCGCGGCCCGCTCGTCGTGGGTCGCGGCGGCCAGGGCGTGCACGATCTCGGCGACCCGGGCGCGGGAGACGCGCGAGTGGTGGATCGCCTTGGAGTCGTACGCGTCGAGGCCCAGCGCGATGCCCGCGACCGTGGCGACCGAGCCGGCGAGCCCCACCAGCGTGCGGGCGCCGCGCAGCGGCACGGTCTCCTCGGCGAGGTCCAGCGCGGCCTCGACGTCCGCGCGGACCGCGGCCAGCTCCGCGGCCGACGGCGGGTCGCTGCGCACGTGGCGCTCGGTGAGCCGGACGCAGCCGACGTCCACGGAGCGCGCGGCCTCCACCCGGTCGCGTCCGATGACGAACTCGGTGGAGCCGCCGCCGATGTCGACGACCAGCCGCTCCTCGTGGCCGGGCAGCTCGCCGGTGGCGCCGGTGAAGGAGAGTTCGGCCTCCTGGTCCCCGGTGATCACCTCGGGCTCGACGCCCAGGATCTCGACCACGCCCCGGACGAAGTCCGCGCGGTTCTCCGCGTCGCGGGTGGCGGAGGTGGCGACGAAGCGGACGCGTTCGACACCGTAGTCCGCGATGGCCGCCGCGTACTCGCGGCAGGCCGCGAAGGTGCGCTCCAGGGCCTCGGGGGCGAGCCGGCCTGTGCGGTCGACGCCCTGCCCCAGCCGGACGATGGTCATCCGCCGGTCCAGCTCGACCAGCTCGCCGCCGGTCGGGTCGACCTCGGCGATCAGCAGGCGGATGGAGTTGGTGCCGCAGTCGACGGCGGCGACGCGGGTCATGCGTCCTCCTCCGGGGCCTTCGCGTCGGCCCCGTCGGTCCGGCACGGGGTGACGCACGGGCCCTTGCGCCACCACTCGGGCAGCATCGCGATGGCCTCGTCGCCCAGCGGGTTGACCCCGGGGCCGGCGGCCAGCGAGTGCCCGACCAGCACGTGCAGGCACTTCACCCGGTCCGGCATGCCGCCGGCGCTCGGGAAGCCCGTCAGCTCCTCGATCTCGTCGCGGCGCGCGATGTAGTCCTCGTGCGCGGCCCGGTAGGCGGCGGCCAGTTCGGGGTCCGCGGCCAGCCGCTCCGACATCTCCTTCATCACGCCGTTGGCCTCCAGCGTGCCGATGGCGGAGGCGGCGCGCGGGCAGGTCAGGTAGTACAGCGTGGGGAAGGGGGTGCCGTCGGGCAGCCGGGGCGCGGTCTCCACGACGTCCGGCAGCCCGCAGGGGCAGCGGTGCGCGATGGCGCGCAGACCGCGCGGCGGACGTCCGAGCTGGAGCTGGAAGGCCGCGATGTCGTCGTCCGTGGGGGCGGTGTGCTCGGTGGTGGGTGGAGGGGTTTCCATGCCTGCCTTGGATCCGGTCGTTCTACGTTGCTGCGTCGTCGTGCTGCTGCGTCGTACTGCTCGTCTTGCTACGGCGTGGTGGGTGGTGCGTCGCGTGCGTGCCCGCGGTCAGTCGCGGTCCGAGTCGTCGACGCCTTCCCAGACGTTCGAGTACCAGGGCCGGTCGGCCGAGCCCTCGTCGTTGCGGCGCCGCTCGGCCGCCTCCGGGTCGATCATGATGTAGCCGGTCTCCCCCGGCAGTACGTAATGCAGGTGCTCACGGGCCAGGCGGCGTACGTACATGTCGTCCTGGAGCCGCGCCTTCTCGTCCCGCAACCGCTCCACCTGCTGCTCCGCGTCGGCCATCCGCTCGCGCTGGTCGGCGATGTCGCCGCGTTGCGAGACGTACTGCCGCATCGGGTACGCCAGGGCGACCACGAGGGAGCAGACGACGAGCGCGAGGAAGGCCGCCCGGCCCGTCAGCCGGGAGCGCCGCGCCTGGCGCTTGGTCTGGGAGCGGTACACACGGGCCGCGGTCTGCTCGCCGAGCAGCCGCAGCCTGGTCGCGGTGGAGAACCGTCCGTCGCCGTTCCCGGAGTCCCGCTTGGCCATCTGATCCGCCTCCCCTGCGCCGGCTGCTCCGTCGGTGCCGTCTGGTCGGTGCCATCGGGGCGCGTACGTGCGTACGTCCCCGGACACGGTACGGGACCGCGGCCGGGGACGTACCGCACGACTGGCTGCCGGGGCCGATCAGCCCTTGAAGCGGGGGAACGCGCTGCGGCCCGCGTACACGGCCGCGTCGTCCAGGATCTCCTCGATGCGCAGGAGCTGGTTGTACTTGGCGACGCGCTCGGAGCGGGCCGGGGCGCCGGTCTTGATCTGGCCGCAGTTGGTGGCCACGGCCAGGTCGGCGATGGTGACGTCCTCGGTCTCGCCGGAGCGGTGGGACATCATGCACTTGAAGCCGTTGCGCTGGGCCAGCTCGACGGCGTCCAGGGTCTCGGTCAGCGAACCGATCTGGTTGACCTTGACGAGCAGGGCGTTCGCGGAGCCCTCCTCGATGCCGCGGGCCAGGCGCTCGGGGTTGGTGACGAAGAGGTCGTCGCCGACGATCTGGACCTTGGCGCCCAGCTTGTCGGTGAGCACCTTCCAGCCGGCCCAGTCGTCCTCGAACAGCGGGTCCTCGATGGAGACCAGCGGGTAGGCCGCGACCAGCTCCTCGTAGTACTCGGTCAGCTCGGCGGCGGAGAGGGACTTGCCCTCGAACTCGTACGAGCCGTCCTTGTAGAACTCGGAGGCGGCGACGTCGAGCGCGAGCGCGATGTCCTTGCCGGGGGCGTAGCCGGCTTCCTTGATCGCCTCGATGATCAGGTCCAGCGCGGCGCGGTTGGAGTCCAGGTTCGGCGCGAAGCCGCCCTCGTCGCCGAGGCCGGTGGACAGGCCGCGGCCCTTCAGGACCTTCTTGAGGGTGTGGTACACCTCGGTGCCCCAGCGCAGCGCCTCGGAGAAGGACTCCGCGCCGATCGGGGCGATCATGAACTCCTGGATGTCCACGTTGGAGTCGGCGTGCGAGCCGCCGTTCAGGATGTTCATCATCGGAACGGGCAGCAGGTGCGCGTTCGGACCGCCCAGGTAGCGGAAGAGTGGAAGGTCGGACGCCTCGGAGGCGGCGTGCGCCACGGCGAGGGAGACGCCGAGGATGGCGTTCGCGCCCAGCGAGGACTTGTCCGGGGTGGCGTCCAGGTCGAACATCGCCTGGTCGATGAGGCGCTGCTCGGTGGCGTCGTAGCCGACGAGCTCCGGGCCGATCTGCTCGATGACGGCGAGGACGGCCTTCTCGACGCCCTTGCCCTGGTAGCGGTTCGGGTCTCCGTCGCGGAGCTCCAGGGCCTCGAAGGCACCGGTGGAGGCGCCGGAGGGCACCGCGGCGCGGCCGGTGCTCCCGTCGTCGAGGCCGACCTCGACCTCGACCGTGGGGTTGCCTCGGGAGTCCAGGATTTCCCGGGCTACGACGACGTCGATGGACGGCACGAGCATCTCCTTCTGGGATGTGACGCGTGGGGTGCGGGGCTCAGCGCCCAACGGCAAGAGCCTAACCGGCTGGGGGGCGTCGACCGGCCGCTGCCCGCCCCCTGGGACGAAAAAGAGTGCGAAGAACTTCACCCCGGCCAAAAGGCGCATAGCTACCGTCGGGTAACGCCTCTCAACTGCGCGGATGCCTGCTCAGAAGCGGGCCTCTCGCGGTCGGCGCGGACCCCCGACGGTCAGTGCGGGCTTGCTGCTCACCCGTGACACACAGAACCCCGGGCCGGCGCGTACGGGGGAAGCGCGCCGGCCCGGGGCCGTGAGTGGCGAACCCGTGGGGGGTCGGGTCGGGGTGACGGCCCGTGGGTTCGCGACGGGTCAGCTCAGGTGGAGCTGCTGACCCGGGTAGATGACGTCAGCGTCGTCCACGACGTCCTTGTTCAGCTCGAAGAGCTTCTGCCAGCCGCCCTTGACCTGCTCGCTCTCGGCGATCTTGCTCAGGGTGTCGCCGGCCTGGACCTCGTACTCGCCGTCGCCCTTCTCGAAGCCGCCGGCCTTCGGCGCGGACTTGGCCGGGGCGGACGGGCGCTCGGAGCGGGTGGTCGGGGCCTCGGCGCGCTCCTGCGAGGGCTGCGCCTTCTGCTGCTGCTTCGGCTGCTCGGGCTTCGGCTGCGGCTTGGGCTGCTCCTGCTTCGGGGCGGGGGCCTGCTCGGCGCCGCCGCCGTTGTACGCGGCCTTGGAGAGGCCGACGCCACAGCTCGGCCAGGCGCCCTTGCCCTGGCCCGCGAGGACCTTCTCGGCGATCTCGATCTGCTGCGACTTGGAGGCGAGGTGCGCGTTCGACGCGTACTGGGTGCCACCGAAGGCGGCCCAGGTGGACGGGGAGAACTGCAGGCCGCCGTAGTAGCCGTTGCCGGTGTTGATCGACCAGTTGCCGCCGGACTCGCACTGGGCGACCTTGTCCCACTCGGCGGCAGTGGCGGCGGAGGCGGAGGTGGCGCCCACCAGCGGGGCGGCGATCGCGGCGGTGGTGATGCCGGCGAAGGCGGCGAACTTGGCGGCCTTGGACGGGCGGCGGTGCTTGCCCTTGCTGGAAAACAGCATGGTGGATCTCCTCACCGACGCCTACGAGGTGAGCTGTCGGGTTCGGGCCAAGTGAGTTGCCCGGCCGCGCGCTCGGCGCGGCTTCACCCCAAGCCGGTGTCCGTGCCCCGGGTCTCCCGGGGTGGACGGGACCGGCACGTACGTGGGTCCCCCGCTCCTGCCTTCGGCGCTCTCGCGACGACTGTTCCCCCCGACCGACGGCAGGATTCGGCGTGACGGTCAGTGGTGCCCGCTTTGGCGAGCGGTCAGACCGTAATCACAGCCCTCCCCGATGTTCAAAGAAGGAACATCGGGGAGAAAACGCCCATCACGGCCTTCCGGAAACCCCCGTTTCCGCAGGTGGGACACGGAATGAGTCATTCCATTCGGGGCCGGAAGTCCGTTCGAGCAGAGAGACACATGTCTCACTTACGCAGAAACGGACAAAAGCCGGCAAAAACCTGCCCCAACGTGCCCCTGAATCGGGCTACTTCACCCCGAGGTCAAGGTTCTGACCAGGCAGGATCAGATCGGGATCAGCGCCGACGGCATCGCGGTTCGCCTCGTAGAGCGCCGGCCAGCCTCCGGGGAGGTCCTGGGCGTCCGCGATGGCCCAGAGGTTGTCGCCGGGGCGGACGGTGTACGTGCCGGGCGACGCGGTCGCGGTGTCGGCGCTGGCGCCGGCGTCGTCCTTCTTGCCGTCGGCGTCCTTCTTGTTGGCCTCGGCGCCCGCGCCGGTCGAGCCGTCGCCCTGCTGACCCTTCGCCGGCGCACCGACCGCCTTGCCCGGGTCGCCGGGCTGGACGGAGTCGCCGCGGCCGGGCGTGTCGCTGCGCGAGGCCCGGGTGTCGTCGCTCGCGCGCCGCTCGCCCGTGCCCGCGCTCGCACCCGCGTCCGCGCCCTCGACGGCGCCGGAGGGCTCCGGGGACGCCGGCGCGGCCGGGGTCTCGGTCGCGGCCGGGCCGCGGTGCTTGCCGCCGGCCTTCTTTCCCTCGTCCGTACCGGCGCCCGGCGCGACGCCGTTGCCGACGCCCTGGGTCGGGCCGGGGGACGGCGTGGTCGGCGCGGTGGGCACCGGCAGGGCGCCCAGGTCGAGCTTCGGCTTCTCGCTGCCCGGCAGCCCCGCGTTCGCCCCGCAGGACGACCACGCCTGCGACCCCTGGGCGGCCAGCACCTTCTCGGCCACGGCGATCTGCTGCGAACGGCTCGCGAGGTCGGCGCGCACCGCGTACTGCGTACCGCCGAAGGCTTCCCACGTCTCCTGCGAGAACTGGAGCCCGCCGAAGTAGCCGTTGCCGGTGTTGGCGCTCCACTGCCCGGCACTCTCGCACTCCGCGACCCGGTCCCACACGGCGGAGTCGGCGGCGGACGCGGACCCGGCGCCGAGGAGCGGGATCGCGATCGCAGATCCCGTCACCCCCGCGGCGACGACGAGTGCCGGGGCCTGGCGAGGACGGCGATGTCGACCATTCCCGGAGAGCATGCGGTTGCCTTTCGCTGACGGCTGAGACGGGGGTGAACGTAACCGCACTCCAACGTCAGTCACAAGTCGATGCAGCGGAGATCACGCAAACATCACAGAGTTGATGCTCCGTCAGTTAGTCGGGCGGCCGAACTCCACGGGAAGCGTGCGCAGTCCACGCATGATCAGCCCGCCGCGCCACCGCAAATCGGACGGATCCCCCGCGAGTTGCAGGTCAGGGAGGCGACGCAGCAGGGTCGCGAGCGCCGTCTGCGCTTCGATGCGGGCGAGGGGCGCGCCGAGGCAGTAGTGGATCCCGTGGCCGTACCCGAGGTGCTGATTGTCACGTCGGGACAGATCGAGGACGTCGGGCCCGTCGAAGCGGTCGGGGTCGCGGTCGGCGGCGGCGAGCACGACGAGGACGGGGTCGCCTTCGGCGACTTCCTGCCCGCCGATCGTCACCGCCTCGGTGGCGAACCGCCAGGTCGCCAACTCCACCGGTCCGTCGTAGCGCAACAGCTCCTCCACGCCCGTCTCCAGCAGGTCGGTCCGACCGGCCGCCAGGGACTCCTGGAGCAGGGCGCGTTGCTCCGGGTTGCGCAGCAGGGAGTACGTGCCGTTCCCGATCAGGTTCACGGTGGTTTCGAACCCGGCGAAGAGGAGGATGAAGGCCATCGCCGCGGCCTCGTTCTCGGTGAGGTGCTCGCCGTGGTCGCTGGCCCGGATCAGCCCCGAGATCAGGTCGTCGTCGGCGCTCTCGGGGCCCAGGGTCTCCCGCTTGCGGTGGATCAGCTCGGCGAGGTAGCCGCGCATCTTCTTCACGGAGCGCGCCACGCCGCCGCGGGGGCCGCCGCCGTGGCGGATCATCATCCCCGCCCAGTCCCGGAAGTCGTCCTGGTCCTCGGCGGGCACGCCCAGCAGGTCGCAGATCGCGTAGATGGGGAGCGGGAACGCGAACTCGTGGATCAGGTCTGCGCTGCCGCGGTCCGCGAAGCCGTCGATGAGCCGGTCCGTCAGCTCCTGCACGCGCGGCGCGAAGGCGGCGACGCGGCGGGGGGTGAACGCCTTGGACACGAGTCGGCGCAGCCGCGTGTGGTCGGGCGGGTCGATGTTCAGCAGATGCGTCATCAACTCCGCCTTGCGCTCCCCCGGGATGCCGGTCTTGCCCTTGGCGTGGGCGGGCTCGTCGTGGTGCGCCGGGTTCTTCGACAGCCGCGGGTCGGCGAGGGCCTGCCGGGCGTCGGCGTACCGGGTGACGAGCCACGCCTCGACGCCGCTGGGGAGGGTGGTGCGGTGCACGGGCGAGTGGGTGCGGAGCCAGGCGTAGGTGGGGTAGGGGTCGGTGGCGAACTCCCAGGTGAAGAGCGGGGGTGTGGGCTGTCCGGAAGTCGCACGCATCCCCCGACGCTACCCCGCGCCTGCGCCTGCGCCTGCCGCGTCCGGCCTGGCGGTGTGCTCCCCCTTCCTGCGGCCACGCTGCCGCGTGCGGCCCGGTGGCGGGCTTGTCGCGCAGTTCCGCCCCCTACGCCCAGAGGGCGTGGGGGGACCCCCAGCGCCCCTGACACCACCGCCGTAACCCCGCAGGTGCATTGGTCTGTGCAGACCGTGCGTGGCTGATCGCGCAGTTCCCCGCGCCCCTAAAAACTCTCGTCCCGCAGGTAAGAGACGGGGGCAGCGACACAGGGGCGCGGGGGACTGCGCGACAAGCCACAGACGAGCCGCAGAGACCAAGACTCCCGCAGGGAAACGGCGGTGGTGTCCAGGGGCGCGAGGAACTCACCACCAGGCCGCAGAGACTAACGCTCCCGCAAGGAAACGACGGAGGTGTCAGGGGCGCGAGGAACCCACGTCCGAGTCTCGGAGACCAGCGCTCCCGCAGGGGTCGGCGGAGGCGTCAAAGGGCGGCGCGGGGGCTAGCGGGGGGATTCCGTCGCGCGGATGGACGCGTGGTACGCGCGGGTCGCCGCGCGCAGGGCGGATTCGGGGTCCACGCCCGCCTCGTCCGCCGCGACCGCCAGCGCCAGCAGCTCGTAGCCCACGCCCTCCCCCGCGGGGAGCGGCACGTCCAGGCCCGCCGTGCGCACGCGGGACGCGAGCTTCGCCGCGAGGGCGAGGCCCGGCTGACCCAGCGGGACCCCGTCCGTCACCGAGTCGCGCTGCTTCTCCGTCGCCTTCGTGCGCAGCCAGATGTCCCGCACGTCCTGCGGCGTGCGCGCCACCTCGTCGCCGAAGACGTGCGGGTGCCGGTGGATCAGCTTGTCCACGATCGTCCCGGCGACGTCGTCGATGGAGAACGGCCCGTCGGCGTCCTCCTGCGCGATCCGGGCGTGGAAGACGACCTGGAGGAGGACGTCGCCCAGCTCCTCCCGCAGCTCGTCGCGGTCGCCCTGCTCGATCGCCTCGACGAGTTCGTACGCCTCCTCGATCGCGTACTTCGCGAGGTCCCGGTGCGCGGGCACCGACGACCACGGGCACTCGACCCGGATCCGGTCCATGACCTGGACGAGGTCGAGGAAGCGGGCGCCGGGGAGGTCGTACGAGCCGGGGAGCAGTTCCAGCGCGGGCATCGCGACCCGGCCGGAGCCGGCGAGGCGGGAGAGGCCGTCGGTCAGGGCGCGGTCGCCCTCGCCGGTGACCAGGACGACCACGGTCGCGCCCCCGGCGCAGGCGTCCACCAGGCCGTGCGCGTCCGGCACCGAAGGGGTCACCTCGACCCCGGCCTCCCGCAGGTGCGGGAGCTGGGGGTGGGCGTGGTCCGCGCAGAGCACCCGGTCCGCGGTGCGCAGGGTCTGCCACGCGGGCCAGGACAGCAGCCCGGGGGCGACCCGGTGGCTCGTGGTGAGCAGGACGATGCGGCCGGTCGGCCCGGCCTCGACGGGCGCGGCGGCGGAGGTGTTCGTGGTCACCCCACGAACCTACCTCCGCCCGCCGGACGCCCCGGTCGCATTTACGCCGCGCTGGGCTTCACACCTGCGGGCTGGGCTTCACGCCGTGCTCGGCACGGCCGGCTGCTCCTGCTCGCTGACCTGCGTGATCCACGCCGCCTTGTAGTCGCCGAGCTCCAGCTTCTGGTCGTCCCAGGCGCCGAAGCGCGGGTTCACGTCGATGTCGAGGGACTTCGCCGCGGTGGTGAAGGCCGCGTTCAGCTTCTGCTGGCCCTCGGCCGGGTCGTTGGTGCCCATGGACCGGGCGAGCTTGTTGATCAGGATGTCGCGTTCGACGACGGCGTCGAGCTGGTCGGGGGCGACCCCGCGCTCCTGGAGGTACGCGGCGGCGAGGCCCTCCTCACCGCCGAAGCGCTGGGCCAGCATCGCCCGGCCCTCCTGGAGTTCCTTGCGGGTGACGGTGACGCCCGCGTCGGCGGCGGCCTTGTGCACGACCTGGTTGACGATGAGGTCGTAGAGCTTGGCCCGGCTGAGCTGGCCGGTCTCGCGGACCAGCTGTTCGCCCTGGGGGGTCTTCTCCTGGGCGGTGCGCACGTCCTTGACCGCCGCCTGGACCGTGGACACCTCGATCCGCTCGCCGCCGACGACGGCGGCGGCACCCGGGTGCGCGTCGTTGCCGCAGGCGGTGAGGAGGGGTGCGGCGGACAGCAGCGCGGCGGAGACGATGATCGCGGTACGACGACGGCGGGGCAAGGGAGCCTCCTGACGAGGTTTGTGCGACGAGTCACAAAGTCCTGCGGTGATCGATGGTAGGCAGTCCGCGGTGCCCGGGCCACCACTTCGCCGCCACTGATTCGATCCGGCAGGTGATTCGACCCGACGGCCCCGCCGCGGCTCAGCGGCGGTCGGTCGTCGTGCCCACCGGCTCGCGCTCGCCGTGCGCCCCGCCCGGCTCCGGCCTGAGCATGATCGTCCGGGAGACGACGAAGGTGATGGGGATCGCCGCAGCCGCCGCGATCAGCGGCGCGTACCGGCTGCCGAGGTCGAAGACGTCCACCAGCAGGTAGACGCCGGTGGTGGTGACGACGAAGTTCGCCGCGTTCGTCAGGGGGAAGAGGAAGAACTTCCGCCAGGTGGGGCGGGTGCGGTAGGTGAAGTACGAGGTGAGGAAGAAGGAGCCGATCATGCTGAGCACGAAGGCGATGACGTGCGAGGCGACGTACGGCAGCCGGGTCAGCAGGATCAGGTACAGGCCGTAGTAGATGCCGGTGTTGACCGCACCCACCAGGGCGAATCGAAACAGCTGGCCCCGGACCGTCATCTTCTCGCCAGCTCCCCGCGGATGATTCGTACGTGCGCCTTCGGCCAGGAAGCGTACGCCATGGCGCGACAGCGCCGTGGCAAGTACGCGACGACGACGTCCGCGGCCCGGTGGCGGGCTTGTCGCGCAGTTCCCCGCGCCCCTGATTTGCCCCCCGTCCCTTACCTGCAGGACGAGAGTTTTTAGGGGCGCGGGGAACTGCGCGATCAACCCACCACCAGGCCGCAGAGACCAGCGCTCCCGCAGGGGAACGGCGGCTGCGTCCGCGCGCGCGGGGCTCCACGCGCACCCCTACGGGTGGAACTGGCGCTGGCGGTCCAGGGCGCGGCGGAGGTCCGCCGGGAGTTGGTGGTAGGGGCCGAAGGTGCGCTCCGCGTCGTAGAGGAGCGCCTGGAGGTGGTGGTGGGCGCCGGTGTGGTCGCCGACCGCGAGCAGCAGGTTGCCGATGCGGCGGCGGACGTCGAAGGCGCGCGTGCTGTCCCCGGCGTTCTCGTAGTACGGCAGCAGGGCGCGGTACTCCGCCGTGGCCGCGGCGGCCTCGCCGAGCTGCTCCAGGCACTGCGCCGCGTCGTGGCGGAACTGGAGGGTCTGCGGGTCGGCCGGGCCGGCGTCGGCGGCGCGGTCGTCGGCGAGGCGGCGCAGTTCGGGCAGGGCGCGCCGGTACTGGCCGTCGTCCATCAGCGTCGTCGCGTACTGCTTGCGCAGGATGCGGACGACCGGCGAGCGCTCGCCGTGCTCGGCCGCCGCGGCGGGGAGGATGTTGCCGAGGACGTCGACGGCCCGGGTGATGCTGCCCTCGCCGAGGAGGCGCTTGACCTCGTCGACGGCGGCGGCGACGTCCGGCTTCGACGGGGTGGGCACCACGGGGGCCGGCGCCGGCGCGGTGGCCGACTCGGAGCGGTCGGGCCAGGGGGCGTGCGGGCGCAGGAAGGGGCGCGTGGGGTCGAGCGGGCCGCCGGGGGAGCCGCGTTGGGGCAGCAGCGGGGCCAGCGCCTCGTACACCTCCTGCGCTCCGGACGGCCGGTGTTGCGGGTCCTTGGCGAGCAGCCGCAGCACCAGGGCCTCCAGCGGGTCCGGGACCTCGGGGCGCATGCGGCGCACCGGGAGCGGGGCCTCGTACAGATGGCGGTGGAGGACGCCGAGCGCGGTGGAGCCGGCGAAGGGGACGTTGCCGCTGAGGAGTTCGTGCATCAGCACGCCGAGCGCGTACAGGTCGGTGTACGGGCCTACGGCGCCGCCCATGGCCTGTTCGGGCGCCATGTAGGCGGGGCTGCCGATGGGCGAGCCGGTGTGGGTGAGGCGGGTGGTGTCGGTGTCGATGACGGAGGCGACGCCGAGGTCGAGCACGGTGACGGTGCCGTCCGGCTTGACCATCACGTTCCGCGGTTTGAGGTCGCGGTGCACGATCGGCACGGCGTGCACCGCGGCGAGCACGGCGCACAGTTGGGCGGCGACGGCGACGGTCCACTGCCAGGGGTACGGCTCGTGCTCGGCGAGGTGGTCGGCGAGGTCGGCGCCCTCGACGTACTGCATGACGAGGTAGAGGTCGTCGCTGTCGCTGCCGGCGTCGTGGACGGTGACCAGGCCGGGGTGGGTGACCTGGGCGGTCACCCGGCACTCGCGCACGAAGCGGCGGCGCATCTCGGCGGCTTCGGTGCCGTGGGCCATGTGGTCGGGGCGCAGCAGCTTGACGGCGACGCGGCGGTCGAGCCTTCGGTCGTAGGCGGTCCAGACCTGGCCCATGCCGCCCTGGCCGATGACGGTGGAGAGTTCGTAGCGGTCCGCGATGACGCGTCCGTTCACCGGCCCTGCTCCTTGCGGAGGTAGTCACTGAGCTCGTCGAGTTCGGCGCGGACCTGGTCGATGCGGGGCTTGTCCGGCGAAGGCGCGCCCGACTGCGGTTGCTGCGCCGGCTGAGGGTGCTGCGCCGACTGCGGTTGCTGGGCCGGCTGCGGCGGCTGCGGGGCCGGCGGGGGCGACGGTTGGGATATCTGGGTCGGCAGGTGCGTCTGGGTGGTCTGCAGGTGCTGCGCCGGGTGTTGGAGGTGTTGCGGCTGTGGATACGCGGGCGGATAGCCGTATCCGGGGGCCGGGGCGTGGACCGGCCCGGCGCCCGGCGTCGGCTGCACGGGCGGATAGCCGTATCCCGGCGCGCCGGACGGCATGACGGACGGCGGTCCGTAGCCGCCGGGGCCGCCCGTCGGCGGCGCCGGGTACGCCGAGCCGCGGCGCCCGTCGTAGTGCCGGATGTCCACGATCAGATAGTGGACGGCGGCGCCGAAGCCCAGCGCGAGCAGCCCGGTGATCACCCCGATGTCGACGGCGTTCGACGGCTCCGTCTCGCCGTTGGCGTCCGCCTCCGTGTCCGAGCCCCAGGCCCCGATCGCGACCAGCAGGAAGACGGCGAGGACGAAGCTGGCGACGCAGAGGATCCAGTCGACCGGACGGCGGCGCAGCAGCGCGACCCGCAGCATCGGCGCCCAGGCGAAGATTCCGCAGGACGCCACGGACAGCGCCAGGAACAGCACGCGCACGAGCACGATCGCCGCGCCCGGTGGTGGACCGTGGCGCTCTGGGGCGTAGCCGGGGCCGTGCATTCCTGCTCCTGGTGAACCTGGGGACTGCAGAGTACGGATGAGCGTATACACCGACAAGCGGTCCAGCTCACGGGTTGTGCGGACCCGCCGCACGACACGTCGCCGCAGCCGTCCGGGGGTCGCCGTATCCGTCCGGGGTCGGATTCACCGCTCGGGTCTGACGGTTCCCTCCGTGAGTCCGTCGTACAGCCCCTGCACCAACTGCTCGCCCAATCGGCCCGCGAGGCGCAGCGCGTCCTCGAAGGCGGCCAGGGCGCGGAAGCGTGCGCCGTAGCGGCGCTGGTCGGCGAGGGGCAGCCGGGGCAGTTGGAGCCGGCGGACGTCGAGCCGGGTGGCGGTGGACGCGTAGCTGCTGGCCTGGCGGGTGTTGGCGGTGCCGCGCAGGAATCCGGCAAGGAACCAGGGGTCGAGCGCCTGGGGATCGGGGCGCAGCAGATGGAGGTTGCGACCGAGGACCGCGCCGGCGTCGCGCTCGTCGACGACCCGGACCACGGAGCCGCCGCCGAGCACGGGCACGACCACGTCGCCGGCTTCGAGGCGTACGGGCTCGTCGTCCGTCGCGTCGGGCAGGGCGCCGGTCGGCGGGCCGCCGGCGAGGACGTCCTGTTCGGTGAGGACGGCGCCCCGGGGCGGGGGCTGCGCGGCGGCGGGGGCCGTCGGGGCGGGCACGGCGGTGGTGGTGCCGGCGCGCAGCGACAGTGCGTGGGCGCGGGCGAGTTCGCCGACGGTGGTGGTGGGCCACACCGCACGCTCGGCGGTGGCGGCGGCGGGCGCGGGGGCGAGTTCGCCGGTGAGCCGCAGGGTTTCGGTGAGCCTGGCGCGTACGCGTTCCAACTCGGCCGCGTCGCCGCCGGTGGCGGCGGGCGGCACGTGGCGGGCGGGGGCCAGGTCCACGTCGTCGTCGAGGAGTTCGATGACGGCGACGGCGCGGCTGACGCCGGTGCGCCCGGGCTGCGGCGCGCCGCCCGCGGGGGCCGGGGCGGCGGGGCCTTCGGCGCCGCTGAAGGGGAGCCAGGCGTCGAGCACCGCGTTGTGGACGGTCTGCCAGTCGAGGCGGTCGCGTCCGCCGCCGGCGCCGCTCAGCTCCGTGGTGTCCACGAAGAGCACTTCGGGCGGGGGTAGTTGGCCGGCCTCGGGCTTGCGGAGCACCCACAGGTGGAGCGGGATTCCGTACGGCGGGGCGGCGCCGGCCGGCAGGGCGATCACGGCCCGCAGCGCGCCGCGGCGCAGCAGCCCGGCGCGGATGCGGCGGCCGGAGCGGCGGGAGGCGGCAGCGGGCGGCATCAGCAGGACGGCGGTGCCGCCGGGGCGCAGTCGGGCGAGGGCGTGTTGCACCCAGGCGAGTTCGGATTCGGTGCGGGCCGGTAGGCCGTACTCCCAGCGCGGGTCGTAACTCAGCTCGTCGTGACCCCAGTTGCGTTCGTTGAACGGGGGGTGGCACAGCACGGCGTCGACGGCGACGTCGGGGAAGGCGTCGGCGCGCAGGGTGTCGCCGGAGCGGGCGTGGACCCTGACGGCGCTGGCGGCGTTGACGGCACTGACGGCGTCGGCGTGCAGGGCGAGGCGGAGCGCGGCGAGCGCGGTGAGGTCGGGGTCGGCTTCCTGGACGTAGAGGGCGGCGGGGCGTTCGACGGCGCGCAGCAGGGTGCCGGCGCCGGCGGCCGGGTCGAGGACGGTCGCCGCGGCGGCGTGCGGGGGCGCGGCGACGGCGGCCATGAGGGCGGCGGGCCCGGGCGGGGTGAGCGTGTACTGGCGGATGTTGGCGTCGAGGAAGCGGCCGAGCAGGAACTCGTACGTCTGGCGGGGGCCGAGTTCGTCGGCGAGTTCCCCGACGGAGCGCAGGAAGGGGATCGCCTGGCGGGGGAACTCCAGACAGGCCCTGGCGAGCAGGGCGTGCCGGTCGTCGCCGAAGCGGGCGCTGGCCACCTGCTCGACGGCGGTCGGCAGCAGTTCGGCCATCCGCTCGTCGGGGCGGGCCGTCAGCTCCTGCCAGGTGCTGGGGCGGTCGCGCAGGAGCAGCAGGGCGAAGCCCGCGCGGGCGAGGGTGGCGGCGGCGGTGGCGGGGCTGTCGGCGAGCTGCTGCCAGACCCGTTCGCGCAGCGGGACCTCGGCGAGCTTGCCCTGTTCGCGCAGCCAGCGTTCGACGTCGCTGAGCGCGAAGGACGGGCTGGTCTCGGTGCCGCCGACGGGTTTGGGGAAGTCGGCGTGGCGACGCCGCCAGTTGCTGACGGCGGCCCGCCCGACTCCCGCGAGCCGGGCGATTCCGGCCGCGGTGACCTCGCTAGCGCTCTGTGGCACTGACCGCCTCCCTGGTGTGTGAACCGCTGCTCCCGGATGCCGCCGATGGCCTGCACGTCCCAGCGGTCGGTCGTCTCCCGGGAGTCGGTCGTCTGTGGCGCCGATGATACCGGCCCGCGCCGGAGAGACCCATTCACAGTGCATGTAAGTGTTCACGGCGTAATTAATGTTGACTCGGTTCACAGCCTCTGTTCTTATTGTCGAGGCTCTTCACGGAGCGGGTGTCCCGCACCGACCACAGCACGCAGTTAGAGAAAGCGACGTCACATCAGAAGGGCCGGCTCAGGCAGACGTCGCACCGTCACCCTCATGTCCGGGAGGACAGCTCCATGTCCCACTCATCGCAGCCCCCGTACGGCAACTCGCCCCAGTACGGCGGCGGCAACCCGCCCCAGCAGTACGGGACCGGCGGTGACGCGCAGCAGGGCGCCGCGCCCTACGGCGATCCGCAGTCGACCGCCGCCACCCAGCCGCACTGGGAGCCGGGCGCCGGCGGCACTCCCCCCGGGCCCGGCGGACCCACCGGCCACGGCGGCCACGGCGGACCCGTCGGTCCCGGCGGCGGGCACCGCGCCCCGCTGCGCAACGGCCTCGGCACCGCGGCCCTGATCCTCGGGATCATCGGCCTTATCACCGGCCCAATACCCTTCGTCTTCTGGCTGGGGGGTACGCTCGGGCTCCTCGCCCTCATCCTCGGCCTGGTCGGACGCGGACGCGCCAAGCGCGGCGAAGCGTCGAACGGCCGCTCCGCCACCGCCGGTTCGATCATCGGTGGCGTAGCCATGGTCCTCGGCGTCGTGGGCGCCGTCCTCACGGTCCAGATCACCAACGACGCCGTGGACGAGCTCGACAAGTCCATCGACGAGGCCACCGCTCCCCAGGAGCCCGGACTCGACGACAAGGACGGCAAGGGCGGGAAGGACAAGGGCAAGAAGGGCAAGGGGAAGAAGGGGAAGGGGGGCGGCGACGGTGCCGGTGAGGGCCAGGCGTACGCGCCCGGCGACACCGCCTCCTACGACGACGGCCTCAAGGTCACCGTGACGGAGGCGAAGAAGTTCACCCCCGGCGAGTTCGCGGCGGGCCACGCTTCGGGCAACAAGGCGTACAAGGTCACCGTGACCATCGAGAACACCGGGACCAAGAGCTTCGACAGCATCCTGACGATCGTCGACGCCCGCGCGGGAGCCGACGGCGTCACCGCCGAGAAGATCTACGACGACTCGGTCGGCATGGGATTCGACGGCAGCGTCGCCCCCGGCAAGAAGGCCACGGTCTCCTTCGGCTTCTCCGCACCCGCCGACGCCAAGAACCTGACCGTCGAGGTCTCCCCCGGATTCGACTACGGCCCGGTGCAGTGGGAGCTGCCCGTCTGACGCTCCCGTCACCCATCAGCAGCAGACCCGGAGTAACGCATGTCAGTGATCACCCGCCTCCGCCCCCGTCGCCGCCAGGCCGCGGCCGTGGCCCTGCTCTCCGCGCTCGCGCTGACCGCGACGGCCTGCGGCGGGGACAAGGCCGGCGGCGCGAAGGCGGCGGCCGAGGCCGCACAGGCCGACGGCGCGAAGGCCGACGGCGCCGACAAGGCCGGCGCCACGTCGTCCCCGACCGAGAAGCCCTCGTCGGGCGGGGCGGACGACCCCTTCGGCGGCAAGAGCGACGACGAGGTCGTGGCGGAGGCGGTACGGGTCACCACCGACGTCTCGTCCGTGACCATCGGATTCGCGGGAACGATGAACGACCCCGACCTCAAGGGGCGCATGACGGGCGAGATGTCGATCCACAACACGGGCCAGTGCGTGGGGAAGTTCGTCCTTGAGAACCAGGGGCGGATGGACCTCGCCGTCATCGGCAAGGACGTCTACCTCAAGCCCGACGAGAAGATGCTGCGCACCCAGGTGGTGCCGCCGGGCACGCCGAAGGCCGAGGCGGACGCCGTCCTCGGCGTCCTCAGGGGCAAGTGGATGAAGGGCCCGTCCTCCGACCCGGACATGAAGGACATGGCCGAGTTCTGCAACCTGGACGAGATGTTCAAGGAGCTCAAGGCGGACACCTCCGGCTCCGGCTCCGGCTCCGGCTCGAACGCGATGCACCGCGGCGAAGAGACCGTGGTGGACGGCAAGAAGGCCGTCCCGTTCAAGGACGCCACCGGTGACACCGGCTTCATCGCCAGCGAGGGCAAGCCCTACATCCTCAAGGTGACCGACCCCAGCAAGGACGCCGAGATGGAGACGCTGACCCTGTCCAACTTCGGCTCGGCGCCGCTGCCCACGGTGCCTTCGCCGAACAAGGTCATCGACATGGAGCAGTTCGACGAGGGCGCCAGCGAGAACGTCTGAGCGTAGAGGGCGTACGGAGAGACGAACCGCGACGGCGCGGGGCGGGACCGCCACAGGGGAGCGGTCCCGCCCCGCGCCGTCGCATGCTGAGCACCATCACGTGCTCAGCCCGTCGCGCGCTCAGCGCCCTGGGTCGCTCAGCAGCCGGTCGCCGAGGGCGCTGCGCCGGTACAGCACCGACCGGCCGTCGCGCGCCCGGTTCAACAGCCCCGAGCCGTACAGCACGCGCAGGTGCTGCGAGACCGCGCTCGGGGTCACCCGCAGCCGGCGGGCCAACTCCGCCGTCGGCAGCGGCTCCGCGAGGAGCAACAACAGCCGCGCCCGGGGCGGGCCGATCAGCGCCACCAGCGCATCGGACGGCGCCTCCCCCGCGCCCGCCGGCCCGTCGTCCGCCGCGGTCCACAAGGTCCCCACGCCCCGGCTCGGGTAGAAGAGCAGCGGCGGCTCGTCGCGACCCACCGGGGGCGCCGGCTTGTGCGCGAAGACCGAGGGCACCAGCAGCAGCCCCCGCCCCGACGCCGCGCTGCGGTACGCCCCGCGCACCCGGCTGACGTGCAGCACGCCGTCGCTCCACCGCAGGTTGGGATGCACGTCGGCGAAGAGCAGCCGCGCCCCGCCCTTGGCCAACTGCCGTGCCCGGTACGTCATGTCCGCCTCCAGCAGCAGCCGCATCCGCGGCCAGTGCGGCGCGAGGGCCACGTCCCAGTACTGCCGCAGCAGTTCGCAGACCGCGTCCCGGAGCCGGGCCACCGCGCCGCACCCGTCGTCGACGGCGGCGGCGTCGGCAACGGCGACGGCCCGCAGCGGCTCGGGCAACGGGTCCGGCGCGTGCGCGGCGAGCAGATCGCGCCGGACGACCTCCGGCGAGGTCGCCCGCACCCGGGCCAACTCGTCGTCGAAGGCCGGTGCGAAGGTCTCCGGGCGCGGAGTGAGGAAGTCCGGCAGCGTGCGCCGCTGCGCGACCAGCGACATCAACAAGTCGACGTCCAGCGCCCGCGACCGCTCCCGTACGCGCAACTGCGCCAGCACCGCCCGGCGCCACGGCAGGTGCAGCGCCGAGAGGCCCGGGTCCTGGAGCACCCGCAGGCTCAGCATCACCTCGCTGAGGGGCGAGAGCGCGAACCGGGTGTCCGCGAGGTCGTCGACGCCGAACTCAAAGCTGATCATTAAGCAATACGCTACATCGATTGGCCGTTCGCACTCCCTGCCGTGCACTGCTGGGCATGACTCCTGTTCCGGACCGGCCGGGCGCGCCCGCCGCCCTCAGCCGCCGCACCCTGCTCCTGCTGGCGCTGACCTGCGCCGTGGCCGTCGGGAACGTGTACTTCCCGCAGGCGCTCGTACCGCTGCTCGCCGCGGACCTGGGGACGTCGACGGACGCTGCGGCCACCGTGGTGACCGCCACCCAACTCGGCTACGCCGCCGGCATCCTGCTGGTCGTGCCGCTCGGGGACCGGTTCGCGCACCGCCCGCTGCTCGTCGCCCTGCTCGCGACCACCGCCGTCGGACTGCTCGCCGCCGGCAGCGCACCCGCCCTGCCCGTCCTCGTCGCCGCCTGCGCGCTGGTGGGCCTCACCACCGTGGCCGCGCAGGTCATCGGCCCGATGGCGGCCGGTCTCGTACCCGCGGACCGGGTCGGCGCGGTGATGGGCACCCTGCTCAGCGGCTCGATCGGCGGCATGCTGCTGGCCCGCGCCTTCGGTGGCGCGCTCGGCGAGGCGGCGGGGTGGCGGACGCCGTACCTCGTCGCCGCGGGACTGGTGGCGCTGCTCGCCGTCGTCCTCTTCCGTACGGCTCCGGCGACCGCGGCGGCGACGCGACGGGCGTACCCGGCGCTGGTGGCCGAGGCGCTGCGGCTGCTGCGCAGCGAGCCGGAGCTGCGCCGCTCCTGCCTCTACCAAGCGGCCGTCTTCGGCGCCTTCTCCGCGGTGTGGACGTGTGCGGCGCTGCTGCTGACGGGGCCGGCGTACGCCCTGGGGGCCCAGGCCGTGGGGGTGTTGGCGCTGGTCGGCGCGGTGACCATGGTCGTCGCGCCGCTCGCCGGCCGGCTGGTGGACCGGCGCGGCCCGAACGCGGTGACCCTCGGCGCCCTGCTCGCGACCGTCGCCTCCGCCGCCCTGCTCGTACCCGGCGCTGCGGGCGGCGCGACGGGCCTGGTCGCACTGGTCGTCGGGACGCTCCTGCTCGATCTGGCGCTCCAGGCGGGCACGATCGCCAACCAGGCCCGGGTCTTCGCCCTGCGCCCGGACGCCCGCGCCCGGCTGAACACCGCGTACATGACCCTCGCCTACCTGGGCGGCGCGGCCGGCTCCTGGCTCGGGGTGCGGGCGTACGGCGCGGGCGGCTGGCGGGCGGTGTGCGCGGTGGTCGCGCTGCTGGGGGCGGTGGGGTTGCTCGGGTGGACGGGGCGGTCCCTGCGGGTCAAAGGTGTCAGCGGGGCGTGCCACCATCGGGGTGGGAGACACCACGGGAGGGACAGCAATGGGGACCTGGGACACCGGACCGTTCGACAACGACTCCGCCGCCGACTTCGCCGGCCGGCTGGACGAAGCCGCGCCCGGTGAGCGCGAGGCGATCGTGCGGTCCACTTTGATACGCGCGCTGGAGGTCGCCGTCCCCGACTTCCTCGACAGCCACGAGGGGGACCAGGCCGTGGCCGCCGCGGCGCTGGTGGCAGCGCAGTGCCCCGACGGCGAGACCGTCAACCCGAACTACGGTCCGAAGCAGCCCCTCCCGGTCTTCGGCCCCGGCCTGCGGCCCCTCGCCGTCCGGGCGCTGGACCGGGTCGTCGAGGAGGGCTCGGAGCTGGTGGAGCTGTGGGAGGGGGAGGACGCGGTGGAGTGGCGCAAGGGTGTCCACCGCCTGCGGTGCGTGCTGACGGCCCGCCCGGGCGCGTACGAGCAGGCGCCCCGCCACGCGTGACCTTGCGGGACGCGGGTCTCCCTGCGGGAGCGCTGGTCTCTGCGGCCCGTCTGTGGCTGGTCGCACAGCCCCAGGCCCCGGCGCCGTTTCCTCGTGGGAGCGCTGGTCTCTGCGGCTGAGTGGTGGGTTGTTCGCGCAGTTTTCCCCGCGCCCCTGATGTGCCTGAGCCCGTCAGTCGTCTACAGCCCGACCCCAGCGCCCAAAATCCCTCGTCCCGCAGGTTGCCGACGAGGGAAGCGAAACATGGGCACGGGGAACTGCGCGAGCAACCCACCACCGGGCCGCAGACGCCGCAGCACCGCACACCCGCACGGCGGGAACGCGCACCGCGGCAGGAACTAGCCGCCGAGGATGGTGGTGAGGAACTCTCCCGTCCACGACAGCAACTCGCGGCCCACGACCGGCTTCCCGCCGATCTGCCCGGTCGTCGGGCGGGGCACCAGCACCTGGTTGGCCGCCGGCTTGATCACCGTGCGCGGATGGAGCCGCTTCAGCCGCAGCTCCTGGGACTCCCGCAACTCCACCGGCGCGAACCGGATGTTGTTGCCCTGGAGCACGATCTCGGCGACCCCGCAGGCCCGCGCCAGCATCCGCAGGCCGGCCACCAGCAGCAGGTTCTCGACCGGCTCGGGCAGCTTGCCGTAGCGGTCGGTCAGCTCCTCGCGCACCGCCTTGATGTCGTCCTCCGTGTTCACGGAGGCGATGGCGCGGTACGCCTGGAGGCGCAACCGCTCGCCGGGCGCGTAGTCGTGCGGCACGTGCGCGTCGACCGGCAGCTCGATCTTGACCTCCAGCGGCGGTTCCTCCTGCACGCCGCCCTCCAGCGAGGCCCGGTAGTCCGCGACGGCCTCGCCGACCATCCGGACGTACAGGTCGAAGCCGACGCCCGCGATGTGGCCGGACTGCTCACCGCCGAGGAGGTTGCCCGCGCCGCGGATCTCCAGGTCCTTCATGGCGACGTACATGCCCGCGCCCATCTCGGTGTGTTGGGCGATGGTGGCCAGCCGTTCGTGCGCGGTCTCGGTGAGGGGCTTCTCCGGCGGGTAGAGGAAGTACGCGTACCCGCGCTCCCGGCCGCGGCCGACGCGACCGCGCAGCTGGTGCAGCTGGGACAGGCCGAAGTTGTCGCCGCGCTCCACGATCAGCGTGTTCGCGTTGGAGATGTCGATGCCGGACTCCACGATCGTGGTGGAGACGAGCACGTCGAACTTCTTCTCCCAGAAGTCGACGACGACCTGCTCCAGGGCGCTCTCCGACATCTGGCCGTGGGCGGTGGCGATCCGCGCCTCGGGCACGATGTCGCGCAGCCGGGCCGCCGCCCGGTCGATGGACTCCACCCGGTTGTGGATGTAGAAGACCTGGCCCTCGCGCAGCAGTTCGCGGCGGATCGCGGCGCCGATCTGCTTCTCCTCGTACGGGCCGACGAAGGTCAGGACCGGGTGCCGCTCCTCGGGCGGGGTGGTGATGGTGGACATCTCGCGGATGCCGGTCACCGCCATCTCCAGGGTGCGCGGGATGGGGGTCGCGGACATGGTGAGCACGTCCACGTTGGCCCGCAGCTTCTTCAGCTGCTCCTTGTGCTCGACGCCGAAGCGCTGCTCCTCGTCGACGATCACCAGGCCGAGGTCCTTGAACTTGGTCTCGGACGCGAACAGCCGGTGGGTGCCGATGACGATGTCGACCGAGCCCTCCTTCAGCCCCTCCAGGGTCGCCTTCGACTCGGTGTCGGACTGGAAGCGGGACAGGGCGCGGACGTTCACCGGGAACTGCGAGTAGCGCTCGGAGAAGGTGCCGAAGTGCTGCTGCACGAGGAGGGTGGTGGGGACGAGCACGGCGACCTGCTTGCCGTCCTGGACGGCCTTGAACGCGGCCCGCACCGCGATCTCCGTCTTGCCGTAGCCGACGTCGCCGCAGATCAGCCGGTCCATCGGGATCGCCTTCTCCATGTCCTCCTTGACCTCGGCGATGGTGGAGAGCTGATCGGGGGTCTCGGCGTACGGGAAGGCGTCCTCCAGCTCCCGCTGCCAGGGCGTGTCGGCGCCGAAGGCGTGGCCGGGGGCCGCCATCCGGGCCGAGTACAGCTTGATCAGGTCGGCGGCGATCTCCTTGACGGCCTTCTTCGCGCGCGCCTTGGTCTTCGTCCAGTCCGCGCCGCCGAGCCGGTGCAGCGTCGGGGCCTCGCCGCCGACGTACTTGGTGATCTGCTCCAGCTGGTCGGTGGGGATGTACAGCCGGTCCCCGGGCTGGCCGCGCTTGGCGGGCGCGTACTCGACGACCAGGTACTCGCGGGTGGCGCCCTGGACGGTGCGCTGCACCATCTCGATGTAGCGGCCGACGCCGTGCTGTTCGTGGACGATGTAGTCGCCGGTCTCCAGGGTCAGCGGGTCGATCGTCTTGCGGCGGCGGGTGGGCATCCGCCGGCCGTCCTTGCCGGCGGCCTTCTGGCCGGAGAGGTCGGTCTCGGTGAGGACGGCGAGTCTGAGGCCGGGGTCGACGAAGCCGTAGTCGATGGAGCCGCAGGCGACGTGGACGACGGCCGGGGAGATCTCGGCGAGGTCGGCGTCGAGGCGGGCGGGGACGCCTTCGCCGCCCAGCACCTCGACGGTGCGGGCGGCGGGGCCGTGGGCCTCGGTGACGAAGACGGTGCGCCAGCCGTCGGCGAGCCAGCCCTTGGTGTCGGCGAGGGCGCGAGCGGTGTCGCCGCGGTACGCCTCGGGGGCGTGCATGCCGAGCTTGAGGGTGTCGTCGGAGAGCTCTTCGTCGGCGGCGAAGGGGGCCACCGACCACCACATCACGTCCAGTTCGCGGGCCCGGTCACGGACGTCCGCGATGCCCCACAGCGATGCGGCGTCCAGGTCGATGGGGGCCTTGCCGCCCACCCGTCGCCCACCACCCTTGTCGGAGCGGTCTTCGACCGCGCTGGTCATCGCGGTCGCCGCCCACGACGCCTGGAGGAACTCCTGCGAGGTGGCGACGAGGTCCGCGGCGCGGGTCCGCACCCGCTCCGGGTCGCAGACCAGGGCCATGGCGCCGTCGGGGAGCACGTCGAGGAGGAGTTCCATGTCGTCGACGAGGGCGGGCGCGAGCGACTCCATGCCTTCGACGGCGATGCCCTCGGCGATCTTGTTGAGGAGTTCGCCCAGTTCGGGGTGGGCCTCGGCGAGCGCGGCGGCCCGCTCCCGCACCTCGGGCGTGAGCAGCAGCTCACGGCAGGGCGGCGCCCACAGTCCGTGCTCGGCGACCTCCAGGGAGCGCTGGTCGGCGACCTTGAAGTAGCGGATCTCCTCGACGTCGTCGCCCCAGAACTCCACGCGCAGCGGATGTTCCTCGGTGGGCGGGAACACGTCGAGGATGCCGCCGCGGACGGCGAACTCGCCGCGCTTTTCGACCAGCTCCACCCGGGAGTACGCGGCTGCCGCGAGCGCTTCGACGACCTCGTTCAGATCGGCCTGCGCACCGGTGCGCAGCGCCACGGGCACCAGCTCGCCGAGCCCCTTGACCTGGGGCTGGAGCACGGATCTGATCGGCGCTACGACGACGGAGACGGGCCCCGCGGCGGGGTCGTCGGCGGCGGGGTGCGCCAGTCGGCGCAGCACGGCGAGCCGGCGGCCGACGGTGTCGGAGCGCGGGGAGAGCCGCTCGTGGGGCAGGGTCTCCCAGGCCGGGTACTCGACGACGGAGTCCTCGGGCAGCAGCGACCTGAGGGCGGCGGCGAGGTCTTCGGCCTCCCGCCCGGTGGCGGTGATCGCCAGCACTGTCCGCCCGCTGCCCCGGGCGAGCCCGGCGACGGCGAAGGGCCGCGCCGCGGCCGGCCCGACCAGATCCACGTGCCTGCGGGCCCCGCCCCGGGCGGCCTCCACGGCCTCGGTGAGCGCGGGGTCACGTACGACGGCGTCCAGCAGACCGTGCAGACTCATGAAAGGCGTTCCATCCCGGTGAAGCGGAGCGGGTGCGGGCAACACGAACGGCCCGGCACGTCGTGCGGGCCGGGGATCCCCCCAGCGTACGCCCGCGCCCACCGGCCCCGCGCGCCCGACGACGGGGTTCGGCCACGGTCCGTGAGGGCTTCCTCACGGGAACGGTCGTGGGCCCGGCCCCGGAAGCTCGTCGCCTCCGGGACCGGGCCCGTCCCCCGTGTCCCCCGTATCCCCTGTTGGTCCCTCGGTGTTTCCCCGCGGGTCCCTCGGTCCGTCAGACGGTCAGTCCGTCAGTCGGTCAGTCGGTCGCGATGGCGTTCAGGACGTTCATCCTCCCCGCGCGGAACGCGGGGACCAGCGCCGCGAAGAGCCCCACGAAGGCCGAGCCGACGAAGACCGTGGCGATGGTGGGCCAGGGGATGTCCAGGACGCCCATGCCCTCCAGGGCCAGCAGCCGGTGCGCCGTGGTGCCCCAGCCCATGCCCAGCCCGAGGCCGAGAAGGGCGCCGAAGAGGGCTATGACGACGGATTCGAGTCGGATCATCCGGCGCAGCTGGCGGCGGGAGAGGCCGATGGCGCGCATCAGCCCGATCTCGCGGGTCCGCTCGACCACGGAGAGGGCGAGGGTGTTCACGACGCCGAGGATCGCGACGATGATCGCGAGGGCCAGCAGGCCGTAGACGATGTTCAGGAGCTGGCCGATCTGGTCCTGCAGGTCCTCCTTGAAGTCGGCCTGGTTCATGACCTGGTACTGCGGATAGGCGTCCAGGACCTTCTTCAGGGCCGCGTACACCTGCTCCACCTGGCCCTCCTGCGCCGAGGCGAAGAGCATGCCGACCTGCGGCAGCTTGTCGGCGGGCACGTGCGCCCGCGCGGTGGCCGTGCCGACGAACATCGAGTCCTGTTCCAGCGTCGACTCGTCGGCGGTGATGGCGCGGACGGTGAGCTCCGTGGTGGCGCCGCCGCCGAAGGCGACCGTGAGCCTGTCGCCCAGCTCGACGCCGTGCTTCTGCGCGTACGCCTTCCCGACGGACATCGCGCCCTCGGCGTACGCGTCGGACAGCTCGCCGGCGGCGGTGTTGATCCGCAGGTCCTTCGGGTACGTGGGGTCGGCGGCGGTGAGCATCTTGCGGCTGGAGCTGCCGTCGGGGGCGGTGACCTTCGCGGATACCGTCCGGTACTCCGTGACGTGCTCGACGCCGGCCGTCTTGCGCATGGCCTGCGCCACCTGGGGCACGATGGGCTGCCCGGAGGACTGGACGATGAAGTCGGCGCCGACGGACTTGTCGACCTCCTCGGTCGCGGAGGCGACCATGGAGGAGCCGACGACGGAGAGGCAGGCCACCAGGGCCAGCCCGATCATCAGGGCCGCGCCGGTGGCGCCGGTGCGGCGCGGGTTGCGCAGGGCGTTGCGCTCCGCCATCCGGCCGACGGGGCCGAAGGCCCGCAGCACCAGGGTGCTCAGGACGCGGACGACCACGGACGCCAGCAGCGGTCCGATGACGATGAAGCCGAGCAGTGTGAGCAGGACGCCGACGCCGAGGAGCATGGAGCCCTCGCTGGCCTCGTCGGCCTGGCCGGCGACGACCAGGGCGCCCGCGCCCGCCGCGGTGAGCAGCAGGCCGACCGCGGCCCGGATCCAGCCGGACTTGCCGTCCGCGGGCATGCCGCTCTCGCGCAGCGCCGCCATCGGCGAGATCTTCGAGGCGCGGCGGGCCGGGACGTACGCGGCGACGACGGTGACGATCACGCCGAGGACCAGGCCGACGGTCGGGGTGGTCCACTTCACCGTGAGGTCGTCGGTGGAGAGGTTCATGCCCATGGAGCCCATCAGCTCCATCAGGCCGACCGCGAGGCCGACGCCGGCGGCGACGCCCGCGACGGAGCCGACGACGCCGAGCAACAGCGCCTCCAGCAGCACGGAGCGGTTGACCTGCCGACGGCTGGAGCCGATGGCCCGCATCAGCCCGATCTCGCGGGTGCGCTGGGCGACCAGCATGGAGAAGGTGTTGACGATCAGGAAGATGCCGACGAGGAGGGCGATCCCGGCGAAGCCGAGCATCGCGTACTTCATCACGTTCAGGAAGGAGCCCAGCTCCTTGCGGTCGGCGTCGGCGGCCTCCTTCGCCGTCTCCAGCTTGTACGGGGCGCCCAGCGCGGCGGCCACGTTCTCCTTGAGCTGCCGGTCGGCTACGCCGTCCGCGCCGGTCACCGCGACCGAGGTGAACAGCCCTTCCTCACCGAGCAGTTGACGCTGCGCGGTGGCGGTGTCGAAGAAGACGACGGCCGCACCGGGGTTGGTCACCTTGAAGGAGGCGATGCCGCTGATCTTGGCGGTGAAGTCGCCGCTGACGGTGATGGTGCGCAGCTCGTCGCCGAGCTTGAGGTCGTGCTTCTCGGCGGTGTCCTTGTCGACCATCACGTCCGTGGGCCCGCGCGGGGTGTTGCCCGAGGTGACCTTGAACATCTTGAGGTCGTTCTCGGACCAGTTGCTCGCGATGGTGGGCGCGCCGGAGGTGGCGCCGACGTTGTCGTTGTCGGCGTTGACGACGGTGACGCTGCTGCTGTTCACCCCGCCGGCGGCGGAGGCGACGCCGTCCGCCGAGCGGATCTGCTCGACCACCGACGCCGGCAGCGTCGGGGGCCGGCCGCTGGCGCCGTCGTCCTCCACGTCGTCCGCCGACTCCTTCGGCTGCACGGTGACGTCGGGCGTGGTGGAGGCGAAGAGCTTGGTGAAGGTGGTGTTCATGGTGTCGGTGAACACCAGCGTGCCGCAGACGAAGGCGACGGACAGCAGGACCGCTATCGCGGAGAGCGCCATGCGGCCCTTGTGGGCGAAGAAGTTGCGCAGGGAGGTGCGGAAGACGGTCACGACGTACGCCCCCGGGCGTCGAAGTCCTTCATGCGGTCGAGCACGGCTTCGGCGGTGGGCCGGTACATCTCGTCGACGATGCGGCCGTCCGCGAGGTACAGGACGCGGTCGGAGTACGCGGCGGCGACCGGGTCGTGGGTGACGATGACGATCGTCTGTCCCAACTCGTCCACGGAGCGCCGCAGGAAGCCGAGGACTTCGGCGCCGGCTCTGGAGTCCAGGTTTCCGGTGGGCTCGTCGCCGAAGATGATCGCGGGCTGCGCGGCCAGGGCGCGGGCGACGGCGACGCGCTGCTGCTGGCCGCCGGAGAGCTGGGTGGGCCGGTGCTTGAGCCGCCCGGCGAGGCCGACGGTCTCCACCACCCGGTTCAGCCAGGCGCCGTCGGGCTTGCGGCCGGCGATGTCCATGGGGAGCGTGATGTTCTCCAGGGCGTTCAGCGTGGGCAGCAGGTTGAACGCCTGGAAGATGAAGCCGATGCGGTCCCGGCGGAGCTGGGTGAGCTTCTTGTCCTTGAGCGCGGTGATCTCGGTGTCGTCCAGGTAGATCTGACCGGAGGTCACCGTGTCGAGCCCGGCGAGGCAGTGCATCAGGGTCGACTTGCCCGAGCCGGACGGGCCCATGATGGCGGTGAACTGCCCGCGGGCGATGTCCACGTCGACGTGGTCGAGGGCGACGACGCGCGTCTCGCCCGAGCCGTACGCCTTGACGATCTGCCGACCGCGCGCCGCGACGGCCGTGCGCCCTCCGGTGGCCCCGTGGGGCGGAATGGTCGTAGCCGTTGTCACGGTGAATCTCCTATGTCGGTCTCGACTGTCGCGCTCGAAGGCGGCCGGCAGCTGCTGCTCGCGCCTCCGTGAAAAGTCTGTCTGCGGGGCCCCGGTCGGCGCGCTGGTGCGGGTCACCGTCTTGGGGCGGGGGTTTACCCCACCCCGCGGTGGGGTCCGCCCCCGTGTCCCCCGGCTCCGGCCCCCCGTTCCGGAGCCGGGGGACGCGCCCGCCGGGCGAACGCGTACGGGGGAAACGCCCCTGTAGCTGCGAACTCGTGCGAACCTTCCCCGCGAGAAACACCGTAGGGAGTCGGGGCCTGTCGGCTCGTCGTCCCTCGGGACGAACGTCTCCCGGGCAGTTCTAGGGAGATGCCCCTAGGGGTCTCCACCCCCGGGTGGAGCCGCGTCTCGGGGTTCCCCCGCCCGCGCTGCCCCGTGCGCCTGGGCACAGCCGCCGTACCCCTGCGGGACCGCTGGTCCCCGCGCCCCTAAAAGCCTCGCCGTTTCCCCGCGGGAGTCATCACCACTGCAGCCCGGTGGGGACTTGTCGCGCAGTTCCCCGCGCCCCTAGACCCACCCGCCGTTTCCCTGCGGGACCACTGGTCTCCGCAGCCCGTCCGTGGCTTAGCGCGCAGTTCCCCGCGCCCCTGTTTTGCTCCCCCCGTCATTTGTCTGCGGGCTGGGGCGAAGGTTTTTAGGGGCGCGGGGAACTGCGCGAACAGCCACAGACTGGCCGCAGACGCCGCAGTACAGCTCGCCGCACGGCGCTATCGCGCACGCCGAGGCATCGGCAGGCGAGAAGAGGCGCGGCCTAGGACGTGGACGTGTCGCGGTCGGTGGGGGCGGGGGTCTGCGCCTCGGGCGCGGGTGCCGCCGCGGGCTCCGCAGGGGCGGCCTGGACGGCCGCCGCCACCGCCGCCGCGACCGGCTGTGTCGGGGCGTCCGGGGTCCGGCCCGCCGTCAGCGTCACCAGGCTGTTCCGTACGTGCGCCATGTGATCCCGCACCTCTTCGCGCACCTGCTCGTGCTCCCGCAGCATGCGTTCCGTCTCGCGCGCCGTGCGCTCCTCCTCCGCCCGCGCCGCCGCGAGCGCTTCCGCGGCCTGTGCCTCGGCGTCCTCCTGGAGGCGGCGGTCGTGCTCCTGCGCCTCCCCCAGCTCCCGCTCGGCGTCGGCGAGCAGGGCTTCCGCGCGCGCGGCGGCGTCCGCGCAACGGTCCTCCAGGGCGGCCAGCCGCTCGGCGACGACGAGTTCGGCTGACTGCCAGCGGTCGGACTGCTCGGCCTCAAGACCGGCGAGCATGTCCTCGGCCCGCAGGCGCGTCTCCTTCCACTCGGCGAGCGCTTCCGCGCGGTGGTCCGCGGCCTCGCGGCGCGCCTCCATCAGCGCCGCGCCGCCGCGCTCCCGCGCGCGGGACAGCAGCCGCTGCGCGTACTCGTCGGCGGCTGCGCGTTCGGCTTCGGCCCGTGCCCCGGCGGCGTCGTGCAGGCGCTGCGCGTCCGCCTCGGCCGCTTCGGTCCGCGCCTGCGCGTCCTCGCGGGCGGCCGTGCGCACGTGGTCGGCCTCCTCCCAGGACAGCGCCAGTAGCTCGCGGGCCCGGCCGCCCAGTGCCTCGTACGTCTGGGGACCGAGTCCGGAGACCACCTCGCGCAGCCGGGCCGCCTCCGCCTCCATGCGCCTGGCGAGGACGGTGAGGCGGGCGGCGCGCTCCCAGGCGGCGTCCCGGTCGTCCGAGAGCGCCGCCACGTAGGCGTCGGCCTGGTCCGGGCGGTATCCACGGCGTACGACGTCGAACCCATCAAGGCCGCTGCGGCCGTGGGGCGACGACGGTGCGGAGACGGTACTCATCCTGCGAACCCCTTCGGCTCCCGATAACACATGACGCGATAGTGCGCATATCATCCAGGATCCAAACGAAGCGGTCATAAAACGACACTCGGCAGGAGAACCCGAAAGAGTACGAAGGAGTTCGGTATCGAAGGCAAACGGAGGAGGGGCGCCCGGTCCCTCGCGGACCGAACGCCCCTCCCGTGCCGCCGTGCGCGGGCCCTACCCGAGCACTAGGGGGCTTCTGATGGATCTTGCTGGGCTCGCGTGCCCTGGCACCATGCCTCTCCGCGTTGTCGTCGGTCGCCGAAGGCCCCCTGTGCCCTGCGGGCACGGGAGGTGCCCCCACCGCTTCGACTCCCTCCCCCTACGCCCGGAGGGCGTGGGAGGGACCCCCACCCTCATCCAGCCTGATCCATAAGAAGCCCCCTACAGCAACCCGTCCCACATCTGTTCCAGCAGCACCGACCACCAGCTCTCCGGGGACGCCAGCGCCGCCGGGTCGAGCGCGGCCAGGTACGCCTGGAAGTCGACCGTCCAACGGCCCGCCTGCTCCGGGTTGAGCCCGTACCGCAGCCGCCACATGTTCCCCAGCAGCGCCATGCAGCGCACGAACTCGGGCAGCCCCGAGTTCACGAACTGCGGCGCCACTGGCCGGCCGTCCGCCGGCGCCTCCACCGGCACGGCGACGATGTTCGCCGTGCCGTACTGCACGCAGATCGCCCGGCCGAAGTCATTGCCGACGACCAGGTACGAGGAGGCGTCCGCGGCCGGCTGCACCTGCCGCTGGAGCGCCAGTTCGGCCAGCGTCGGGATGACGGGCTGGGCCGGCTGCGCCCAGAAGAACGGGTTGAAGTCGATCGGCACGCCCGCGTACACGAGGGTCGTGGCCACGACCTCCGGCACGCCCTGGCGCGACACCGCCCGCTGGTCGAACCGGCTGACGCCGTGCGGGCCGAAGGCGTTCGCCAGCTCCTGCGCCAGGCCCTGCGGCGGCACCGCGGGCGCCGGCTGCACCTGCGGCAGCGGGGCGCGCACCGGCGCCGGACGCGCCGGGCCGTCCGCGACCTGGTGCAGCTCGCCCTGGTGGGTGATCAGCTGCTGCATGCCCTGCTGCCGGCCGGCGTGGTCCTTGCCGTACGGGGCGATGCTGGTGATCCGCGCCTGCGGCCAGGTCTCGCGGATCATCCGGGCGCAGTAACCGCCGGGCAGCTCGCAGGACTCCAGCTCCGTGTGCAGCTCAAGCACCTGCGAAGGGGGCACGTTCAGCGCCCGCAGCTCGTGCAGGATCTGCCACTCGGGGTGCGGGGTGCCGGGGGCGCTGCGGCGGATGAGCTGGGCCTCGGAGCCGTCGGGCGCGCGGTAGCGCAGCACGGCCTGATAGCCGGGGCCGACCGTGGGCCGGGTCGGCTGCTGCGGATAGCCGTACGCACCAGAAGCACCAGAAGCACCGGGAGCCCCCGGAGTCCCAGGCACACCCGGCGGACCGGGCGGGCCGGGTATGGGCGGAGGCGGGCCGGGCGGCGGCGTGGCACCGGGTGCGGGAGGCGGCCCCGGAGGGCGCGGCGGACCGGGCGGTCCAGGGGGCCCGGGAGGTCCCGGAGGCCCCGGAGGCGGGGGTGCACCGGGGCCCAACGGGTTGGGGCCGGCGAGCATGGTCGCCGCGTGGTGCACTCCCCCGCCGGACGACGGGTGCGACGGCGACGGCGGCGGCGTGGCCGAGGGCCCGGGAGGCGCGGGCGGTCCGGGCGGCGGCGGGGTGTCCGGGCCGACCTGGGAGACGAGTTGCGTCGGCAGATAGCCGGCCGCGGGCGCACCGGGCGCACCCGGCCCCGTCGGAGAAGGAACCGAGGAAGACGCGGAAGACGAGGGAGCCGAGGGAGCGGGCGGCGGCGTGGCACCGACGGGCGGGGGCGTCGCCGGCACGGAGGGCGGCGTACGCGGTACGGACGGCGGCGGCGTGGCCCCCACGGGCACACCGGCCCCGCTCGACGGCCCGGCGCCACCCGACGTCCCGTCGGAGGACACGTCCTGTCCCGGCTGCAACGGACGCTCGACCGCCGTCGGCGGCAGTTGGCTGCCGCCCGACATGTACGCGGTGGGCAGCTCCGCACTCGTCCCGTCGGCGTCCGCCCCGTCCGACGGCGGCTCGAACACGGTCGCCGGCAGCGGTACGGACCCGTCGTCCGCGCCCCCGCCCGCGGCCGGAGCGCCATGGCTCGGCGTGGGCCACGAGCCGCCGCCCCGGGACGCGTTCGACGGGGAGACCGGCGCGAAGGGATCGTCCCGCTCCCCTCCGCCAGCGGAACCAGCAGGACCGGCAGGACCTGCAGGACCGGCTGACGGGGCGCGGTCACCCGTCGAGCCGTCGGAGGACGAGGACGTCGCATCGGACCTGCGGTCCGCCGCCTCCTGGAGCCACTCCGGCGGCGTGATCAGGAAGGACGTCTGGTTCAGGTCGATGCGCTGGGGCCGTTCGGGCGCGGCCGGCGCCGGTGCGTCCGCGGCCGTCCCGTACTCCTCCTCGTACCGCCTGATCACCTCGCCCACCGGCAGCGCCGGCCACAGCGTGGCCTCTCCGCTGTCGCGGGCGATGACGAGCCGCTGCGCGCCGTCGTCGGAGCGGACGCCGCCCTCGCGGTCCTCCGCCCAGACGACGAAGCCCAGGTCGAACTCGCGCACCCGCACCTCGCGGTGCTGGTACGCCGGCACGTCGCCGTTGACCCACTCTTCCGCGCGCTCCTGCGCCTGCGCGAAGGTCACCATCGGAGCGTCACTCCCCATCCGATCCGTCGAACACCCGGGCCGCACCGGACGCGTCGGCCGCGGACACGGGCACGGCCCGCGCGAAACCGCCGTCCACCATCAGCCCGGCCACCGTCTCCAGCTCCGGCGGACTGCCCGCGAGCCGCTTGAGGAACGCGTCGAAGTCGTCGCCGCAGGGCAGCAACAGCCGCTCCACCCGCTCCTGGACCCGCCAGCCGTCCCGGTCGCGCGCGTCGTCGTAGGGGCAGAACCAGACGGAGCCGACGGCCTCGCCCCGCACCTTGACCGCGAGCAGCCCGCCCTGGAGGAAGGCCACGCCGAGGTAGTCCTTGCTCAGGTGGTCGCGCAGGCACTTGTTGGCGTACACGAGGTCGTTGACCGCGGCCTCGTCGCGGACCGTGAAGAACGGCTGGTCGACGAGGAGGCCGAGTTCCGCGTCGAGCGCGGCGCCGACCGGGGCGCAGCCGCCGGCGGCCTTGAGGAAGGTGCGGTACGCGCCGGGGAGGCGGTAGCCCAGGTCCTCCTCCACGCCCAGCAGTTGCTGCTCGCTGACGGCGACGCCGCGGCGCGGCAGGCCGAAGTGCGCGGGCCGGGTCTCCTGGAGGGGGCGGGTGCCGCGCTTGTTCTGGTCGACGCCGGCGGTGGCGAGTCCGCCGTGGTGCCGCAGCAGCGCCTTGACCTCGGCGGGGACGAGTTCGAGACGGCGGGTGCCGGGGACGTGGTGCCAGGTCCAGCCGTGCGGGGTGGCGACGGCGGGCACGGTGTCCCACAGCTCGTGGCCCTCGGCGTGCAGCGCGGCGTTCGCGGACACGTAGTCGGTGAGGCGCAGTTCGTCGATGCCGAAGCCCTCGGGCGGGTCGGCGATCTCCGCGGCGGCGCGGGCGTACGGCGAGAAGTCCGGGTAGCCGTCGGCGTCCACGCGCACCCCGCGGGGGTGGCGGGCGGCCCGTACCGGGTCCGGGAAGTTCACGACCTGACCGGCGTACGCCGCGTTCGGCGGCGCGTCGGGCACCGCGGCGGGTTCCTGGGCTCCGGGGCCGGGAGGCGCGGCTCCCGGCCCTGGCCGACCTGTCGTCATGGGTTATGCCCCCTGCTGGCTTCCGAATGTTCGGGACAGCCTATGCGGGTGGGCACACGGGCGTCGCCCGTGCTCGAAGGGCCGCCGTCGACCGTCACGGCGCGTCACATCCGAGTGACCGAACGGCCACGGGCAGACACGTTTCATCGCCCCAGCTTCCCCACGCAGCACGGCGTTTGGCAGGCTGTTCGTTGCTCGGGGGGAGCGCACGGGAGGGACCACCGCGCCATGCACACAGCGCAACCGAATACCAAGAGCGACACGGGTGATCCTCGTCTCAGCTGGAGCAGTGACGAGGGGACGCGCGCACCCGCGCTGCACCACCGCCGCGACGGCATCCTGCCCACGGTCGCCGCGGCGCTCTCCGTGCGCGGGCAGACGCTGACGTCGACCGCGGCGAAGGGCGACCGGGCGCCGGTGCTCCACCCGCTCGTCCAGGACTTCCTGGACACCCTCACCAGCGCGCAGCGGGAGCGGTTCACCGGGCGCTGCCCGGAGGCGATCCTGCTGTCGCGGCAGCTGTCGACGGCGGACGGCAAGCGCTCCAAGCGCGCCCAGCGCAAGCCGCTGACGTACAGCGAGGCCAAACGCGCGCTCAAGCAGGCGAAGGTGACGGCGCGCCGGATCAGGGAGGACGGCGATCCGCTGCACGGCACCTACGCGCCGCCGTGCCGCTCCTGCACGGCGATGCTCGACCACTTCGGCGTACGAGCCGTGGACCCCACCGCACCCGAGAACGGCTGACCCGCCCACCATGTCCGAGGACCTGACGAACCCCAGCGATCCCAGACGTCCCAACAGCTCCCCCGGCAACCACAGCACCACGCGCTTCCCGGTCGGCGTCGACGCGGCGCTACGGGAGGCGGGCTGGCAGCCCGGGCGCTGGGACATCAAGCTCGCCGAGCACTGGGCGGACGCCCTGCGCGCCTACGCCTCACCGGCCGGCCACCGGCACACCGTCTTCCCTGCCGCGGTGGAGGCGTGGGCGGAGTTCGGCGGCCTGCGGATCCCGGCGCTCGGGCCGGGCCGGCAGACCGCGCCGCCGCCGGAGATACGCATGGACCCGCTGTACGGGCTCCACCTCGCGCGCACGCTGTCGGACCTGGGTCGCGCGCTGGACACGGAGCTCGCCCCGCTCGGCGCGGAGGGGGAGGACCAGGCGGTGCTGGCGATCGACGCGGAGGGGCGGGTGTACAGCGTGGACCACACGGGCGACTGGTACTTGGGCGCGGACGTGGACCGCGCGCTGACCCTGCTCCTGCTGGGCCACCAGCCCCAACGCCTCACCCTCCCGAGCTAGCTAGGTCGTGTCTGACAAATAGCGTCGTCCGCCCCTGAGGGCGGGGGCCGCGGCATCCGGTGCGTGCAATCGCAAGGCGGAGGGTCTTCCTCGTACTGGACGTACCAGGAAGATCCCGACAACGCAGCGAGTGTGCGTGCCGGGTGCCGCGGCCCAGACGGGATTCGTCAGACACGGCCTAGCGCTCCCCGCGAGCGCGCCCTCCCTCGCGCCCCTTGGGCGTGCTCACCGCTGCACCGCGAGCGCGCTGGCCTCTGCGGACCGTGCGTGGTTCTCGCGCAGTTCCCCGCGCCCCTAAACCCCGTGCCCTCAGCCCGCAGACAAGTGGCGGGGGCAGCGAATCAGGGGCGCGGGGAACTGCGCGAACAGCCCACCACCGGGGCGCGGGGGCCAACGTTCTGGTAGGGCTACGGCGGGCATGCCCAGGGGCGCTGGGGGTCCCCCCACGCCCTCTGGGCGTAGGGGGCGGAACTGCGCGAGGAGCACCCACGGCCCGCAGTGACTGATCCTTCGTGCAGGATTACGGCGGGGACGTCAGAGGCGCGGGGAACTGCGCGACAAGCCCACCACCGGGGCACAGAGGCCAACGCACTCGCGGTGCAACGGCGAGCACGCCCAGGGGCGCGAGGAACTGCGCGAGCAACCGACCACCGGGCCGCAGAGGCCGGCGCGTTCGCGGTGCAACGGCGGACAGGGTGAGGGGCCCGGAGCGCCCCCGGCAGACGCGGGCACGGCCGCGCGGGGCAGGGCAGCAGCGCGAGGTCGCCGCAGGCGGTGGGGCTTCCCGCCGGGAGGCTACTTCGCCGGGAGAACCGCCGAGACGCGGAAGCCGCCCGCGTCCGTCGGCCCCGACACGAACACCCCGCCCAGCGCCAGCACCCGTTCCCGCATGCCCACCAGGCCGTTGCCCCCGCTCGGTAGGTCCGGGGCGTGCGCCCCGCCGTCCGCCGCGTCCGGCGCGCCGTTCTCCACCTGCATCGCGACCTCCGCGTCGCGGTGCGCCAGCCGCACCAGGACCTTCGCGCCCGCCGCGTGCTTGTGCACGTTCGTCAGCGCCTCCTGGACGACCCGGAACGCGGTCTGCTCGACCTCCGGCGCGTACACCCGCACCTCGCCGTGGACGGCGAACTCGACGACCATCCCCGCCTGCCGGGACTGCCCGACGAGCACCTCGACGTCCGCGATGGACGCGCTCCCGGCGCCGTCCCCCACGCCGGCCGCCGCCGCAGCAGCCGCAGCCGCAGCCGCGCCCACCGCGGCCAGCGGCACCGCCTTCTTGCGCTCCTCCTCCGCGCCCGCGCGCAGCACGCCCAGCATCTCGCGCAGCTCCGTCAGCGCCTGGCGGCCCATGTCGCCGACGAGCGCCGCGTTCTTCACGGCCTTCTGGGGGTCCTTGAGCGCGACCGCCTGGAGCGCCGCGGCGTGCACCACCATCAGGCTGACGCGGTGCGCCACCACGTCGTGCATCTCGCGGGCGATCCGGGTGCGCTCCTCGGTGCGCGCCCACTCGGCCCGCTCCTCCGCCCGGTCGGCGAGCAGCGAGAGCTCCTGTTCCAGGCTGTCGGCGCGCTCGCGCAGGCTCTCCATGAGCCGGCGCCGCGCGCCGATGTAGAGGCCGAAGAGGATCGGCGGCAGCGTCATCGCCACCGCGACGAAGATCGACATCGTGGGGATGAACCAGGCGCCCGGGTCGACGTACTCCTCCCGGGGCACGTCCCGCATGTCCTTCTCCATCTCCACGTAGACCACGACCAGGGTGGCCACCAGGGACATGCCGGTGAGCGTGCCGATGATCCGCCGCGGCACGTCGGACGCGGCCAGCGTGTAGAGGCCGACGACGGTCAGCAGGTACCCCATCTGTGCGGGGGTGATCGCGACGGCGACCAGGACGACCGCGATCGGCCAGCGGCGCCGTACGGTCAGCACGGAGCCGACGAGGAGGCCGAAGACCACCGCGAGGGCGGTCGGGGAGCCGGTGCGCCCCGCGAAGTGCACCCCTTCGACGGCGCACTCGACGGCGGACACGAGGCCGATCCCCACGTCCAGCGCGACGCTCCGCCGCCGTCCCCACCACAGCCAGGTACGGGTGGTGTCGCCCGTGGCGTCCTGGTGTGCCCCCGTTGTGGTCATGTCCTCCAGCCTACGGGCGCCCCATACCGAAATTCCCAGCAGTTTCGTCGGAGATTCGCGCTTCTGTACGGCCTCTCAAGCCAACACCGTCGCGGCGGGGGCGGGCGGTACGGCATAGTAGGGGCTGCTCCGGTGATCCGCGGTCATGAGATCCGCGTCACCACGAGCGGCCTTCCCAGGTCGTCTAATGGCAGGACAAATGGTTTTGGTCCATTGAATGAGGGTTCGATTCCTTCCCTGGGAGCACCGCGAGGGCGGGTCCTGACCAGCGACGGTCCGGACCCGCCCTCATTTCGCTGGTAGGAGCCCTGGGTATCCTTCGGATGTCCACCACTCGAAGCCGAAGGGCATTCCCGTGAGCGCCAACCGCCCGGCAGCCGTCGTCGTCCTCGCAGCGGGTGAGGGCACCCGCATGAAGTCGAAGACCCCCAAGGTCCTGCATGAAATCTGCGGGCGATCCCTCGTCGGACACGTCGTCAGTGCGGCGCGCGAGCTGGACCCGGAGCACCTGGTCGTGGTCGTGGGCCACGCCGCCGAGCAGGTCGGAGCCCATCTGGCGGATCGATACGCCGGTACCCGCACCGCCTTCCAGGCCGAGCAGAACGGCACCGGGCACGCGGTGCGCATCGCGCTGGAGGAGCTGGGGCAGAGCGTTTCGGGCACGGTCGTGGTGGTCTGCGGCGACACCCCGCTGCTGTCCGGCGCCACGCTGACCGCCCTCGCCGAGACCCACGCCGCCGACGGGAACGCGGTGACGGTTCTGACGGCCGAGGTGCCGGACGCCACCGGCTACGGGCGGATCGTGCGCGACGCGGCCACCGGCGCGGTGACCGCGATCGTGGAGCACAAGGACGCCACGGCGGAGCAGCGGGCGGTCCGGGAGATCAACTCCGGGGTGTTCGCCTTCGACGGGCAGCTGCTGGCGGACGCGCTGGGCAAGGTCCGCACGGACAACAGCCAGGGCGAGGAGTACCTCACCGACGTCCTGGGCATCCTGCGGGAGGCGGGGCACCGCGTGGGCGCGTCCGTGGCGGGCGATCACCGGGAGATCCTGGGCATCAACAACCGCGTACAGCTCGCCGAGGCCCGCCGACTGCTGAACCAACGACTCCTGGAGCAGGCGATGCTGGCCGGCGTCACGGTGGTGGACCCGACGTCCGTCCTCGTCGACGTCACCGTCACTTTCGAGCCAGACGCAGTGGTCCACCCCGGTACCCAGCTGCTGGGGGTCACCCATCTTGGGGAAGGTTCGGAAGTGGGTCCCAACACCCGCCTCAAGGACACCGCCGTGGGCGCCGGCGCCCGGGTGGACAACACGGTCGCGGACCGTGCGGAGATCGGCGCCGAGGCGTCGGTCGGCCCGTACGCGTATCTGCGCCCCGGTACCCGGCTCGGCACTAAGTCCAAGGCCGGGACGTACGTGGAGATGAAGAACGCGTCCATCGGCGAGGGCACCAAGGTGCCCCACCTGTCGTACGTCGGCGACGCCACGATCGGCGACTTCAGCAACATCGGCGCGGCCAGCGTCTTCGTGAACTACGACGGCGAGGCCAAGCACCACACCACGATCGGCTCCCACTGCAAGACGGGGTCGGACAACATGTTTGTGGCTCCCGTCACGGTCGGGGACGGCGCCTACACGGCGGCGGGATCCGTGATCACCAAGGACGTCCCCGCCGGGTCGCTGGCCGTCGCCCGTGGCCAGCAAAGGAATATCGAGGGTTGGGTGGCCCGCAAGCGCCCCGGCAGCGCCGCGGCACAGGCTGCGGCGGCTGCTGCCGAGAAGACCCCCGAGGACCTCTGACGAGAACTGACCGGAAACAGGTGCGCCGAACTGGGCGTACCGTGATACGTGCACACATTCGGCTGGCCCGCGATCGCCCCTGTCCGCGGCCAGAGAACACCCTCTGAGGAGACAGTGCTGTGACCGGGATCAAGACGACCGGCGAGAAGAAACTGATGCTCTTCTCCGGCCGCGCCCACCCCGAGCTGGCCGAGGAAGTCGCGCATCAACTGGGTGTCGGCCTGGTGCCGACCAAGGCATTCGACTTCGCCAACGGCGAGATCTACGTCCGCTTCCAGGAGTCCGCGCGCGGTGCGGACTGCTTCCTGATGCAGAGCCACACGGCCCCCATCAACAAGTGGGTCATGGAACAGCTGATCATGATCGATGCGCTGAAGCGGGCCTCCGCGCGCAGCATCACCGTGATCGTGCCGTTCTACGGGTACGCCCGCCAGGACAAGAAGCACCGCGGGCGCGAGCCGATCTCCGCGCGGCTGATCGCCGATCTGATGAAGACGGCGGGCGCGGACCGCATCCTCACGGTGGACCTGCACACCGACCAGATCCAGGGCTTCTTCGACGGCCCGGTGGACCACCTCTTCGCGCTGCCGGTCCTCGCGGACTACGTGGCCGCGAAGGTGGACCCGGCCAAGCTGACGGTGGTCTCCCCCGACGCCGGCCGCGTCCGGGTCGCCGACCGCTGGTGCGACCGGCTCGGCGCGCCGCTGGCGATCGTCCACAAGCGTCGCGACAAGGACGTCGCCAACCAGGTGACCGTCCACGAGGTCGTCGGCAACGTCGAGGGCCGGGTCTGCGTCCTGGTCGACGACATGATCGACACCGGCGGCACCATCTGCGCCGCGGCGGACGCGCTGTTCGCCAACGGTGCGGAGGACGTCATCGTCACCGCCACGCACGGCGTGCTCTCCGGCCCGGCCGCGGACCGCCTGAAGAACTCGAAGGTGAGCGAGTTCGTCCTCACCAACACCCTGCCGACCCCCGGCGACCTGGAGCTCGACAAGATCACGGTGCTGTCGATGGCGCCGACGATCGCCCGCGCGGTGCGCGAGGTCTTCGAGGACGGCTCGGTGACCAGCCTCTTCGAGGAGCAGGCGTAACCCGTACCCCAGCTAAGAAAGGGCCGTGACCTGCCGTTTTCGGCGGTCACGGCCCTTTCGCGTAGACTGCTGGGGTTGCTCGGCGAGGGAGGCCGCACCGCGTGTGCGGCGGTCCGTTATCGACGCGCTCTTCGCATCAGGCGTAGCAGGCCAGTCATGGCCGGGTGACCCCGACATCCGTCTGTTGTACGAGGAGTGCACATGTCCGAGGTGAAGCTCTCCGCGAGCCTCCGCACCGAGTTCGGCAAGGGCGCCGCCCGCCGCGTCCGCCGCGACCACAGGGTCCCCGGCGTTCTGTACGGCCACGGCACCGACCCGGTCCACCTGACCCTGCCGGGCCACGAGCTGCTGCTGGCGCTGCGCACGCCGAACGTCCTGCTCTCCCTGGACATCGACGGCAAGAACGAGCTGGCCATCCCGAAGGCCGTCCAGCGCGACCCGCTGAAGGGCTTCCTGGAGCACGTCGACCTGCTCCTGGTCAAGCGCGGCGAGAAGGTCACCGTCGAGATCCCGGTCACCGCCGAGGGCGAGCTGGCCCCCGGTGGCTACCTGCTGGAGCACGTCCTGAACGCGCTGCCGGTCGAGGCCGAGGCCACCCACATCCCCGAGGGCGTCACCGTCTCCGTCGCGGGCCTGGAGGCCGGTGCCTCCATCCTCGCCAAGGACATCGCGCTGCCGTCCGGCGTGACCCTGGCCGTCGACGAGGACGCGGTCGTCCTCCAGGTCCTGGCCGCGCAGGCCGAGGAGCCCGCCGCCGAGACCGAGGGCGAGGGCGAAGCCGCCGCCGAGGCGTGATCACGCCCCGTCGTTCGTGACAGGTCGCCGCTCGTGCCCCCGCCCGGGGCGCGGGCGGCGCTCCCCTTTCCAGATGGAGACGATCCGCAGATGACGACCCCCGCGACCACCGATCCCGCTGCGCCCTGGCTGGTCGTGGGCCTCGGCAACCCCGGGCCCGGCTACGCGGCGAACCGCCACAACGTGGGCTTCATGGTCGCCGACCTGCTCGCGGAACGCATCGGCGGTACGTTCAAGCGCGCCCAGAAGGCCCAGGCACAGGTCCTGGAGGCCCGCATCGGCCCGCCGGGACCGGCGAGCCGACGCGTGGTGCTCGTGAAGCCGACGTCGTACATGAACCTCTCCGGCGGCCCGGTGACCGCGCTGCGGGACTTCTACAAGGTCCCCACCGCGCACGTGGTCGCCGTCCACGACGAACTCGACATCGACTACGGCACCCTGCGGCTCAAACTGGGCGGCGGCGACAACGGCCACAACGGCCTGAAGTCCATCACCAAGTCCCTGGGCAGCGACTACCACCGGGTGCGCTTCGGCATCGGCCGCCCGCCCGGCCGGATGCAGGTCGCCGACTTCGTCCTGAAGGACTTCTCCGCCGCCGAACGCAAGGAACTCTCCTACTTCGTGGACCGCGCGGCGGACGCGGTGGAGAGCCTGGTCTCGGAGGGCCTGGAACGCGCCCAGAGCGCGTACAACTCCTGAGCGCGCAAGAAGGACGAAGGGTCCGCCGGCCCCGTCGCTGACGTCCAGCGGCGGGGCCGGCGGCCGTTCGACGTCAGCCCGTGTTGCGCAGGCCCGCCGCCACGCCGTTGACCGTCAGCAGCAGGGCGCGGGCGAGCAGGGGGTCCGGCTCCTCGTTGCGCTCGGCGGCTGCACGCTGGCGGGCCAGCAGGGAGACCTGGAGGTAGGAGATCGGGTCCAGGTACGCGTCACGGATCGCAAAGGTCTGCTGGAGCACCGGGTTGGGGTCGAGCAGGCGCTCGCCGCCGGTGATCTTCAGGACCTCGCTGACCGTCAGCTCGTGCTCCGCCTCGATCGTGGCGAACACGTGCTTGAGCTCCTGCGGCACCAGCGTGTCCACGTAGTGCCGGGCGATCCGCAGGTCCGTCTTGGCGAGCGTCATCTCCACGTTCGCCAGGAAGTTGCGGAAGAAGTGCCAGTGCTCGTGCATCTCCTCCAGCACGGTGTCCAGGCCGGCCTCCCGCAGCGCCTTGAGGCCGGAGCCCACGCCGAACCAGCCGGGCACGATCTGCCGCGACTGGGTCCAGCCGAAGACCCACGGGATGGCCCGCAGCCCGTCGAGGCCCGCGCCCGAGTCCGGGCGGCGGGACGGCCGCGAGCCCAGGTGCAGCTCCGCGAGCTGGTCCACCGGGGTGGAGGCGAAGAAGTACGCCGGCAGGTCCGGGTCCTCCACCAGCCGCCGGTACGCCGCGTGCGCCGCGTCCGAGACCGTGTCCATCGCCGCGTCCCAGCGGGCCAGCGCCTCCACGGACTGCCGGGGCGCGGTGTGCAGCGCGGACGCCTGGAGCGTGGCGGCGACCGTCAGCTCCAGGTTCTCCCTGGCCAGCGAGGGGATGAGGTACTTGTCGGAGATGACCTCGCCCTGCTCGGTCACCTTGATCTCGCCCTCCAGCGTGCCCCAGGGCTGCGCCAGGATCGCGTCCGCGGTGGGGCCGCCGCCGCGGCCGACGGTGCCGCCGCGGCCGTGGAAGAGCCGCAGCCGCACGCCGTGCCGGTGCGCCACGTCGCGCAGCCGCCGCTGCGCCCGGTGGATCTCCCACTGGGAGGTGGTGATGCCGCCGAACTTCGACGAGTCCGAGTAGCCGAGCATGACTTCCTGCACGTCGCCGCGGAGCGAGACGAGCCGTCGGTAGGACGGGTCGGAGAGCATGTCGTCCAGGATGACGTCGGCCGCGCGCAGCTCGTCCGTGGTCTCCAGCAGCGGCACGATCCCGATCTTCGCCCAGCCGCCGTGCAGATCGAGCAGGCCGGCCTCGCGGGCGAGGACGGCCGCGGCGAAGACGTCGTCCGCGCCCTGGCACATCGAGATGATGTACGACTCGATGACCTCGGGCCCGAACCGTTCGAACGCCTGCTTGACGGTGTGGAAGACGCCGAGGGTCTTCTGGCCGGCGGCGTCCAGCGGCGCGGGCGTGGGCGCCAGCGGCCGGCGCGAGCGCAGCTCCTTGGCCAGCAGCTTCTGCCGGTACTCGCGCGGCATGTCCGCGTACCGCCAGGACTCCTCACCGAGCCGGTCGAAGAGCTGGCCGAGCGCGTGGTGGTGCGCGTCGGCGTGCTCGCGCACGTCCATGGTGGCGAGCTGGAGGCCGAACGCGGAGAGCGTGCGGATCGTGCGCTCCAGGCGGCCGTCGGCGAAGAGCCCGCCGCGGTGCGCGCGCAGCGACGACTGGATCAGGGTGAGGTCGGCCAGCAGCTGGGTGGTGCCGAGGTAGTCGCGGCCGGGCTCGTGCTTGGTGCCGTTCGCCAGCCGCGCCCGGGTGTTGTGCAGCTTCTGCTGGACGCAGGTGGCCTTCAGCCGGTACGGCTCCTCCGCGTTCAGCCGCTTGTAGCGGGGGCTGATCTCGGGCAGCGCCGCCAGGTCGGCCTCCAGGGAGGCCAGCAGCTCGTCGGTGGCGCCGGTGTAGCGGATCGAGTTCGACAGCAGTCCGCGCAGCGAGTCGACGAGTTCGAGCGCGTCGGTGATGCCGTGCTCGTGCTGGAGGATCAGCACCTCCCAGGTGACGTCCGGGGTCACGTTCGGGTTGCCGTCGCGGTCGCCGCCGATCCAGGTGCCGAAGGTCAGCGGGCGGGTGCCGGCGGGCAGCGGGACGCCGACCCGCTCCAGCTCGGCCGCGAGGTCCTCCAGGACGTCCCCGACGGCGCCGGCGTGCAGTTCGTCGAGGTAGTAGATGGCGTTGCGGGCCTCGTCGGCGGGCTCGGGGCGGACCACCCGCAGCTCGTCGGTCTGCCAGATGAGGTCGATGTTCTCCGCGAGCCGCAGGTCGCAGCGGCGGCGGTCGGCGCTGCCGGCGCCGCCGGCCGGGTCGCGGTCCAGCAGTTCGGCGATGCGGCGCAGCTTGTTGAGGACGGAGCGGCGGGCCGCCTCGGTGGGGTGGGCGGTGAAGACGGGGCGCACGTTCAGATTGCCGACGGTCTGGCGCAGGTGCTCGGGGTCGGCGTCCTTGAGGAGGTCCGCGGTGCGGGCCAGCAGACCGCCCTCGGCGGCGCGCCGCTCGCGCATCTCCTTGCCGCGGTGCACCTGTTCGGTGACGTTGGCGAGGTGGAAGTAGGTGGAGAACGCGCGTACCAGCTTGGCCGCGGTCTCCAGGTCGGTGTCGCCCAACAACTGCGCCGCCGCCTCCCCGTCGCTGCGGGTCAGGGCGCGGACGCGCTCTACGAGGTCCAGCAGTTCTTCGCCCTCCTGACGGACGATGGTCTCGCCCAGGAGGTCGCCCAGTCGGCGGATGTCTGCCCGGAGTTCGGCGCTGGCCGTGGGTGTCTGGTCGGCACTGCTCACAGGTGCTGCTCCTTGCGGTGTTTGAGCACGTCTGGAGGGGTACTGGAGTCGGCGGACCGCGCTGTCCGGCACGTTCCAGGATAGGTGTCCGCCGGCTGGCGCCGTCTGGAGGGGCTCTTGCCGCGCCGCTGCGCGCTGCCATACTTACGTTGCCGTAGGTTACGCATCCGTAGTACGGCAGGTATGTGGATCTTCCACCCCATCTCACACCCCCCAGGGGACCTTCCATGACGACAAGCCCCGACCTCCTCGACGACGTCCCGGACGCGGCTGCGGACGGGACCGCAGAAGGGAGCGCCGAGGGGAGAGCGGCGGCGGCCGGCGCCGCGGGAGCCGCGTCCGCCGGCTCCGCCACCCTCGGCGGGGACGACAAGCGTTCGATCGAGCAGATCACCCTGCTGCTCTTCATCGCGGTCCCCTTCCTCGCCCTGGTCGCCGCGGTGCCGCTGGCCTGGGGCTGGGGGGTGAGCTGGCTGGACCTCGGCCTGCTGGTCGCGATGTACTTCATCGGCTGCCACGGCATCACGGTCGGCTTCCACCGCTACTTCACCCACGGCTCCTTCAAGGCCAAGCGCCCGCTGCGGATCGCGCTGGCGATCGCCGGCTCCCTCGCCGTCGAGGGCCCGGTGGTGCGCTGGGTGGCCGACCACCGCAAGCACCACAAGTTCTCGGACGCGGAGGGCGACCCGCACTCGCCGTGGCGGTACGGGGAGAGCGTGCCCGCGCTGCTGAAGGGCCTGTGGTGGGCGCATGTGGGCTGGATGTTCAACGTGGAGCAGACGCCGCAGCACAAGTACGCGCCGGATCTGGTGAAGGACCCGGACGTGCGGCGGATCTCGCGCCACTTCGTCTTCTACACCGCGCTCTCGCTGCTCTTCCCCGCCCTCGTCGGCGGTCTGGTGACGATGTCGTGGTGGGGCGCGTTCACCGCGTTCTTCTGGGGTTCGCTGGTGCGGGTGGCGCTGCTGCACCACGTGACGTGGTCGATCAACTCGATCTGCCACGCGGTGGGCAAGCGGCCGTTCCGATCACGTGATCGTTCGGGGAACGTGTGGTGGCTGGCGGTGCTGTCCTGCGGCGAGTCCTGGCACAACCTGCACCACGCGGACCCGACCTCCGCCCGCCACGGCGTACTGCGCGGACAGGTCGATTCCAGTGCGCGGCTGATCCGCTGGTTCGAGAAGCTGGGGTGGGCGTACGACGTCCGCTGGCCGAGCGAGGAGCGCATCGACGCCAAGCGGGACGCGGACCGACGACCCGTCGGAGCCACCGACACGGCATGATGGACGACGTGGCGACGGACGGCAGCAGCAGTAGCACGGAGAAGACCAGGTCATCGGGGCGGCGTACGCGCCGGGTGCGGATGACGGGCGCGGAGCGCCGCGAGCAGCTGCTGGACATCGGCCGGGCCCTCTTCGCGGACAAGGGCTTCGAGGGCACGTCGGTGGAGGAGATCGCCGCGAAGGCCGGCGTCTCCAAGCCGGTGGTGTACGAGCACTTCGGCGGCAAGGAGGGGCTGTACGCGGTCGTGGTCGACCGGGAGATGCGCCAACTGCTGGACATGGTGACGGGCGCGCTGACCGCCGGGCACCCGCGGGAGCTGCTGGAGCAGGCCGCGTTCGCCCTGCTCGACTACATCGAGCGGTACACCGACGGCTTCCGGATCCTGGTGCGGGACTCTCCGGTGGCCCAGTCGACGGGCACGTTCGCCTCGCTGATCAGCGACATCGCCACGCAGGTCGAGGACATCCTCGGCATGGAGTTCAAGAACCGGGGCTTCGATCCCAAGCTGGCGCCGCTGTACGCGCAGGCGCTGGTGGGCATGGTCGCGCTGACGGGCCAGTGGTGGCTGGACGCCCGCCGCCCGAAGAAGGCGGAGGTCGCGGCGCACCTGGTGAACCTGGCCTGGCACGGCCTGGACGGCCTGGAGCAGAAGCCGAGACTGATAGGCCACCGCAAGAACTGACACCCTTCTCTGCGGGTGCGATAACCTCTGCGACCTGGTGGAACGCCACCTGACATACCCGCCGTGGCCCTGCGGCTGCGCTGGTCTCCACCGGCCGGTGGTGGGTTGCTCGCGCAGTTCCCCGCGCCCCTGTTTCGCTGCCCCCGTCGCCCATCTGCGGGACGAGGGTCTTTAGGGGCGCGGGGAACTGCGCGACAAGCCACAGACGGGCCGCAGACGCCGCAACACGGCCCGCCGCACGGCGAGGCCGCGTCGCTCGGCGCGGTTAGGTCGTCGGCTTGCGGGCCACCGCGAAAACGCGGCGGAAGGGGAAGACCGTGCCGTGCGGGCCCGGCGGATAGGCGTCGCGCAGCAGGGCGCGGTACTGGTCGAGGAATTCGTCAACGGCCCCGGCGTCCTCGCCGAGTTCGGTCAGGATCGGCCGCAGCGCGGTGCCCTTGACCCAGTCGAGCACCGGGTCGTCGCCGGAGAGCAGTTGGAAGTAGGTGGTCTCCCAGGTGTCGGTGGCGCACCCCAGGTCGGTCAGGCGCATCAGGTAGTCGGCGGGGTCCAGGACGTAGGTGTAATCGTGCCCCCGGCCGCCGAGGCGCCGGCGCCACTGCGGCAGCCCGCACAGGGTGCCGAGGAGGGCGTGGCTGGGTGCGGTGTAGTTGCCGGGCACCTGGAAGGCGAGGGTGCCGCCGGGGTTGAGGCCGTCGATCCAGCAGGCGAAGGACTCCGGATGGTTGGGAACCCACTGGAGGGCGGCGTTGGAGACGATCAGGTCGTACGGTTCGTCGGGCGTCCAGTGCGCGGCGTCGGCGGCGCGGAAGTCCAGCCAGCCGCCTCCGCTGGTGGCGCCGGCGTGGTCCTTCTCCGCCCGGTCGAGCATGTCCGGCGAATTGTCGTAGCCGGTGATCCGGGCGTCGGGCCAGCGCTCGGCGAGCAGCGCGGTGACGTTGCCCGGGCCGCAACCGATGTCGGCTATGCGCGGCGCGCGCCCGCCGGTCGTCGGCAGGTCCGGAATGCGTCCTAGCAGATCCAGGAAAGGACGGGTCCGATGACCCGAGTGGCGCAGGTACTGATGGGGATCCCAGATGGGTGCAGTTGGCATGTTCGTGCCCCCTAGCATGAGCGATTGGCCGAAACGGAACGGGTCCGGCCCGTCCATGCCCAAGACTCACGCGAAATATCTCTTGACGTCAAGAGACTTCATGTCGACAGACCCTCTACACTGATCGTCATGGAGGACGAGGTCGATCGACTGGTCGCGGCGTGGCGCCGTGAGCGCCCCGACCTCGACGTGGAACCGCTGGAAGTGCTCAGCCGGGTTTCCCGGCTGGCCCGACACCTGGATCGGGCGCGCCGCATCGCCTTCTCCGAGCACGACCTGGAGCCGTGGGAGTTCGACGTGCTCACGTCGCTGCGCCGCGCCGGAGCGCCCTATCAGCTCTCCCCCGGGCAGCTGCTCACCCAGACCCTGGTGACCTCGGGCACCATGACCAACCGCATCGACCGACTGGCCAAGCGGGGGCTCGTGGAGCGGCTGCCGGACCCCACGGACCGACGCGGCGTCCTGGTGCGGCTCACGCCCGAGGGGCGGGACCGCGCGGACCGGGCGCTCGCCGGGCTGCTCGCCCAGGAGCGCGCGATCCTCGTGGAGCTATCCGGTGCGCAGCGGGCCGAGTTGGCCGCGCTGCTACGCCAGCTGACCGCCCCGTTCGACAACGTCCCCGGTTAGGTCCACCGGGCCGACGCCCGCGCGCCGGGCCAGGGCCACCGCCGCCAGCGTGGAGTGCACGCCGAGCTTTCCGAGCACGTTCTGCATGTGCGTACGGACGGTGTGCGGCGACAGGAACAGGCGCTCGGCGACCGCCTTGCGCCCCAGCCCCGCCACCATGCACCGCAACACCTCGCGCTCGCGCGGCGTGAGCGACTCCACCAGCCGCTCGCTCTCCGTGCGGTGCTTGCGCGCGGCCGTCAGCTCCCGCAGCACACCGGTGAGGAGCGCGGGCGGCAGGTGCGTCTCGTCCCGCAGCACGCCCCTGATCACGGCGAGCAGTCGCTGGAGCGAACAGTCCTTGGCGACCCAGCCGGAGGCGCCGGCCTGGAGCGCGAGGGCCGCTCGGTGCGGATCGTCCTTCTCCGCGAGGACCACGCAGTGCACGCCGGACTGGCCGGAACGCACCCCAGCGACGAGCGAGAGCCCGTCGAGGATGCTGACCACTCCGTGCTCGCCCTCGTCGGGCACGGCACGGGCGACCGGGGCCCGGCCGCCCGGCGGGTGGGGCGCGCCCACCCCCAGATCGCCGTCGACGAGCATGACGTCGAACGGCCGGCCGTCGCCCGCGGCCCGCTCCAGACAGCGCAACGCGGCAGGCCCGCTGCCCGCGGCTGCGACGTCGACGTCCGGCTCGGCCGCCAGCGCGGCGGCCAAGGACTCGGCGAAGATTCGGTGGTCGTCCACCACCAGGACCCGAATACGGATCACAGACACACCCCCTGTGTCGGAGGACGGCTCGGGCGCGGATGCGCCACCCGACCGGGCTCCAGCCCGCCCGGCCGCCGCCGCGCAGTGACTGATACCCCACCCCGGGCGTCGTACCCCGCTGTCCTGTCCCCTGATCAACGCCGGCCCCCACCGGCGTTGAGCATCAGGGTACGGGCGGTAGCCGGAAGCGGAAGTGGATTTGCACAACTGATGACCAGGGCATGGGAGAGTCCATCCGCTGGGCCCGGGCCGCGGTGTGCCTGCGGGGGTGGCTGCGCCGGGTGGGACGGTTGATGCCGATCGGGCCCGACCGCGAACCAGCCACCCGCTCCGTACGGCCGTGACCGTACGGAGCGACGGGTACGGAGCAGCAGTGAAGCGCTGGCGCGTGCCGGCGCGTCAGGACAGCCGGCGGGCGCCGGCCGACGCCGCTGCCCCGAACCAGTGCGGCGGTGCGTACGACGCCTCGGCGAACGCCGCAGCGACCGCCGCCCCCACCGCCTCCTCGGCGCCCCGCGCCACCAGCGCCAGCACGGAGCCGCCGAAGCCGCCGCCCGTCATCCGGGCGCCCAGCGCCCCGGCCGACAGGGCCGCGGTGACGGCGAGGTCGACCTCGGGGCACGAGACGCGGAAGTCGTCGCGCAGCGAGGCGTGGCCCGCGGTGAGGACCGGGCCCAGCGCCGGCAGGTCACCGGCGGCGAGCAGGTCGACGGCGCGCAGCACGCGCTCGTTCTCTGTGACGACGTGCCGCACCAGGCCCCGGGAGTCGGCGTCCGGCAGCCGGCCGAGCGCCGCGGGCAACTCGCCGTGCGGCACGTCGCGCAGCGCCCGTACGCCCAAGGTGCGCGCGGCGGCCTCGCAGCCGGCGCGGCGCCGGCCGTACTCGCCGTCCGCGTGGGCGTGCTGGACGCGGGTGTCGACGACGAGGAGCGCGAGGCCGTGCGCGGCGGGGTCGAAGGGGACGTGGCGCCGCGACAGGTCGCGGGTGTCCAGGAAGAGGGCGTGGCCCGGGGTGCAGCACGCCGAGGCGGCCTGGTCCATGATCCCGGTGGGGGCGCCGATGTACGCGTTCTCCGCCCGGCGGCACAGCAGCGCCAACTCATCGCCCGGAAGGCCCAGTTCGTACAGGTCGTTCAGGGCGAGGGCGCAGGCGACCTCCAGCGCGGCCGACGAGGACAGTCCGGCGCCGGGCGGCACGGTCGAGGAGAAGGTCACGTCGACGCCGCCGACCGGGTGGCCCGCGTCCCGCAGCGCCCACGCGACGCCGGCCGCGTAGCCGGCCCAGCCGCGCGGCCCGCGTCCGGGCTCCAACGCGTCGATCCGTAGCTGAACGGGGTCTTTGGTACCGCCGGACGCGGCCGGGAAGCGCAGCCGCAGCAGGCCGTCGTCGCGGCGCGCGGCTGCGACGGTGACCTGCTGCGACAGCGCGAAGGGCAGCACGAAACCGTCGTTGTAGTCGGTGTGTTCGCCGATCAGGTTCACCCTGCCCGGGGCCGCCCACACCCCTGCGCGTGCGGTGTTGGTCATCGCAGTCGCGCCTGGGCGAATCGCCACGCGTCGGCGACGATGGTCGTCAGATCGGGGCGGGCCGGCGTCCAGCCGAGGCGTTCGCGGGCGGCGTCGGCGGAGGCGACGAGGACGGCCGGGTCGCCGGGGCGCCGCGGCGCGACGACTTCGGGCACCTCGCGCCCGGTGACCTGCCGCACGGCCGCGATGACCTCGCGGACCGAGAAGCCGTTGCCGTTGCCGAGGTTGCAGATCAGGTGCTCGCCGGGACGGGCGGCGGCGAGGGCCAGCAGATGCGCGTCGGCGAGGTCGGCGACGTGGATGTAGTCGCGTACGCAGGTGCCGTCGGGCGTGGGGTAGTCGTCCCCGTACACCGCGATCGAGGGGCGGCGGCCGAGGGCCACGTCGAGGACGAGCGGAATCAGATGGGTCTCGGGTTCGTGCCGCTCGCCCAACTCTCCGTACGCACCGGCCACGTTGAAGTAGCGCAGCGAGACCGCGGCCAGGCCGTGGGCGCGCGCCTCGCCGGCGATCATGTGGTCCACGGCGAGCTTCGACGCGCCGTAGGGGTTGGTCGGCGCGGTCGGGTCGGACTCGGTGACCGGGATGCGGACCGGTTCGCCGTAGGTCGCGGCGGTGGAGGAGAAGACGAGGGTGCGGACCCGGGCCGTGCGCATCGCGGCGAGCAGCGCCGTCGTCCCGCCGACGTTGTTCTCCCAGTACTTCTCGGGGTGCGTCATCGACTCGCCGACCTGGGAGTACGCGGCGAAGTGCAGCACCGCGTCGAAGGAGGGGTCCAGCCACTTGGCGGCGTCGCGGACGTCGCCCTCGACGAACTCCGCGCCCGCGGGCACGCCCTCGCGGAACCCGGTGGACAGGTCGTCCAACACGACGACCTCGTGCCCCGCCGCCAGCAGATGGCGCGCCACCACGCCGCCGACGTAACCTGCCCCGCCCGTCACCAGGTACTTGTGCTCGCTCATGCGCTCGCCGCCTCCCGCAGTCGCCGTGCCGCGGTCTCCGGCGGCACGTCATTGATGAACACGCTCATACCGGACTCGGACCCCGCCAGGTGCTTCAGCTTGCCGATGGCCCGTCGGATCGTGAAGAGTTCGAGATGGAGCCCGAACCCCGCGCGCCCGGCGGCCCGGAACGGCGCCTGGTGCCAGGCCGAGACGTACGGCGTGGGCGCTTGCCCCGCCCCGAAGAGCCGGTCGAAGCGCTTCAGCAGCTCCAGATAGACGCCGGGGAACTCGGCGCGCACGGCGTCGTCGAGTTCGCGGAGGTCGGGGACGCGGCGGCGGGGGTAGAGGTGCACCTCGTACGGCCAGTGCGCCGCGTACGGCACGAAGGCGACCCAGTGCTCGGCGTCGATGACCACCCGCGTTCCGTCGGTGACCTCGCGGGCCACGACGTCGTCGAAGAGGTTCCGCCCGGTGCGGCGGTGGTGCTCGGCGGCGGAGCGCAGCATCTGCGCGGTGCGCGGGGTGACGAAGGGGTACGCGTAGATCTGCCCGTGCGGGTGCCCGAGGGTGACGCCGATCTCGGCGCCCCGGTTCTCGAAGCAGAAGACCTGCTCGACCTGGCGCAGCCCGGCGAGTTCGGCGGTCCGGTCGGTCCACACGTCGAGCACCAGCGCGGCGCGGTCCTCGTCGAGGTCGGCGAAGGAGGCGTGGTGGTCGGAGGTGAAGCAGACGACCTCGCAGCGGCCGGCGGGCCCGGCGAGGGAGGGGAAGCGGTTCTCGAAGACGACGACGTCGTAGTCGTCGGCGGGGATCTCACTGAGCCGCCCGTCCCGGGAGGGGCAGAGCGGGCACTCGTCGGCGGGCGGCAGGTACGTCCTGCTCTGCCGGTGCGAGGCGATGGCGACGGCGTCGCCGAGCAGCGGATCGCGCCGGATCTCGGGGCCGGTGGTGACAGGGGGTTCGAGGGGGCGGCGGTCGACGACGGTGGTGCGGGGGGTGTGGTGGTGGGTGTCGTAGTAGAGGAGCTCGCGGCCGTCGGCGAGGCGGGTGGAGGTTTTTTTCACCGGAGGCCCCCTGAGGTTCCCCAACAGAAACAAACACAAAAAACCACAACCCAACACCCCAAGTCAATCCGGTACCACTCCGTTGGGCCGGGCGTGGGGCGCGCTCGCCGTTCCCCTGCGGCAGCTTCGGCCTCTGCGACCCGTCCGCTCGGCGCCGTTGCTCTGCGGTGGCGTTGATCCCCGCGACCCGGTGGTCGGTTGCTCGCGCAGTTCCCCGCGCCCCTGGACACCACCGCCATTCCCCTGCGGGCTTGTTGGTCTCCGCGGCCCGGTGGTCGGTTGCTCGCGCAGTTCCCCGCGCCCCTAGACCTCCGCGCCGTTCCCCTGCGGGAGCATCGGTCTCCGCGGCCCGGTGGTCGGTTGCTCGCGCAGTTCCGCCCCCTACGCCCGAAGGGCGTGGGGGAGCCCCAGCGCCACCTGTTTCGCTGCGCCCGTCACTCGTCTGCGGGCTGGGGCAGGGTCTTTTAGGGGCGCGGGGAACTGCGCGACAAGCCACAGACGGGCCGCAGAGACCGACGCTCCCGCAGGGAAACGGCGGTGGTGTCCAGGGGCGCGAGGAACTGCGCGATCAGGCACAGACGCGCCGCAGGGGAACGGCGAGACTCGGACGGAGCGCGCGGCAGCGAGCCCGCGGCGGCGAGGTTAGTTCGGGCCGGGGGAAGCGCGGTCCAGCAAGCCCGTACGCGCAGCCAGCGCCGCCGCCTCCAGCCGCGACCCCACCCCCAACTTCATCAGCACCCGCTGCACATGCGTCCGCGCCGTGCTCGGCGCGATCCCCATGCCCACCGCGATCAGCCGGGTGTCCTCCCCCTCCGCCACCCGCACCAGCACCTCCACCTCCCGCGGCGTCAGCAGCCGCAGCAGGCGTTGGCCCTCGTCGTCGGGTTGGGCGACCGGGTTCAGCAGGTCCGCGAACGCGCCCTGGAGCAGCGTCGGGGCGACCACCGCCTCCCCCGCCCGCGCCTTGATCAGCGCGCGTTCCACCCCTTCGATCCGCTCGTCGTGGCGCACGTACCCGGACGCGCCCGCCGCGAAGGCCGCGGCTATCCCGCGGGGGTTGGGCACCGGTCCGAGCACCACGACCGCCACCTGGGGCCGGTCGCGCTTGATCCGTACGACCGGGTCGAACGCCCCCGGCTCCCCCGGCGCCGCCGTGCCGAGCAGGCACACCTCGGGCGCGCGCGACACCACCAGCTCCGCGGCGCCCGCCGCAGGCGCCGTCGCGGCGAGCACCCGGTGCCCGCGCAGTTTGAGCGCCGAGGCGAGCGCCTCGGCGTGCAATCGGTGGTCGTCGACCACCATGAGCCGCACGCCCATCGAGCTCCTCCCATCCCCGGCGTCATGCCATTCCGGCGTCATGTGCCCCGGCAAGCTACACGTTCGTTCGGCTCTTCGCGCCCCCAAAAACCGCATGGGCACGACCGTTCCGCGGCCGAAACGCGACGACCCGACGCCCGGAATTTCCGGTGCGCCGGGTCGCTACTGTCCCATGAGTCAAACCGATTCGGAGCAGGACGGGGAATTCCGCCGGATCTCGGCGGACTTCGGGTGACTTCCGGGGGCGTTATTCAGTCGGCTGTCGTGTATGCAACGGACAACCATCGCCGGGAGGCGTCGCCGCCCGATCCCTTGTTCAGCAGGATCGAGCTGATGTACAAACGACCGTCTTCGTAAAGGTACTCGGCGTAGTCGGAGGAGAAACTGGTCTCCGCCTCCTGGGTGGGCCTGTTGCCCGGGTTCTCCATCAGCACGGTCTCTTTGAGGGTGGTGCCGTTCAGGGAGACCACCTGGCCGCCCTTGGCGTAGGGCGGTTCCTTGTACGCGATCACGTTCCCGCCGTCCATGCGGATCGGGAACATGGTGAACTTCTCGCCCGCGTCCGCACGACCCGACAGCGGCTTTCCGGTGTTGAGGTCGAAGGACACGATGGAGTTGGTGTAGCCGTACGCCTCGCCCGACGCCTGGGTCTCGGCGGTCGGCAGGTAGATCCGGCCGTTGCCCACCACGACCTTCACGCAGGATTCGACCTCGGTGGAGCGGCAGCGCGCCTCGAACTTGTCGCCCGTCGCCGAGATCTTCGCCTTCAGCGCGCCCTTGTCGTCGATGGAGAAGAAGTCGGAGATGCCGAACTTCCCGGTGTCGCCGACGTCCGCCGCCACCACCAGCGGCTTGGTGCTGATGACGCTGGCGTACTCGACGCCGGCCGGCATCTTGTACGAGAAGCGGGGCTTGCCGTTCGTCGGGTTCAGCGGCTCGATGGTGAGCTGTTCGTTGTTGTAGTCACCGCACTTGCGGACCGCGACCAACTCGGGCCCGCCGGCGTACCCCTGGTCCTCGCACTCGTCCTCGTTGGCGGTCGGCTTCCAGAGCACCTTCCCGCTGTTCAGGTCGAAGGCCGCGCCGCCGTAGAGGCTGCCCGCGGCGACCGTGGTGCCGCTCTGGGTGACCTCGGAGAACCGGAGCTTGCTGTCCCCGCTGGTGTCGGAGGTGACGGAGGCGGACCACAGCAGCTTGCCGTTCGCCATGTCGATGACGCCGACCTCGGTGCACGGCAGGAAGTTCTTCGTGCCCGAGCCGGTGCGCTTGCCGGCCTCGAAGAGGATCGCGGCCTTGTTGTCGTCGGACTTGTGGCGGGACGCCCCGCAGACCTGGCCGGGCAGCGGTATCTGCCACAGCTGGCTGCCCTTGTCCCGGTCGTATCCGACGATCGAGTTCAGGTGCGGCTTGACGAACGCTTTGTCCGTGGCCCAGGAACCGTCGAAGCTGGTGATGTCCGTCAGCGGCGGCGGGGCCAGTTGGAAGGCCACCCTGGACTTGACGTCGTCGGGCGCCTTCTCCTTGCCGTCGCCGTCGGCCGCCGCGCCCTCGCCCTTGTCGTCGCCCTTGTCGCGGCCCTTCTTGGAGCCGGACGAGGAGGTGTCGTTCTTCTTGCCGTCGTCCGACGTGACGGCGTACACCACGCCTCCGCCGACGATGAGCACGACGGCGGCGACCGCGGCGATGACGATCTTCAGCTGGGTGGTGAGCCCCTTGCGGGGCGGCTGCGGCGCGGGCGGCGGGGTGGGGAAGCCGCCGGGGCCGACGGGTCCGCCGGGGCCCTGCGGATAGCCGTACGGGTATCCCGGTGGCTGCTGCGGCTGGCCCGGGTAGCCGTACGGCGCCGCGCCGGGGCCGCCGGGCGGCGCCTGCGGATAGCCGTAACCGGGCGGCTGTTGCGGCGGGAACCCCGGCCGGCCCTGCGGGGCCGTGGGCGGCTGAGCCGGCGGGCCAGGAGGCGCGGGGGGAGCAGGAGGGCCGGGCGGAGCCGACGGGACGGCCGGCTGCGCGGGCTGGGTCGGCGGCTGCGGCTGCTGTGACTGCGGTGACGCCGGCGGCGGACCGAACCCGCCCGGCGGCGGAGTCTGCGGCGCCCCGAACCCACCGCCCTGCGGCGGCTGGTTGGGCGGCGGGGGCGGAGACGGAGGCTGTGTCATGACTGGTGTCCTTGGAAGTCGCCCTCGGAGTGGACCTTTCGAGGGCACGGGAAGCGGAAGTTCGTGGCGGCGACGACGGCGCCGGGCGGGCTCACTTGCCGAACGCGAGCATCGTCGCGGTCTCCGTCTCCGCCTTGTCGTCGCGTGCGCTGACGCGGCCCGACGCGATGAAGAACCGGCCGTCCGCGTAGACCGGGCGGGGCGAATAGAGGGAGTTCTCGACGTCCGCCGCACCGTCCGGGTGCTGGAGGACGACCTGCGGCGCGCCCCCGGACGGGGCGATGGTGGCGACCGCGCCGCCCTTGTCGTACGACGGCTCCCGGTAGACCGCGAGCCGGTCGCCGTCCATCCGCAGCGGAACGACCGAGGTGTCACCGCCCGCGGGCGCGCGCCATGCGGGCTTGCCGCTGTCCAGGTCGAAGGCGACGACCTCGTTCGGACCGCCGGCGCGGACGGGCGAGGTGCCCAGGTAGAGCTTGCGCGCATCGGCGACGACGCCGGTGCAGCCCTCCAGGTTCTGGCCGAAGACGACGAGGGAACCGCTGCACCGCACCTGGAACTTGTCCTTGCCGCCGGCGATCTGCGAGCGAAGCTTGCCGTCGGACCGCAGCGCCAGCACGGTCCACCCCTTGGGCTCGCGGCGGGTCAGGGAGATCACGATCGGATCGGCCGAGTAGACCTTGTCGATCTCCCAGCCGATGGGCGTGCTGTAGGTCCACTTCGCCCTGCCGGTGGTCGGGTCGACCTCCTGGAGCTGGTGGCGCGGCTTGCTGTAGTCCTTCGTCGGGCAGCTCACCGCGGCCAGCAGCTTCGGCCCGCCCGCGTACGAGAAGGGCTTGCAACCGGACGCTGGGCTCTTGAAGAGTTCGCGGCCGTCGGCGAGCGAGAAGCCGTACGACACCCCGGTGCCGCCCGCGGCGAGGGTGTTGCCGGCGATGGTGAGGGTGTGGTCGGAGAGGCCGAGGAAGCCGTCCGCCTCCGGGATCTCCTTCTGCCAGCCGGCCTTGCCGGCGGGCACGTCGATCATCCGCAGGTTGCGGCACTTGGCCTTGTCGGTGGGGCCGTTCTTGTAGCCGACGACTATTTTGCCGTCGGCGGACGGCCGCGGGGTGGCGGAGCACGCCTCCTGCTCCAACGGCACGGTCCACTTGGTGGCGCCGTCGGTCACCGAGTAGCCGACGACCTGTTTGTACATCGCCTTGACGACGGTGTCGCCGACGACCCACGGGCCGAAGACCTCGGCGCCGTTGCGCGGCAGGTCAACGTCGTTCTTGATGCGGAAGAGGGCCTTGGCGTCGCCCGGCTGCCGCCCGGCGTTGAGGTCCTCGGCGCCCTCGCCGAGCCCGGCGCCGCTGCCGCTGCCCCCGCCCGTGGAGCTCCCGCCTTCGGAGGCGGAGCCGGACGGCGCGGGGTCGGTGCCCTGGCTCGCCTTCCCCTGCCCACCGCTCTTGGTGTCCTTGCCGTCGTCACCGCTGAGGGCGACGTACGAGCCGCCGCCGATGACCAGCAGCGCGGCGACGGACGCGGCCACGACGACGGCGGTGCGGCCCTTGAACCGACCGCCGCCGGGGGGCGGGACCGGGCCGGGCGGCGTCGGCGGGCCGGAGTGGGCGTACTGGTACGGGCCCGGGGACGCGCCCTGGTACGGACCCTGGTACCCGCCTTGGTACGGGCCCTGGTAGCCGTCCTGGTACCCGCCTCGGTAGGCGCCCTGGTGGTGCTGTGCGTCCGCGCCGGGCTGGCCGTAGGGCCCGGGGGCCGGCTGGTACGGGCCCGGCTGCTGACCGTAGGGCCCGGCGGGCTGGACGGGCGGCGGCGCGGGCGGCATCGGGGGGTGCGCCTGCGGCGGCGGAGGCGGCGGAGGCACCGGCGGTCCTTGGGCCCCTTGCGGGGCCCCGGGTTCCTGGGGGCCGTAGGCGTCCGGGGACGCTCCGAAGCCCCCCGACGGTGGTTGGTTGGGCGGCTGGGACATCAGCGCATCCCCCTTCGTGCGGTCCACTGTCCGACTGCCTCCCCCGCTGTTCCGGTGCGCACTTCGACGCGTGTGCCGTATCCCGGAAAGGAGCGTTTTCGGACATGGAGCCGCGTTCTCACGGCAGTCGAGCGGAGCTTCTTTCTATCACTCGCGCCCTGTCATGAACGGGCCCGGCCCGTGCTGTGGCCTACGGACGACCAGGGCGTGATGCCGTCGTTATGAGACCTGCACGCGGCCCACACGCAGCCCCCGGCGCCCGCGCGCCGGGGCCGATATCAGACGTCTTCGGCGAGTTCCAGCCAGCGCAGCTCCAGCTCTTCGCGCTGTCCGACCAGCTCCCTCAGCTCCGCGTCGAGCTTGGCCACCTTCTCGAAGTCGGTGGCGTGCTCGGCGATCTGGGCGTGCAGGGCGGTCTCCTTGGTGGAGACCTTGTCCAACTGCCGCTCGATCCGCTGGAGCTCCTTCTGCGCGGCGCGCAACTCGCCCGCGGACTTCGTCCGTACGGCTTCGGCGGCGGCCGGCGCCGGGGCCTTGGCCGGCGCGGCTTGGACGGTCGCCGCCGCCACGGCGGCGCGGCGCCGCTCCAGGTACTCGTCGATGCCGCGCGGCATCATCCGCAGCGTCGCGTCGCCGAGCAGCGCGAGGATCCGGTCCGTGGTGCGCTCGATGAAGAACCGGTCGTGCGAGATGACGACGAGCGAGCCGGGCCAGCCGTCGAGCAGGTCCTCAAGCTGGGTCAGGGTCTCGATGTCGAGGTCGTTGGTGGGCTCGTCGAGGAAGAGGACGTTCGGCTCGTCCATCAGCAGCCGCAGCAGCTGGAGCCGGCGCCGCTCGCCGCCGGAGAGGTCGCCCACCGGCGTCCACTGCTTCTCCTTGCCGAAGCCGAAGCGCTCGCAGAGCTGCCCCGCCGTCATCTCCCGGCCCTTGCCGAGGTCGACGCGGTCCCGGATCTGCTGCACCGCCTCCAGGACGCGCAGTTGCGCGGGGAGTTCGGTCACGTCCTGCGAGAGGTACGCCAGCCGCACGGTCTTGCCGACGACGATCCGGCCGCCCGCGGGCTGCTTCTCGCCGTCGCTCTCCGCGGCCTCCGCGAGCGCCCGCAGCAGGGACGTCTTGCCGGCGCCGTTGACGCCGACGAGGCCGATGCGGTCGCCGGGGCCGAGCTGCCAGGTGAGCTGGCGCAGCAGCAGCTTGGGGCCGGCCTGGACGGTCACGCCCTCCAGGTCGAAGACGGTCTTCCCGAGCCGGGCGTTGGCGAACTTCATCAGCTCGCTGGTGTCGCGCGGCGGCGGGACGTCGGCGATGAGTTCGTTCGCGGCCTCGATGCGGTAGCGCGGCTTGGAGGTGCGGGCCGGGGCGCCGCGGCGCAGCCACGCCAGCTCCTTGCGGACCAGGTTCTGCCGCTTGGCCTCCTCGGTGGCGGCGATCCGCTCCCGCTCGGCCCGGGCGAAGACGTAGTCGCTGTAGCCGCCCTCGTACTCGTACACCGTGCCCCGCTGGACGTCCCACATGCGGGTGCAGACCTGGTCCAGGAACCAGCGGTCGTGGGTGACGCACACCAGCGCGGAGCGACGGGCCCGCAGGTGGGCGGCGAGCCAGGCGATGCCCTCGACGTCGAGGTGGTTGGTGGGCTCGTCGAGGACGATCAGGTCCGGCTCGGCGATCAGCAGCTTGGCGAGCGCGATCCGGCGCCGCTCGCCGCCGGAGAGCGGGCCGATGACGGTGTCCAGGCCCTGCGGGAAGCCGGGCAGGTCCAGCCCGCCGAACAGGCCGGTGAGCACGTCGCGGATCTTGGCGTTGCCGGCCCACTCGTGGTCGGCGAGGTCGCCGATCACCTCGTGGCGGACGGTGGCCGCGGAGTCGAGCGAGTCGTGCTGGGTGAGCACCCCGAGGCGCAGCCCGCCGCTGTGGGTGACCCGGCCCTCGTCCGGCTCCTCCAGCTTCGCCAGCATGCGGATGAGGGTGGTCTTGCCGTCGCCGTTGCGCCCCACGACACCGATGCGGTCGCCGTCGGAGACGCCGAGGGAAATGGTGTCGAGCAGGGCACGCGTCCCGTACACCTTGCTGACGGCCTCGACGTTCACCAGATTGACGGCCATTACTCTCCTGCGTGGGCGGTGCGGGGGCGGGACGGATCGACCTCCCAGGGTAGTCGGCGCGCGGTCGGCCCCGCCCCGCACGGGTCAGATGATCGGCGGGCGGCCCAGCCGGGTCATCCGCCACACCGTGCTCCAGCGCATCGGGCGGCGCGGTGGGCAGGGCGTGCGCACGCCCTCCACGAAGCCGCCGAACCAGGCGCGCAGCCCGCTGGCGGAGCGGGTGCGGGCGAGCGTGAGCAGGGTCCACACGCCCAGGTAGAGCGGGACGAGGGGGGCCGGCAGATGGCGCTTGGCCAGCCAGACGCGGTTGCGGGCCACCATCCGGTGGAAGACGGCGTGCCGGGTCGGCGAGGTCCAGGGGTGGCGCAGCACCAGCTCGGGCTCGTAGAGGATCTTCCAGCCGTGGTCCAGGGCGCGCCAGGCGAGGTCGGTCTCCTCGTGCGCGTAAAAGAACGCCTCCGGCCAGTCGCCGGTCTGGTCCAGCATCCGCATGGACAGGCCGTGGCCGCCGCCGAGGAAGGTGGTGACGTAGCCGCCGCGCATGGGGTCGCTGGCGCGCAGCCGCGGGACGTGGCGGCGGGCGGTGCGTCCGCGCTCGTCGGCGATGCGGAAGCTGACGACGCCGAGGTGCTCGTCCTGCTCGTACAGCTTCACCAGCCGGGTGAAGACGTCGGTGTCGATCAGCAGGCCGTCGTCGTCGAGGTCGACGACCACGTCCACGTCGCCGAACTCGCGCAGCCGCGCGATGGCGGCGTTGCGGCCTCCGGTGACGCCGAGGTTCTCCGGAAGTTCGACGCCGGTGACGCCGTCGGGCAGCGGAGGCAGGGGCGCGCCGTTGCCGACGACCACGATCCGGGCCGCGGGGGTGTCCTGCCGGGCGACCGATTCGAGCAGTTCCGTCAGCTCGCCGGGGCGGTTGCCCATGGTCAGGATCGCGACGCCGATGCTCGGGTGACGCACCAATGAACTCTCCGCTCCTCAAGGGTGATGCGTGGCGATGCTAACCGTTGGCGGGGAGCGGACACGGCACGGGGCCGGACTGCGCGGCTCGCGCGGTCCGGCCCCGGCCGGAAGGGTCAGCGGTGCGTCGGCGAGTGCGTCAGCGGGTGCCGGCGACGCCTTCGAAGCCACCGCCGGCGGCAGTGTCCGTGGCCCAGCCGAAGCCGCCGCCCTCGGCGAAGGCGTGCGGCGTCTCGGCGAAGCCGAGGGCCCAGCCAGCGACGAAGGGGGTCGGGTGCTCGGCCGATGCGACGTACTCGCCGGCGCCGCCGGCGGTCACGCCGCCGTACGCCTGCGCGGGGGCCGCCACGGCGGCAAGGACCAGCGCGGCACCGGCGGTGGCCAGCGCCTTGCCCAGCATGCTCTTCATGGGTTCCTCTCCGAGTCCCGTCATCCGGACGGGCCTCGGGCTCAATCGATCACGCGCGGTGCGGTGGCGGTGGCACCACACACCGTCCGAGCGGTCTGATCACCCGAAAGATCTCCGCGGCCCGCATCGTGGACGCACGCCAGTCCACCCCTTCGCGCTGGGGTACGGCGCCATTCGTGAGCGTCCGGGTGGGGCGCCCCCGGGTTGTGTCTGATCAAATGGCGTCGTCCGCCCCTGCGGCCCAGAGGGGACTTGTCAGACACGACCTAAAGACCGGCGGAGCCGGACCGCAGCAAGGTGTCCGTGTACGCGGAGAGCCTCGCCGCCGACGCGGGGTCCAGGGTCTTCAGGGAACCGCCGAGCACCCTGCCCCGGTCCACCGCGGTGAGCGCGGCCGGCGGGGGGTGGTCGATCCAGTCGACGATCGGGCGGACCGCGTCGGCCACCTCGCGGGCGAAGAACCTCGCGAGCAGTTTGATCGTCCCCCGGACCAGCGGGCTCGGGTGGCCGTCCGCCCCGCTGCGGGTGAATCCGGGGTGGTAGAGGACGTACCGCGCCTTGCTGACGGCGCCCTCCGCGAACGCGACGCCCAGCAGGTCGTTCGCCCGGGCCGCTTGGAGCTGGGCCCGCACCTGGCCGTAGCCGTGCGTCAGCTGGGGGTCGTCCCAGTGGATCCGGCCCGCGGTGTTCCCGACGCCGGCCACGTTGACGACCACCGGATCGGGCGCTGCGTCGAGCAGCGGGGCCAGTCGCTGACCGAGCAGATGGCGGCTCAGGTAGTACAGGGCGAAGGTGGACTCCAGCCCTTCGGCGGTCTCGACGCGCTTCGGGTGGACCCGGTTGGCGAAGAGCGCCAGCGCATCGAGGGAGTCGTACCGCTCGACGATCCGGTCGGCCACCCGCTCGGTCTCGGCGATCGAGGAGAGGTCCGCCCTCAGGAAGGTCAAGTTGGGGTGTGCGGCCTGGTCGAACAGGGCACGGCCCTTGGCCCCGTTGCTGCCGATCACGGTGACGCGGTCGCCCCGAGCGAGCCGCGCCAGCGCCGTCGCGCGGCCCATGCCGTCGGTGCCACCGCTGATGAGCACGGTCTTCGGCGGTCGGTGGGGCATGACGTCCTCCTGGGTGTTCGCAAAGTGGCGTCGTCCGCCCGTGGGGCGGGGCCGACGGGGCCTGGTGCGTGCCATCGCAAGCCGGCGGGGCCCTGGCGAAGCCAGGGGGAGGTCGTCCCCGTACTGGAGGTACGGCGACGATCCGACAACGCAGCGTGGGGGTCCCTCCCGCGCGCAGTTGCGGGGGAGTGCGTGCCAGGCCCCGTCAGCCAGACGGGACTTTGCGAACACGACCTAGGCTCGGCGGTGACCGCTCCATCGTGAGACGCCCCGCCCCTGGCCGAAAGAAGGCACTTTGATGTCCGGTACGAACAGCGGTGTTCCTTCGGTGCTCACGCACGGACTGCCCCACCCGGTGCCCGTCGACGAACTGGCCGCGTGCCCGGTCGGGGAGGTCTTCCGGCGGGTGGGCGACAAGTGGAGCATGCTGCTGGTGATCCTCCTCGGCACGCGCCCGTACCGGTACAACGAGTTGCACCGCGCCGTGGAGGGCATCAGCCAGCGCATGCTGACCCGCACGCTGCGCGGCCTGGAGGTGGACGGGCTGGTGCGGCGGGACGTGCAGCCGACCGTGCCGCCCGGCGTCGAGTACAGCCTGACCCCGTTGGGGCGCACGCTCCTCGAACCGCTGTCGGCACTGGCCGACTGGGCCGTGCGCCACGAGGTGGAGGTCGCCGAGGCAAGGTCCCGCCACGCCGACGCCGGGAACGTCTAGGGCGCTTCTGACAAATCCCGTCTGGGCCGCGGCACCCGCCCTCAGGGGCGGACGACGCTATTTGTCAGACACGACCTAGAGGACGGTCGCGCCCGCCGCGGTGGACGTTGCCGTGCGGGCCGTGCGGCAGGTGTCGGAGGCGAGGAGCGCGGAGGACACGCGCGCAGCCGCATCCGCGTCCTTCGTGAGGAACGCGGTCGTCGGGCCCGAGCCCGACACCAGCGCGCCCAGCGCACCCGCGGACAGGCCCGCCGCCAGCACCTCCCGCAGGGAGGGCCGCAGGGAGATCGCCGCCGCCTGCAGGTCGTTGCCGAGCGCACCCGCCAGCGCCGCCGCGTCGCCGGCGCGCAGCGCCGCCAACAAGGGCTCGGACGCCTCGGGCGCCGGGACCGCCACGCCCGCGTTGAGGCGGTCGAACTCGCCGTACACCGCCGGCGTCGACAGCCCGCCGTCGGCGACCGCGAACACCCAGTGGAAGGTGCCGCCGACCTCCAGCGGCGTCAGCCGTTCGCCCCGCCCGGTGCCCAACGCCGCCCCGCCCACCAGGCTGAACGGCACGTCGGAGCCCAACTCGGCGCAGATGTCGAGAAGTTCGCCCCGGGAGGAGTCGAGGCCCCACAGCGCGTCGCAGGCGAGCAGTGCGCCCGCGCCGTCCGCGCTGCCGCCGGCCATGCCGCCCGCGACGGGGATGTCCTTGGCGATGTGGATGTGGACGTTCGGCTCGATGCCGTGCCGCTTCGCGAGCAGCAGCGCGGCGCGGGCCGCGAGGTTGGTCCGGTCCAGGGGCACCTGGTCGGCGTCGGGGCCCTCGCAGGTCACCGTGAGCTCCGTCGCGGGCCGTACGGTGACCTCGTCGTACAGGGACACCGCGAGGAAGACGTTCGCGAGGTCGTGGAAGCCGTCGGGGCGGGCGCCGCCGACCGCGAGTTGGATGTTGACCTTGGCCGGTACCCGGACCGTCACCACTGCGCCGTCGCTCACGCCTTCGCCTCCGCGATCCGTGCGAACTCCTCGACCGTCAGGGACTCCCCGCGGGCCTGCGGCGACACCCCCGCCGCGACCAGTGCCTCCTCCGCCAGCGCCGGGGAGCCGGCCCAACCGGCGAGGGCGGCGCGCAGCGTCTTGCGGCGCTGTGCGAAGGCCGCGTCGACGACCGCGAAGACCTGCGCTTTGGTGGCCGAGGTCTTCGGCGGCTCGCGGCGCACCAGGGAGACCAGGCCGGAGTCCACGTTGGGCGCGGGCCAGAAGACGTTGCGCCCGATGGCGCCGGCGCGCTTGACCTCGGCGTACCAGTTCGCCTTCACGGACGGCACGCCGTACACCTTGTTCCCCGGCGCCGCCGCCAGCCGGTCCGCGACCTCCGCCTGGACCATGACCAGCGTCCGCTCGATGCTGGGGAAGCGGTCGAGCATGTGCAGCAGCACGGGTACGGCCACGTTGTACGGCAGGTTGGCGACGAGCGCGGTGGGCGCGGGCCCGGGCAGCTCGTCCACGAGCATCGCGTCGGAGTGCACGAGCGAGAAGTGCAGCGCCCGCTCCGGCATCCGGGCCACGATCGTGCTGGGCAGCGCCGCGGCGAGCACGTCGTCGATCTCGACGGCGACGACCTGGTCCGCGGCCTCCAGCAGCGCGAGGGTCAGCGAGCCGAGTCCGGGGCCGACCTCCACGACGACGTCGTCCGCGCGGACGTCCGCGGTGCGCACGATGCGGCGGACGGTGTTGGCGTCGATGACGAAGTTCTGGCCGCGCTGCTTGGTGGGGCGCACGCCCAGCGCCGCCGCCAGCTCTCGCACGTCGGCCGGGCTCAGCAGGGCGTCACGGGCGTCGGTCGCGGCGGCGGGTTCGGCGGCGGGTTCGGCGTCGGCCGCGGCGATCCCGTCAGAAGGGTCTGTGGTGCTCACCGATACAGCCTAAGGGTGGTCAGAGGTACCGGCCGCAGTGCGGCCAGGGGGTGGCGCCGCGCTGTACGTACAGCTTCTTCGCCCGGAACGTCTGCTCGCCCGCGGGGGCGTCCTGGGGGCGGCCGGTGCCGCCCAGGGAGCGCCAGGTCGCGGTGTCGAACTGGTACAGCCCGCCGTACGTCCCCGAGGGGTCCACCGCGGCCGGCCGGCCGCCGGACTCGCAGCGGGCCAGCGCCGCCCAGTCCAGCCCGTCCGCGCCGGAGACGGAGCGGGGCAGGGGGCGGGTGCCGAACCGTACGCGCTGGGTCACCGGCGCCCGCACCACCTCGTCGGTCAGCTTGCGGGGCGGCTCGGGCACCCCGTTGACGCTGCGCAGGGCGTACGTGACGCGGCGGGTGCCCGGTCGGCCGGGCCGGGCGACGACCTCGGTGCCGACGAACGCGGTCGGGTCGGCGGCGCGGACGACGTCGTACGGGATCGGCTCCTCGCGCACCTCGCGGGAGCCGGTGATCCGCAGCACGGTGATCGTCTGGCCGTCGCGCGGGAAGCCGTCGCCCGGTACGGAGGTGGTGTCCTGGCCGCTGAGCGCGATGCCCGCCTCGGCCAGGGCCTGGGCGACGGTGGCCGCGTTGGTGCGGACGGTGCGGGCGCGGCCGTCGGCGAGGAAGGTCACCGCGCGTTCGGTGCGCACGTCCAGCGCGAGGCCGCGGCGGGAGATCGCGGCGGAGCGGGACGCGGACAGCCGGGCGCCCTCGGCGCGCACGCCGAGTTGGCGCAGCGCGTCGTCGACGGTCTCGGCGGTGGTCCACACGCGGCGGCGCACCCCGTCGAGGGTGAGGGTCAGCGGTCGGCCGTAGCGGACGACGACGTCGTCCCCGCTGACCAGGTCGGTGCCGGGGGCGGGGGCGACGATGTCGTGGCCGCCGACCTCCAGGCCCTCCTGGTCCAGCAGCTCCCCGACGTCGTCGGCGAAGGTGTGCAGGGTGCGCGGCACGCCGTCGACGGTGAGCCGGATCGACTTGTCGCTGACGAGGAACGCGGAGGTGCCGCCGGCGAGGAAGGCGACGACGAGGGCCTGCGGCAGCAGCTTGCGCAGGGCGACATCGGGGCGGGTGGTGCGGCCGGGACGGGTGGTGCGCCGCCGGCGGTCGGTGCGCGGGGGTGGCGGCGGGGGCGGGGGCTGTACGGGGGCGGGCTCGGGCCCGGCGTCGGTGGTGCTCTGCACGGGGACCGAGACCGTCGGTACGGAGAACGTCGGTACGAAGCCCCCCGGCGCCGGCGCGACCGAGTCCGGCTCGATCGGCTGGCCCGGGTCCGGGTCCGGGTCCGCCGGAGCCTGGGCCACGGCGGGCAGTCCGCTGGGGACGTGCCGCAGGTCCGGTCGGGGCTCCGCCCTGAAGCCGCCCCGAGGGGACCTGCCCCAGCCACCGCCCGCAGTGCCCAGATCGCTCACGACGCTCCGTCCGCCCATGGGAGGGCACCTCCGTGCCCGCGGCACGGGGGGCGTGCCCCGATGTGATGCGCCGGGACGGTATCCGAGCGTCGTCGCTCTCCCAAGCCAGCCACTCGCCCCGCGCGTCGGACCACCCGGACGAGAGCGCCCCCGAAGGGCTACGGAGCGTTATGCATCAGTAACCAAAGGCCTCGGCGGTGTTCGCCGCCACTGCCGCGGCCAGCACGTCCTCGTCCAACCCCTTCACCTCGGCCATGGCGCGCAGCGTGATCGGAATGAGATACGGCGCATTAGGCCGTCCGCGGTACGGCGCCGGCGTGAGAAAGGGCGCATCCGTTTCGACGAGTACGAGTTCGCGCGGGGCGACCGCCAGCGCGTCCCGCAAGGGCTGGGCGTTCTTGAAGGTGACGTTTCCCGCGAACGACATGTAGTAGCCCGCGTCCGCGCACGTCTTCGCCATTTCCGCGTCGCCGGAAAAGCAGTGGAAGACCGTGCGCTCCGGCGCGCCCTCCTCCGCGAGCACGCGCAACACGTCGGCGTGCGCGTCCCGGTCGTGGATCACCAGCGCCTTGCCGCGGCGCTTGGCGATCTCGATGTGGGCGCGGAAGGAGCGCTCCTGGGCGGCGACGCCCTCGGCCCCGGTGCGGTAGTAGTCAAGACCGGTCTCGCCGACGGCCAGCACGTGCGGCAGGGCGGCCAGCGCGTCGATCTCCGCCAGCGCCTCGTCCAGCGCGGCGTCGCCGCCGGGCTCGCGCACGCTCTGCCGCGGCCCGCCGCCGCCCGGGTCGCCGAGGACGATCCGCGGGGCCTCGTTCGGGTGCAGTGCCACGGCCGCGTGCACGGCGTCGTGCTCGGCCGCCGTGCGCGCCGCCCAGCGGGAGCCGTCGAGGTCACAGCCGACCTGGACGACGGTGCTGACGCCCACCGCCGCCGCCCTGGCCAGGGCCTCCTCGACGGTTCCCCCCTGCATGTCCAGGTGCGTGTGGGAGTCGGCGACGGGGACCCGCAGCGGTTCGGGCAGCGGCGGCGGGGCGGACTTGGCACTCATGGGGCCGATGGTACGAGGGCGCCGTCCGGGACGTGCCGGGCGCCCTCGTACAGATCACCGGCGGTGCTGGAAGGGGTGGAGCAGGTCGGAGAGGTGCCAGTGGTGCTTGGTGTGCTGCCGCGGCGGCCTGGGCGACTCCTCCGACTCCTCCCCGTCGCCCTCCAGGCTGTACTCCTCCGCCCCCAGCGGCCCGGCGATCGGCACGGGGCGCCGCTCGACCGGCCCGCCGGGCCGGGGCGTGCGCCCGGGGTAGGCGGAGCGGGCCGCCCGGTCCAGCACCGATGACACCTGGCCGGCGCGCATGATCCTCACGACGTGTCCGCCGCAGTTCGTGCAGGTGGGACTCGACAGCGGGGACGGCACCCGCGCCCCGTCCGCTCGGTAGACGACGTACTTCCGCCCGACGGCGTCCACGTGGTGCTCGATCTCGTACGCCTGTTCCCAACCGTGTCCACAGCGCATGCAGGCGAAGGCGTACGCCTCGTGGACCCGCGGCGCGCCGGTGATCTCACTCATGCCAGCTCCTCTCCACTGAACTAGTGGACGCCCATTCCGGCGGGAGCGCATCAGCGCCTGTCGAATAATGGTGCGGGCTTGGGACTTTCCATGCCCTGTGGGTACTCAACCCGGCCTTTGCTTTGCATTCCAGGTTAGTCCTTTACCCGAACTAAGGATCGTCTAGGGGATCGTGTGAATCCCGGGAATCCCAGGAATCAACGGTATCGCCGGACAAATGCCGGCACGACTCAAGCGCCCGTCTTCTTCGCGGCCACCACCGCGTCGAAGACGTCCCGCTTCGGCACCCCGGCCTCCGCCGCCACCGCCGCGATCGCCTCCTTGCGGCGCTCCCCCGCCTCCTCGCGCGCCCGCACCCGCGCCACCAGCTCGTCCGGTGCGACGTCGCCCGGCCCCGGCGCCGGCGCGCCCTCGACCACGACCGTGATCTCGCCGCGCACCTCGCCGTCGGCCGCCCACGCCGCCAGCTCGCCCAGGCCGCCCCGCTTGACCTCCTCGTACGTCTTCGTCAGCTCCCGGCAGACCGCGGCGCGCCGCTCGGGCCCGAAGACCTCGACCATCGCGGCGAGCGCGTCGTCCAGGCGCCGGGGGGACTCGAAGTACACCTGCGTACGGCGCTCCCGCTCGTTCTCCCGCAGCCGGCCGAGCCGCTCCCCCGGCTTGCGCGGCAGGAACCCCTCGAAGCAGAACCGGTCCACCGGCAGCCCGGAGAGCGCGAGCGCGGTGAGCACGGCGGACGGGCCGGGCACCGCGGTCACCCGGACGTCCTGCGCGACGGCCGCGGCGACCAGACGGTAGCCCGGGTCCGAGACCGACGGCATCCCGGCGTCGGTGACCAGCAGCACCCGTTCCCCGCGCAGCAGCGCCTCGACCAGCTCCGGGGTGCGCGCGGACTCGTTCCCCTCGAAGTACGACACCACCCGGCCGCCCGGCTGCACGCCCAGCGCCTGGGTGAGCCGGCGCAGCCGCCGGGTGTCCTCGGCGGCGACCACGTCGGCGGCGGCGAGTTCGGTGGCGAGCCGGGGCGGGGCGTCCGCCGGGTCGCCGATCGGGGTGCCGGCGAGCACGAGGGTGCCGGCGGTGGGGCCTTCGGTGGGGGCTGCCTGCGGCGACGCGTTGTTCACCGCACCATTGTCGCCGCCGCGCGAACCGCCCGGGGACCGGTGCGCGCACCTGCTCGCCCCGCCGGTATCGGGGGCAACTGGGCGAGGACGGGGGTGGGGCACAGAGGTGTTCCTTACGATGGCGCGGTGACCAGTACCGCGCCATCGCCCCCCAGCGGCAGGGAAACGGATCCGCAACCGCCCGGCTGGCCCCAGCGCCTGCGGCGGTTCGGGTACGCGCCGAGGCCCGTCATCGGGCTGCGCGAGCGGCTGGTGCCGCCGTACGCGAAACCGTCCGCGCGGGTGTGGTCGGTGTTCGGGGTGACGCCGGCCCGCGCCGAACCGCTGCTGCGGTACGCCGCCTGGCTCGGCCCGCTGCTGGTCGCCCTGGTCGCCGGCGCGCTCCGGTTCTGGAACCTGGGCGAGCCGGACGCGGTGATATTCGACGAGACGTACTACGCCAAGGACGCCTGGGCCCTGATCAACCAGGGGTACGAGGGCGCCTGGCCCAAGGACGTCGACAAGGCGATCCTGAAGGACCCGTCGGCCGTCGACATCCCCACGGACCCCGGCTACGTCGTCCATCCGCCGGTCGGCAAGTGGATCATCGGCATCGGCGAGAAGCTCTTCGGCTTCACGCCCTTCGGCTGGCGCTTCATGGTCGCCCTGCTCGGCACGCTCTCGGTGCTGATGCTCTGCCGCATCGGCCGTCGGCTCTTCCGCTCCACCTTCCTCGGCTGCCTCGCGGGCCTGCTGCTCGCGGTGGACGGCCTGCACTTCGTGATGAGCCGCACCGCGCTGCTCGACCTGGTGCTGATGTTCTTCCTCCTCGCGGCGTTCGGCTGTCTGCTGATCGACCGCGACCGGGCCAGGGAGCGTCTGGCGGCAGCCCTGCCACAGGACGCCGACGGGGTGCTGCGCCCCCATGCGCACATCGCGGAGACGCTGCGGCTCGGCGCCCGTCCGTGGCGGATCGCGGCGGGCGTGATGCTGGGCCTGGCCGCCGCGACCAAGTGGAACGGCCTGTACGTGATGGCCGCGTTCGGGCTGCTGACCGTCCTGTGGGACGTGGGCGCCCGGCGCACCGCCGGCGCCGTGCGGCCCTACCGGGCGGTGGCCCGGCGCGACCTGGTGCCGGCGTTCCTCGCCACGGTCCCGGTGGCGCTGGTGACGTACGTCGTCACGTGGTCGGGGTGGATCTTCACCGACAACGGCCACTTCCGGCAGTGGGCGTCCACCGGCCCAGGGCGGGAGACCTCCTGGGGCTTCGTGCCGGACTGGCTACGCAGCCTGTGGCACTACGAGACGGAGGTGTACGAGTTCCACGTGAACCTCACGTCGGGCCACACCTACCAGTCGAACCCGTGGAGCTGGATCGTGATGGGCCGCCCGGTCTCGTACTACTACGAGGACCCGAAGCCCGGCGTCGACGGCTGCCCGGCGGACACCCGGGGCAACTGCGCCGCCGAGGTGCTGGCGCTCGGCACCCCGCTGCTGTGGTGGGCGGGCTGCTTCGCGATCCTGTACGTGCTGTGGCGCTGGTTCTTCCGCCGCGACTGGCGCGCGGGCGCGATCGCCTGCTCCATCGCGGCCGGCTGGGTGCCGTGGTTCTTCTACCAGGAGCGCACCATCTTCGTGTTCTACGCGGTGGTGTTCGTGCCGTTCCTGTGCCTCGCGGTGGCGATGATGGTCGGTGCGATGCTGGGTCCGCCGGGCTCGGACGAGCGGCGCAGGGCGGTGGGGGCGATCGGCGCGGGCGTGCTGGTGCTGCTGATCCTGTGGAACTTCATCTACTTCCACCCGCTGTACACGGGCACGCTGATCCCGATGGACGAGTGGCGGGCCCGGATGTGGTTGGACACCTGGGTGTGACGTACGTCCCTTACCACGCGCCGAGAGGGGTCGTACGTAGCGGTCCAGTAACAGTTCCGCCCCGGCCCCACCTGGGGGTCCTAGGGTCTTGAACGCGTTCAACGCAGACTGAAGTCGGCAGCTGAGAGGGACCGGGGATCATGCGCAGTGGAGCGAAGGTAGCCGTCGTCGGCGGGGTGTTCGTGGTGGTGGCCGGGGGCGTGGCGTACGGCGGCTACACCTTCCTGGCCGGTGACGACAACGAGCCCGCCAAGAAGACCGGGCCGCCCACCGCGGAGGAGGTCCAGCAGACGACGAAGGACTTCCTCGCCGCCTGGGCCGCCGGGGACGCGGCCAAGGCCGCGAAGCTCACCACCGACGCCGCCGCGGCCGAGCCGCTGCTGGCCGGCTACCGCACCGAGGCCAAGGTCTCCGACGCCAAGATCACCGCCGGTGCGACGCTGGGCTCCAAGGTGCCGTTCTCCGTGCAGGCGACCGTGACGCACGAGAGCACCAGCAAGCCCTGGTCGTACTCCTCCGAACTGACCGTGGTGCGCGGGGTGAAGACCGGCAAGGCGCTGGTGGACTGGAAGCCGACGGTCGTCCACCCGAAGCTCACCAAGGGCGCCACCCTCAAGACGGCGCCGGCGTCCGCCGCGCCGATCAAGGCGGTGGACCGCAACGGCAAGGAGCTGTCGAAGGAGACGTACCCCTCGCTGACGGCGGTCGTCGAGGCGCTGCGCAAGAAGTACGGCGCGACGGCGGGCGGCACGCCGGGCGTGGAACTGGTGGTCTCCTCCCCGGACGAGAACGTCGCCGACCACACCCTGCTCGCCCTCACCGAGGGCAAACCGGGCGAGTTGAAGACCACCATCGACGCGGCGGTGCAGGCCGCGGCGGAGAAGGCGGTACAGGCCGCGGGGCAGGCGTCGGTCGTCGCGATCAAGCCCAGCACGGGCGAGATCCGCGCCATCGCCAACAGCCCGGCCGGCGGCTACAACACGGCGATGCTGGGCGCGCAGGCCCCCGGCTCCACGATGAAGATCGTGTCGGCGGCGATGATGCTGGAGCACGGCCTGGTCGAGGGCGCGGACACCAAGGTCGAATGTCCGAAGACGGTGCAGTGGAACGGCCGCACCTTCGAGAACCTGAAGCAGTTCGAACTCGTCGACCCCACCTTCCGGCAGGCGTTCGCCCGCTCCTGCAACACCACCTTCATCAAGGCGATCAAGCCGCTCACCGACAAGGGCGTGGCCGGGACGGCGCTGGGCGAGACCGCGCGCAAGTACTTCGGCATCGGTCTGGACTGGAAGACGGGCGCGTCCAGCTACGACGGGAAGGTGCCGGAGTCCGGCGGCACGGAGACCGCGGCGTCGTACATCGGCCAGGGCAAGATCACGATGAACGCGCTGACGATGGCGTCGATCAGCGCGACCGCGAAGCACGGCGCCTTCAAGCAGCCGGTGATCGTGCCGCAGTCCCTGGACGACCGGGAGCTGGCCACCGCGACGCCGCTGCCCGCGGCCACCGCGGACACGCTGCGCGCGCTGATGCGGGCGGACGCCACGACCGGGTCGGGGCAGAAGCCGATGGCGTCGGTGCCGGGCGACAAGGGCTCGAAGACGGGCTCGGCGGAGGTCGGCGGACAGACCAAGAGCAACTCCTGGTTCACCGGGTTCGCCGGTGACCTGGCGGCTGCGGCGGCCGTGCAGTCGGGCGGACGCGGCGGGGAGTCCGCGGGGCCGGTGGTGGCCCAGGTACTGAAAGCGAAGTGAGTTCGGCCGCGCGGATCGGTACGGTGCGGGGGCATGAGCACCCACGACACCAACAGCGCCCGGGCCCACGCCGAAGCCCATCCCCGATTCGCCGCTGCCCTCGCCGAACTGGGCCTGGACGTCCCGGTCCGCCGCTTCCCCGACGCGACCCGCACCGCCGCGGAGGCGGCTGCCGCCATCGGCTGCGACGTCAGCGAGATCGTCAAGTCGCTGATCTTCACCGCGGACGGCGAGCCCGTGCTGGTGCTGCTGGACGGCGCGTCGCGGGTGGACGTCGAGCGGGTGCGGGAGGAGTTGGGCGCGGGCGCGGTGAAGCGGGCGGACGCGGATCTGGTGCGGGCGACGACGGGTTACGCGATCGGCGGGGTGCCGCCGTTCGGTCACGTGACGCGCACGAAGGTGCTGGCGGATCGTGCGCTGCTGAAGCACGAGCGGGTGTGGGCGGCGGCGGGAACCCCGCACACGGTGTTCCCGCTGGACCCCGAGTCCCTGATCGCCCACGCGGGCGGCGCGCTGGTCGACGTCCGTCAGACCTGAACCAACGCGAGGCCCTCGCGGGTGCGCCTGGTATTGCGGGTGCGTTGTTCCCGCGGGTGCGCCGGCCCGCGGCCCGGGACACCCGCGCCGTTTCCCTGCGGGAGCGTTGGTCTCCGCGCCCCGGTGGTGGGTTGTTCGCGCAGTTCCCCGCGCCCCTGTTTCGCCTCCCCCGTCACTCGTCCGCGGGCCGGTGGTGGGTTACTCGCGCAGTTCCTCGCGCCCCTGTTTCGCCTCCCTCGTCACTCGTCTGCGGGTGCAGGCGGAGGTGTTTGGGGCGCTGGGGGTCCCCCCATGCCCTCTGGGCATAGGGGGCGGAACTGCGCGACAAGCCACCCACGGCCCGCGGACAAACGAAGGTCTCAGGGGCGCGAGGAACTGCGCGAGGGCCTGCCCCCCGGGGGGGCGGCGCGGGGTCGGGCGCTCGCGGGGGCGCGGGTTAGCCCGGGCGGGAGAGGGCGCGGGCGCGGCGCGCGGCGACCGCGGAGCCCGACTCCCGGCGCGCCATCCCGCGAAGCACCCGCGGTGCCACCAGCAGACCCACCACCGCCCACACCCCCAGCACCCCCACCGCCTCCACCTGCCGCCACGACTCCCCCAGCTCCAACCCCACCGCCGATTCCGGCAGCAGCGCCGAGCGCATGCCGAGGCCGAGCCAGTAGACGGGGGTGAGTTGGGCCAGCCACTGCACCCACTCGGGCAGCGCCGTGACGGGGTAGAAGATGCCGGAGATCCCGATCATCCCCAGCACGGGGAGCTGGACCAGCCCCTGTGCCCGCGTCGAGGTGAACACCGCCCCCAGCACCGCCCCGATCGGCAGCGTCGCCAGCATGCCGAGGACGAGCACCCACGCGAGCGTCAGCCACGCCGCGGCGCCGTCGACCCCGAGGCCGTCGATCAGCAGCAGGCCGGGTACGAGCAGGATCGCGAGGTCCGCCAGCAGCCCGCCGCCGACGCTGACGACCTTGCCGACGAGGTAGCCGCGCACGCCGTGCGGGGTGGCGCGGGCCCGTAGCAGCGTGCCGTCCTCGCGGTCCGCGGTGAGGACCTGGCTCATGCTCACCATCCCCATGGCGACGTTCATCCCGAGGATGCTGGGCAGCGCGAGCGTGCCGAGGGGGAAGCCGGAGGAGCCGTACTCCCGGTCCCGTAGGAAGAAGAGGACCACCAGCATCAGCACCGGCCACAGGAAGTGCGAGACGAGGTCGGCGCCGTTGGTGAAGGACTGCCGCAGTTCGACGAGCCCGCGGCGGCAGCCGGTCCGCAGGACGGGCAGGGCGGTGCGCCGTACGGGCAGCGCGGTGCGCACGGGGGTCGTCATCGAAGCTCCGCCTCTCCTTCGCGCACCAGCGCCAGGTACGTGTCCTCCAAGGAGGCGCGGTGCACCTCCAGTTCCCCGACGCCGTCGCCGAGCCGCCCGAACAGGTCGCGGACGAACGCCGTCGAGTCCGCGGGCGACGCGGCGAAGCGCCGTCCGCCGTGCGTCCAGCGCACCTCGTCGCGGACGGCGGCGCGGCGGGCGAGCTCGGCCGACGTGCCGTCCGCGACGATCCGTCCGCCGGTGAGGACCAGGATCCGGTCGGCGAGCCGGTCCGCCTCGTGCAGGTCGTGGGTGGTGAGCAGCACGGTGGTGCGCTGGTCGGCGGCGAGCCGTTTGACCAGGTCGTGGAAGTCGGCCCGGGCCTCGGGGTCGAAGCCCGCGGTGGGCTCGTCGAGGAAGAGCACTTCGGGCCGCCCCACGATGCCGATGGCGACGTCCAGCCGGCGCCGCTGACCGCCGGAGAGCGTCCGGACCTTCTTTCCTGCGTGCTCCGTCAGCCCGACCGCGGCGATCAGTTCGTCGGCGTCCCAGGGGCGCGGGAAGTCGGCGTCGGAGTACGGCGCGTAGTAGCGGCCGAGGTGGGCGAGGAGTTCCCGTACGCGCCACTTCCCGTGGTCGCGCCAGGACTGGAGGACGACGCCGACGCGGGCGCGCCACCCCTCGTCGCCGCCGGCCGGGTCGACGCCGAGGACCGCGGCACGGCCGGCCGAGCGGGTCCGGAAGCCCTCCAGGATCTCGACGGTGGTGGTCTTGCCCGCGCCGTTGGGGCCCAGCAGGGCCAGCACTTCGCCGTGGCGGGCCTGGAACGTGACGTCCCGCAGGACGTCCTGCGGTCCGTAGCGCATCCGTAGCCCGACCACATCAACGACCGCTCGCTGATGACTCATTGCACAACATCTCCCTTCACGATTTCGCGAAGGTTAAGTTGCGTTGGGGATGCGTCAAGGCGTGACCGAGGAGTCAATCTCCCTGGAGAGAACGGATTTTCTGCCGTTGTTGCAATGATGTTGAGGATGAACGCACTAGACGGGCGCACGGGGGTCCGTTGCAATGGGCTGGCGGTGAACGCATACTGGCCGGACGCGACGAGGAGGAGGGCGGGCAGCGAGATGCCGGGCGGCAGACTGAGCCACGAGGAGCGCCGCGCCATCGCCGTCGGGCTGGCCGAAGGGCTCGGCTACGCGGAGATCGCCAGACGGCTCGACCGGCCGACGTCGACCGTCAGCCGGGAGGTGGCGCGCAACGGCGGCCGGAGCCGCTACCGCGCCGAGTACGCGCACCGGGCGACCGGTTGGCGCGCCCGCCGCCGCGGCCCGACCGCCCCGACTCCCAGCCCCGGCAGGGAGGTCGAGCCGGAAGCCGTCGCCACCGCCCCGGACCCCGCGGAAGCCGGTGCCTTCCGCGAGCAGTTCACCGAGATGATGGTCGCGACGGGCCTGCCCCGGATGGTCGCCCGGGTCCTCACCGCGCTCTTCACCACCGACTCCGGCAGCCTCACGGCCGCCGAACTCGTCCGCGGGCTGCGCGTCAGCCCCGCGTCCGTCTCCAAGGCCGTCGGCTATCTCGACGGCCTCGACCTGCTGCGGCGCGAGCGGGAGGCGGGGCGTCGGCACGAGCGGTACGTCATCGCCGAGGACGTCTGGTTCGGGGCGTGGTCCTCCAGCGCCCGTACGACCGCCGTGTGGGCGGACACCGCGCGCCGCGGCGCCGAGGTCTTCGACCCGACCTCGCGGGCCGGCGCCCGGCTCGATCAGATGGCGCTCTTCTTCACCCGCCTCAGCGAGGACATGGCGGGCGGCCCCGTCGCCACCGCGGCCGGGGAGAACGCGCTGACCGTCGTCGCTGCGCTGGCGCACGCGGGCGTCCCGCTCACCGCCGCCGAGTTGGCCGCCGCCCTGGACTGGCCCGTCGACCGCGTCGTACGGGCGATCGCGGACGCCGAGCGGCACCCCGACCTCACCGACCCCGTCACCCCGCGTCGGGTGGCGCCCGACGCGTACGCGCTCGGCATCCGCGCGAGCCGCCTCAGCGCCACCCAGTGCGCCGCCCTGACCTCCCGGGCCCCCCTCACCACCCCACGGATGTGACCGGACGTTCGAAGCATCCCCCAACTGGGCGTTGTCTTCTGGCCAGTTGATGCTTCATCAACTGTCCCGCCAGTAGGCCGGGACAACAATGTGCATATGGTTGATGACTGGAAGCGACGGATCGACGATTTGCACGAGAACCTGGTCCGGCGGGACGACCCCGCGGCCTGGGTCACCGAGGCGGACGCGGTCGAGGCTTCGTACCGCTACCCCGACCTCCTCGTGCGCGGCCCGGTCTTCGGGCTCGCCGCCCACGATCCCGAGTGCCCCGGCGAGTGGCGGTTACTGAAGCCGGTGATCAGCGGCACCCCGCAGGAGGCCCGGGACAGTCTCAACTCCCATCTGTGGTTCCGCGCGAAGGACGAGACCGACGACCCGCACGAGCGCCGCGCACTCCTCGACGCCGTCGCCGTCCTGGAGGCCGAGCCCGTGGACGAGTTGGAGGTGCTGGGCGTGCGCTACCGGGTGGTGCGCGCCGACGAGTTCGCCCGCCGCGGGCCCGAGGGCCTGGAGCCGCCGCGCCCGACGGACCCGGAGCCGCTGGACCGCACCTGGGAGAGCCAGCGCAACCGCACCTGGACCGACGTGGGGCAGGTCGTCGACCCGGACCGCGAGGAGGGGCTGATGGCGGGCGCGATGAAGCTGGGGCTGCGCACCTTCTGCTACTCGGGCGGCGTCTTCCCCGACGAGATGCGCGCCGACGCGACCCGGGCGATGGAGACGCACCCGGAAGTGGCCCTGCTGCCCGTCGGGTTCAGCGTCGTCGAACTGCACGACGGGACGTGGACCACGCGGGGCGTGCTGATGCCGTCGCCGCACGACGCCCGGCGCGTCCTCTTCGACGGGCTCAACGAGTTCTGGCCGCTGATCTACCGGCTGAAGGAGGAGGACCGGGCGGCGTACGCGCGCGCCGCGAAGGAGTTCCGGGCCGCCTGCCGGGCCAACGACGCCCGGGTCGGCGGCTCCCTCTTCCGCGTCTGTCGCATCGAACGGGCGATCCGATATGGTCCCGACGGGCCGGAGCCCCCACGCCCGTCGGACGCGGACCACTGGGGTCCGATGAAGCTGCACCCGACGATGGACGACGACGGCACGCTCCACCACGGGGAGGACTGAAGCGCACATGGCGGAAGGCGCACGGCGGCCGGCACGCGACCGGATCGACACGACGAAGGCGCACGCCGCACGGGTGTACGACTATCTGTTGGGCGGCAAGGACCATTACGACGTCGACGCGGAGATGGGCGACGCCCTGAAGGCGAAGCTGCCCTCCTTACCGATCACCATGCGGCAGAACCGCCTCTTCATGCATCGCGTCGCCCGGTACCTCGCCCGCGAGGAGGGCGTCCGGCAGTACCTCGACATCGGCACCGGCCTGCCGACCTCCCCCAACCTCCACGAGCTGGTGCAGCAGGAGGTCCCGGACGCCTCGGTGGTGTACGTGGACAACGACCCGATCGTGCTGGCCCACGCCGAAGCCCTGCTCACCAGCGCGTCCCCGGGCCGCACCGCGTACGTGGACGCGGACATGCGCGAACCGGAGTCGATCCTCGGGGCGGAGGCGGTCCGGTCCCTGATCGACCTGGGGCGACCGGTGGCGCTCACGGTGATCGCGGTGCTGCACTTCATCCCGCCGCCGCTCGACCACGAGTTGGTGCGGCGGCTGGTCGACCCGCTGCCGTCGGGGAGCTTCGTCGCGCTGTCGATGGGCACGTCCGACTTCAGCGACGGGGAGACCTCCCGGGACATGGTGTCCCAGTACGAACGCCAGGGCATCACGGTCTTCCCCCGCACCCACGCCCAGGCGTCCGCGTTCGCCGACGGCCTGGACCTCGTCCCACCCGGCGTCCTCCCGGTCCACCGCTGGCGCCCCGACGCGCTCCAAGACGGAGTCGCGGACGGCGACGTGGCGGTCTACGGCTTCGTGGCCCGAAAACCCTAGCCCCTGCGCCCGGTTCCTCGCTGGCCGGGCCAATGCCGCAGCAGCGCGGTGCCGCCCTGCCGAGTACGCGGTAGCGGCGTCTGCGGCCCGGTGGTGGGCTTGTCGCGCAGTTCCCCGCGCCCCTAAAAACCTCCGCCTGCACCCGCAGGCGAGCGACGGGGCAGCGAATCAGGGGCCCGGGGAACTGCGCGACAAGCCACCCACCGGGCCGCACAGACCAACGCGCCCGCAGGGAAACGGCGGCTATGTCGGGGTCCCGGTAGTAACGGCCGCGGAAACAACGGATATCGCTGGCCAGCGGGGATGGGAGCTGGGGGGCGATCAGCCTTCCTGTCCGACTTGTGCGGTGACGCTCTCGCGGTGTTTGCGTAGTTCCCGGTACAGGGTGAAGGAGCGGCTCACCCCGAGCTCGGCGGCGACCTGCTCGGGGATCGGGCCGTCCTTGATCCGTTGAGCGGCTCCAGCGCGGGTGGTCGCGTTCAGCTTCGCCGGGCGCCCGGTCGGCAGGCCGCGGGCCTGCTTGGCGGCGCGGGCGCCGGCGGCGCGCTCCAGCATGTAGATCCGTTCCATCTGGGCGAACATCGCCAGCAGGGCGATAGCCATCTCGGAGCCGGGGCCGGGCTCGCTGGTGTCGACGGCGAGTTTGTCGCCGAGGGTACGCAGGTGGATGCCGCGCTGGGTGAGGTCGTGCACGAGGTTGAGGGTCTCGCGCATGTTGCGGCCGAGCCGGTCCAGGGTGAGCACGTAGATCCGGTCGCCGGGACGGGCGAAGGCGAGCAGCACGGTCAGGCCCTCGCGGCCCAAGTTCGCGCCGGTGCGTATCGCCTCGTCTGACACTAAATTGCACTCGGTCCTACTCGACCCAGATCCGACGCCGCTGGCCCGGCCGCCGCATCCGCCCGATGGACCTACGCAAGCCGCACCCAGGCGCGGAACCTGGGGGTTCGACTATCCGGGTACCCCAGGACCCGCTCCAACTGCTCGGCGACCCAGGTCAGCGGCGGGTGTAGTTCGTCGACGCTGACCCGAAGGAGGGAGGCTTCCTCGGTCTCGGCGACACCCAGCATGAGGCGCGTCGCTGGGCGGCTTCGATGTACTCGCGGACGCCCGGGGAGTAGGTCAGCCATGTGGTGACGCCGGCGGCGAGGGCGACAGCAGTGAATGTGATCCTCGTCCTGTCGTGTTCGAGGGCGGCGAGGGCGCTCAACGTGTGCGGTCGTTTGTCGAGGCTGGCCCTGCGGCGGGCTTGGGCGAGGATGGCAGGGTTTCCTGATCGGTTCACAGCCGGTCCTGGTGTCGACGGCGGTGAGCGGCAGGAGGCGACCCGCTCGCCAACGCCTCCCGCAACAGCAGCAGATACGGCGACCTGCCAGAGGAAGCCCCTACCGCACCCGCACCCGCGGCTGCAGCCGCGGCGAGACCACCACCCACGACTTCATCCCCGGCCACGAACTGCGCGCCATCCCGGCCCGCGTCCGCGAGCACTTCGGCGGCTCCGCCCTGAACTTCATCACCTGGCTCGACACCGAACTCCCGCCCCAGACGCCCGCCGCATGATGTGACCGCGCCCCCAGGATCCACACCCATAGCCGATCGTCGAATTCGCCAACGGTGTCCTCGGCGGGACACCGCCCCTCAGCGCCGCGCCCTACAGTCTTTGGGCTGTTCGCTGCTGGGCCTGGTGGAGGCGGGCGTACCAACCCCCAATACCCATCAGCGTCTCGTGTCCTCCCCGCTCAACCACCCGTCCCCCCTTCATCACCAGGATCGTGTCCGCGTCCCGGATGGTACTGAGCCGGTGCGCGATGATGATGCAGGTACGGTCCCGTAGGAACGGGCCCATGGTTTCCATCATCCCGCGCTCGGTGATGGGGTCGGAGTGAGAGGTCGCCTCGTCCAGGACGGCGATGGGCGGGTTCTTCAGCAGCAGCCGGGCGAGCGCCAGCCGCTGGCGCTCGCCCCCCGACAGACGTAGCCCGCGATCGCCGACGACCGTGTCCAGACCTGCCGGAAGCTTGTCGATCGCGGGCCAGATCTGGGCTGCCCGGCAGGCTTCCACGAGTTCCTCGGTGGTCGCCTCCGGGCGTGCCAGCTGAAGGTTGACACGGATGGTGTCGTTGAAGAGGAACGTGTCCTGACTGACCACGCCGATCACGGACCGCAGGTCGTCGAGCCGTAGGCGCCGTACATCCACGCCGCCGACCAGCACCTGGCCCGAGTCCGCTTCCCAGGAACGGGTCAGCAGTCGGGCGAGGGTGGACTTTCCCGCCCCCGACAGGCCCACGATGCCGATCGTCGCCCCTGGCTCGGCGGTGAAGTCCATGCCCGTCAGTACCCGTTGGGGAGCGCCACCCCGAAACCGTTGCTCGTCGCCGCCGAGCGAAGGCAGGACCATGCCGCCGTTCGGCGGGTAGGTGAAGTGGACGCTGCGGAAGGCCACCTGCAGCGATGTGCCGCTCTGGCGCGGGAGTTCGTGAGGGTCAGGGACGTCCACGATCGCTGGTACGAAGTCCATGACCTCTCGTACCCGGTCGAAGGAGACCAACCCTTCGGTCAATTCCCCCCTCAAGGCGGGCAGTGCGACCAGGGGCGAGTACAGTCGGGTCAGCAGCGCGACGAGAGCGACCACGGTGCCGACGCTGAGGGCTCCGGAGATGGCCAGTTGTCCGGCGATCACGTAGATCGTCGCGGTCACCAGACTCATGGCGAGAGTGATCGACGCACCGAGCGCGGAGGACAGCACGGACGCGCGCACCGTGAGGTCCCGGATCCGGCTCACCCGCTGCCGGAACTCGGGCAGATCCCGCTTGGGATGGCTGTAGTGACGCATCACCTCCGCCCCGCCGGGGCCGAGCCGCTCGGCGACCATGGAGTCCAGGTTGGCCTGGGCCGTCAGTTGGTCCTGGCTGACCTGACGCATCGCCGTTGTGAACCTGGACGTCAGCACATACAGCGCCGGGGCGAGAACGAGCGCTCCCAGGGTGAGCCGCCACTCCATGGTTACCACTGCCACGCCCCCGGTGAGCAGCAGAACCACGGATCCGACAGCGGCGGGAAAGCTGGAGGCGATCATGTTCTGGACGCCGGTCACGTCGCCCTGTACACGGGACACGATGGCGCCCGTCCTGGCAGCGGCGAGGAAGCCGATCGACTGGCGCTGCAGATGCGCGAAGAGGTCAATGCGCAGTTGCAGCACGATGTCCCCGGCCAGCCGCGTGGCGTATCGCCGTTCCACTACGGACAGCGCCGCTTGGGCCACACCCACAACCACCATGAGGGCGCCCAGTGTTGCCACCACGGTGGTGTCGCGGCGTAGCACGCCGTTGTCGATGAGCTGCTGCCCGATCAGGGCCGGGACCACGGTCGCCGCCGAGTGCACGGCGATCAGCGCCGCCAGAATGAGCATTCTGGTCGAAAAGGGGTAAAGGTAGCGCAGCAAGGCACGGTGTGGCATGAATGCACCTGCTTTCGGGTCGGGGCGGCAGGGCGGGGCGACACAGCGCAGTGCTGTGCCGCCCCCGAACAGTCGGTTCCGATCAGGCGTAGCTGTGACCGCAGCCGATGGACCAGGCGCTGGAGACCGGGGAGGGGTTGCAGCAGCCGAAGCTGGTTTCGCTAGCCAGCGGCTCGTATCCGGTTTCGTCCTTCAGGCCCTGGAGGTCGTAAATGGACATGAGTGATCCTTCCTGTGTGGGTTGGTTGTCGTGCCGGCTCAGGTGCTACCCCCCAAGGGGGTGCCCTGAGGTCTTGGGGTGGAGGAGGAACGGGAGGGACAGCCGTCGCTCCGGCTCTGTGGCCGACGTGTGGGCGGCAGCCAGGGCGAGCAGAATGCCGGCGCCCCCTGTCGCCAGGTCCATGGAGATGCGCAGGAGCTGTGTGCCAGGGAAAGCGAGGTGACCGTGCCAGTCCAAGGTGTGCCAGTCGAGGCCGGTCACCTGCATTGCGGTGTGCTTCAGGTTGGCCGGCTGGTGGCTTGCGGTGGCAAGGATCATGCCTGCTCGCCCGTTGAAGAGGCCGGGGTAAAGGTAGAACGGCTTACGTGCCGCTCGCTGGATCGCCGCGAGCTCCTTCTCCAACTCGGGGAGCGGGCGGTTCATCAGGTACCGGTCGAGTGCGATACCGATGCCCGTGCTGCCGGACGCGAGGTAGGGCATGAGCCGGAATCCCTCGTTGACCTGCACTATCCCCATGCCGTCACGCCGGCAGCGGCGCAGATCCTGACGCAGGGCGCGTTCCGCCGCATCCAGGTATGTGGTGTCCCCGGTCTCCTCGAACACCGTGGTCAGGAACAGTGCGGGCCCGGAGCGGCCCTGCATCAGCCCGGCTTGAGGGTACGCTCCCCCGCTGACCTCGGGAACATCCTCGATGTCGCCGAGGCGGCTGCGCACCAGGTCGGCGGTGTCGAGCGCCCGTTGCAAGTACCGGTCGTCACCGCACTCGCGGGCGAAGTGAAGCCAGCTCAGCCCTGATCCGGCCAGACCATCGGCGAGACTGAGGTCCGTATCACGGGGCTCGGCAACCGGTGATCGGGCCAGCAGGTCCACGGCCGCGTCGTGAAGGCCCAGCTCCCACAGTGCGTAGGCGACGCCGTGCCAGCCGTTGTAAAAGCCCGGCGGGATATCGGGGAGGTCGGGGCCGTCGCGGAACACCCGGTCCAGCAACCATCGTTCTCCCTCCGGAACGCTGCCGACACCTGCGGTCTGGAGAGCCCACAGCACACCAGCCGCACCGTGCGCCATGCCAAGCTCCGCCCCGGCAACGAAGAACTGGGCTATGTCGCCGGGAAAGAGTCGGTCAGCGTGCTCCAAGGTGGCGCTGGCGCGAATGCCGTCGGCTACCGATGAGGCGAGCGCCGACCACGCCTCGGGGCTCGAACTGACGGCAGCTGGGCGGGCGGAAGGGGCCGAGGCCTCTTGAAGGACCCCGACTGCGTCGGCGAACCAGGAGCGGGGCACCCCGAACCGGTCGACGATGATGTCGGCTACCTGCCCCGGTAACGCGTTGCTCAACTGGAACATCGCGGTCAGCGGCGCGAACACCGCGAATTTGAGGGCAGCCAGGGCATGCTCGTCGACAGCGACGCCGGTGGTCCCGCGCGGCGCGATGAACCCCGGATTCGCGACCACCTGCCGTCCACCCTCCTCAAGGAACCAGCCTCCCTCGAAGTCGATGAGACAGATCCTCGCGTCGTCCTCCCCTTGAGGCGGACAGAGGACGTTGTGCGGGTGCAGGTCTCCAAAGACCACCCCCCGCTCGTGCATCGCACGCACGGCATCAGCGACGCCTTGCCACATCCCCATGGCCCAGTCGCGGTACTCAGCCAACTCCCGCTCGTCCACCGTGCCGTCGGTCAGCAGAGGGTTACGTCGCCCGCAGGCGGCGTAGAGACTCTCCCCCTCGATGAACTCCTCGACCAGGAACTCGTGGCCAACGGCCTCGTAATAGCCTTTGAGCTGCGGTACCCTCGGCAGCCCGCTCAGCCTGCTGAGGGCATCCCGCTCGCGACGCAGCCGGAACACCGCGTCGTTGCCCGAAACGTCCAGACCGGCATGGGGTCGCGCCTCCTTCACGATTACCTTCGTACCCGTGCTCTTCTCGCGTGCCTCGTAGACGCCGCCGCCGTTCGAGTAGTGGAGAGCCGCCGTTATCTCGTACGGAAGGTCGTCGATCCGGGAGGCATTGCGGCGCTCCAGTGCAGGCCGCAGGAAGTCGGGCAGCGTCACCCACTCCGGTATCGAAAAGACTGGTCCCCTGTGGTCGGGCACGAGGTTGCCGTCGGCGTCCTCGATCGCCATGACCTCGCGGCCGTTCGCCGACTTCACCCGGCGCATACTGAAAGCCCCGTAGCGGACGTAGACCGGGGTGTCCATCCAGCGTAGATCGCTGAGAATGTACGGCCCCTGGACATCGTGGAGCAGTTCCCCAAGCTCGGTGACGAGCGACTCCAACTGCGCTTCGTTCAGCGGATAGATGGTGGCGAGCTTTCCGCTTCCCGCTCGCTCCGCGTACTTCCTGTTGCGCCGGTGGTACTCCCAGGGGCTGGGCACCAGCTTGAACGGGACAGCACGGCGGACACAGTAGTCGAAGACCAACTGAACGACTTCCTCGGCCCGTCCGACCGACGAGGAGACATGGATCTTCCAGCCCTGCATCGGAGTGTGGGCACCGCGCGGCTGGTAGTTGACCCAGCCCCATACGGTGATCCGCTGCCAGCCCACCGGGGTCGCGCTCTCGCTGAGAGGTGCGAAGAGCCGTTCCTCCGCACCGTCGTCGATCTTGTCGTAGAAGTGCGGGTCCTTGGCGCAGAAGGCCTCGTACTCTGCTTCCATCCCGTTTCCTCTCTGCCCGGTGGTGTACCGCAATGTCAATCCAGCAAGTGGGGGATGTTGGTCTCCCTTTCTTGACAGGAACTAATGTGTGTCACTTGTTGAGCTCGGTTGAGCGGCAAGGTCGCGGCCGCGGCCTGACAGCGCCGTCTTTGCTGCGGAGGCGGACGAGTCCGCCCCCCGCCCCCCTGAGTTCCCACAACAAGCGAGCAGTAGGTGCTCAGCGCCCAGCACCGTCGACCCGGTTCCTTCAGGTCCCGGGTGGGTGTTGTGTTCTCACCGTGCCGGGGCGGCCTGCGGGAAACCTTCGGGAAGTCTGGAACCGGGCTGTACCAGGTGGTCAGGGGCGGATAGGTGTGTAGTGACGTGGCCATGACTGGAGAGAATGTCGCGGTGCAGTTCGGGGTCCTGGGCGCCATCGGGGTGTGGCGGGACGGGGTGCCGGTGGATGTGGGGCATGCTCGGCAGCGGTGGGTGTTGGGGGCGCTGCTCGCCGATGCCGAGGGTGTGGTGTCGGCGGATGTCCTGGTGGATCGGGTGTGGGGTGCGGAGGCAGCAGGTCGTGACCGGGAAGCGCTGTACGGGTATGTGTCCCGGTTGCGGCGGGTGCTGTCCGGGGTCGGGGTGGACATCGTGCGGGACCAGGGCGGTTACCGGCTGATGGTGCAGGCCGGGTCTGTGGATGTGCATCGGTTCCGTGACCTGGTCGATCAGGCCCGCGCGGTTCCCGACGAGGAGCAAGCGGCCTCGTTATGGGAAGAGGCGCTGGGGCTGTGGCGCGGGCAGGCGTACGCCGGGGTGGACACCCCATGGTTCAACGCGCAGCGAGACTTCCTCGATCGGGAGCGGCTGTCCGCTCAGTTGGACCTGGCCGACATCCGGCTGCGCCGGGGACAGCATCACCGGATACTGGCCGAATTGTTCACTCGGGCTGAGGCCCATCCGCTGGATGAGCGGATGGCCGGTCAACTCATGCTGGCGCTCTATCGCGGCGGCCGGTCTGCGGATGCCCTGACGCGCTATCAGGAGGTCCGGCGGCGATTAACGGAAGAGCTGGGCATCGACCCCGGCCCGGCGCTGCGGCAGCTCCACCAGCAGGTCGTCACAGCCGACCCGGCCCTCGACGTTGCCCTGGCCAAGGCTGTGGCGCCCGTAGTGAGGGTTTCCCGGCCGGTGCCGCGGCAGCTTCCGGCGCTGCCGGCCGCCTTCGTCGGCCGCAGCCGCGAACTCGCCGGTTTGGACCGGCTGCTGAAGGATCCCGTCGGCGACGACACCGTGCTGGTGATCTCGGCGATCGGTGGTGCTGGCGGGATGGGCAAGACCTGGCTGGCGCTGCGCTGGGCCCATGAGAATCTCGACCGGTTTCCCGATGGACAGCTCTATGCCCCTCTAAGTGGTTTCGACCCATCCACCGGGCCGATGCCGCCTGACATGGTGTTACGCGGCTTCCTCGACGCGCTCGGCACCGAGCCCGAGAACATGCCAGCCGACCCTGAGACCCAGGCCGGGCTGTTTCGGTCCCTGGTCGCCGATCGGCGCATGCTGATCGTGCTGGACAACGCCCGCGACGCCGACCATGTCCGCCCGCTGCTGCCCGGCAGTGCCACGTGCACGGTTATCGTCACCAGCCGCAGCCACCTGGGCGGCCTGACTGCTACGCACGACTGCCAATACTTGGCCCTTGACACGCTCCGTGATGAAGAGGCCCGCCAGATCCTGGTCCGCGCCGTCAGTCACGACCGGGTGTCGGCCGAACCCGGGGCGGTGACCGCCCTGCTTCGACGGTGTGCGGGACTGCCCCTGGCCCTAGCCATTGTCGCGGCCCGCGCCGCTGCCCGGCCTGATTTTCCCCTTGCCGTGCTGGCCGAGGAACTCGACGACGCCACCACCAGACTCGACGCCCTGAACGCCGGAGACCTGGCCACTGACCTTCGAGCAGTTTTCGAAACCTCCTACCAGTCGCTGGACGACCAGACCGCAGAGGTCTTCTCCCTGCTGGGGCTTGCACCGGGACCTGACATCAGCCTGAACGCCGCCGCCAGCCTCACCGCCCTTCCCACCCACCGCGCCCGGGCAGTCCTTCGTACCCTGGAGATGGCCCATCTCGTCCAGCAGCAGACCCCAGGCCGCTACCGGATGCACAATTTGGTCCGCCTATACGCCACCGAGCGAGGTCATGACCAGCCCGCCGACGTCCGGGATGGCGCGCTGCGCCGAGTCGTCGACTTCTACGTCAGCACCGCCCTTGCCGGCGACCGCTTGTTGGCCCCGCATCGGACGCCGATCGCGGCAAGCCAGACCGGCGCAGCCGCTATTCCTTCCCTCCACCGGAATACGGAAGCTGCGATGTCATGGTTCGAGGCCGAACATCTTTGCCTTCTCTCGGTGCACCACTTCACTCTGACGCAGGGCCAGCACAGCCGGGCCTGGCAGCTTGCCTGGACTCTGGACACCTTCCACTGGCGGCGAGGCCGCCTGCCTGACCGCATTGCTACCTTGCAGACAACGCTGCCAGCCCTGGAAAAGCTGGGAGAACCGGCCTCCCTGGCGCTGGCCCACCGGCTCCTCGCACGTGCCTGCGTCCCCCTCGGCCAACATGACCGGGCGCTGGAACACCTGCGACAAGCCGTCACCTTGTTTGACGAAGCGGGTGACGCGGCAGGCCGGGCACAAACCCATCTCAACTTCGCGCTGGCCTGGGAAGAACAGGGTGACAACGCGCAGGCATTGGTGCACGCCGTCCAGAATCTGCGCATCCGCAAGACGCTTCAGAGCCCTCCACGGGAAGCAGAAGCCCTCAACGCGGTGGGCTGGTACCACGCCCGCCTCGGACACTATCAGCAAGCCCGAGACTACTGTGAGCAAGCCTTGGCTCTGTGTCGCCAGCATAGCTTCCTAGAAACCGAGGCATTCACTCTGGACAGCCTCGGCTACACAGCCCACCACAGCGGTCAGCACACCCTGGCCATAGACCACTACAGCCAAGCCCTCACCCTGCGCCGCCAGCTCGGAGACCGCTACGAGGAAGCCAACGCGCTCGCCTGTCTAGGTCACGCATACAGCGCCCTGAGCCGCGCCGCGGAAGCCCACCGTGCCTGGAGCCAGGCCCTCGACCTCTACCGCGACCAACACCGCACCACCGAAGCCCAACGAGTCCAACAGCACTTGGCGGCACTGGACCAGAGGCCCGAGTAGCCCTGACTGCGAGCATCAGGCCCAGTCTGGTCGGCGGGACCGCAGCGGCCGGTAGCCGGCCGGGTCGAGCTTGGCGAGTTCGGTGTCAACCTCGACGTTGATGGTGCCGAAGAAGTTGACGTTCTCGCTGTGGGCCGGGGAGATGTGCGCCAGCAGCTCGCCGTCGACCGCGCGGCCCTCGGCGCGCATCTGCGCGATGGCCAGGCCGTAGTACTCCGTCGTCCAGGTGACCACCGAGTTGGTCAGCAGCGCCAGGCACCATGCCTGCTCGGTCTGCGCTGCCAGGTGGCGGTGGCGGATCGCGCCCTCGTGTGCGTAGAGCAGGCTGCGGCGCAGCGCGTGCAGCGACTCGCCCTTGTTCAGCTGCCGGGCGATCTTCCTGCGGTAGGTCTCATCCGCCAGATACCGGGCGGCGTAGACCGTGCGTCGCAGCGCCCCGTACTCCTTCAGCGCCGCCGCCAGGGTGTTCTGCCGGGACGAGGCGGACAGCTTGCCGACGATCAGCGAGGCGGTGGCGTGCCCGAACTTGATCGACCCCGCCAGTCGCAGCAGATCGTCCCATTTCTCCTCGATCAACCCCATATTGATATTCTGGGTGAGCAGCGGACCCGCCACCGGCCAGAGGCCATTCACGTCCCGCTGCGGATCCATCCGGTACAGCGTGATCTTCCCCGGGTCCCGGATCCGCGGAGAGAGCTGCATCCCGACCAGGTCGAACAGTGCGAAGTTGACCAGTGTCACCCCATGCGTATCCGTCGCGTGCTCCGTGACCGGCAGATCCGTCTTGTTGCCCATGATCTCGTCCAGCACCTAGTGCGCCTCCCGGCGCGTCACCACGATCACCTTCGTGCCGAACGTCGTGTGCTGGTCCGAGACGTGCGTGTACGTCGACAGGCCGCGGCCGGCGAAGTATTTCTTCATCGCCCGCGCGGTCGTCGACTTGCCCTTCACCGGGAACCGCTGCCCGTCCGAGGACGACAGTGTGCCGCCGCCGAACGCCTGGGTTAGCGGGAGGCGGTGGTGGTAGTTGACGACCGCGGCGTTCGCCGCCGACAGGGTCTCCTCGCGGACATACCATTCCTGGGTCCAGGCCAGGATGTCGTAGGAGATCCCGCACGCCTCCGCCATCCGCACCAGGCCCAGATTCGTCGCGTTCGCGATCAGCACCGCCAGCAGGTTGCGCTTGAGCTCCGGCGAGCGGGTCTGCTTGCCGCCGGCGTGGGTGAGGCAATCCAGGAAGCCGGTGCGGCGGTCGAGTTCGACCAGCAGCGAGGCGATCGGGGCCAGCGGTAGCAGATCCGAGAGCTCTTCCTTCAGCTCGGCGGCCTCGGCCGGGATGTCCTCCGCCGACAGCGGCGGGATGATCAGCTCCCCATCCGGCGACAGCCGCACCTCGCCGGTGCCCGCCTTCCGGTTGCCCAGCACCTTCTCCAGGTCGCCCATCGCGGCCGCCAGCTCCTCCTTTCACCCCTCCAGCGCGAGGCGGGCGTCGGTGGGCTTGCCGACCAGCTGGCAGAACTGCTCCCGCTGCCCCTCCCACTGCGCGGGCGTGAACAGGTACGACGCTGGGTCGGCGTACCGGCGTGAGGAGGGCACGTACACGTCCCCGCTGCGCAGCCCGTCCCGCAGGCTCAGCAGCACCGTCAGCTCCCAGAAGTGCCGGTACGCCGTGACGTCCCGGTCTCGCGTGGCCTGCTCCAGGTAGCCGGCCCACTTGGCGGGCACGAAGTCCGTCGGCGCACCGTCGGGGACTTTCCGGGCCCCGTCCGCGTTCAGCTTCTTCAGGATCGCCACGGCCTCCATGAGGGCCTCGGAGCCCGTACCGCCGGTGAAGCTGATCGCCTTGAGTACGTCCGGGGTGAACTGCCGCAGGTAGGAGTAGGAGTTGTCGAGCATCGCCAGATGTCCGTTGTCGCGCGGCAGCCTGCCGGTGGCCTGAGCAACAGCGGCGCGTAGCCGCTCCAAGCCGATGCTGTTCCGCAGCAGTCCGCCGACCATCTCGTCCTCGATCCCGGTGTCGACGAGGACCGGCAGGATCTCGTCCAGCAGCGCCTGCCGTCCCTCCCCGGCAGCGGCTCGGGCGGCCAGCGCGTCCCGCATCTTGATGCGCGCCCGGCTCTCCCGAGCGGAGACGGCCTGGTCGAACAGGCTGATGACCTCGTCCAGCACATCGGCGGCGGACTGCGAGAGCACCGTCAAAAGGATCGGGTGACGGCGCTGCGGCTCGCGCCGGTCCAGCGACTGCGCGGTCAGCCGACGCCCGACCGTCGCCAGGAACCGGCGCCGCTCCGCGGGCAGACTCGTCAGGTCCAGGATGTGGGCGTCCATGCCGCGCAGGAAGCCCAGCTTGTCCAGCTCGGCCTTCACCGCGTTCGCCGAGTCCCCGGCCGCGCCCTTGGACAGCCAGTTCAGCCGTGTCGTTCCGATCGCCGAGTCCACGGCCAGCAGCCCGTCGAGCTCGCTCATCAGCTTCGGCGTCAGCAGATGCCGCACCCGCTGGTACGTCTCCCGCCCTGCCTCCGCCCGCGCCGTGGCCACCCGCTCCAGCAGCTTCACCACCCCGGGCCGCACCACCCTCGAGGACGCCAGGTGCTCGCAGGCCAGGCGGAACAGCAGCGACGGGGAGTCGTGCTCCATCGCGCGGGCGAGCAGGAACTCGTCCAGCTCCTTGAGCTCCAGCGTCTTCGCGGGCTTCCAGTTCAGGTACCGGGTCGCTTCGCGCAGGTGCCCGGTGCGGGTCTGCTTCCGCTCGCCGTAGAACCGCAGCTCACCCACGGGGATTTGAAGGTGTTCGGAGAGCCGGGCCACCGCCGCTGGTGGCGCAGAGGCGACGTCGTCCGGGACGAAACCGAGCCAGGGCAGTGTGCACAGCTGGACCGCCAGCCCCAGCCGGTCCTTCGGACTACGGCCGCGGCCCGGGTCGATGAATCCCCCGTCCGCCGGCGTCAGGGTGAAGAACCGGATCAGCTCTTCCTTGTTGATCTCTGGAAAGCCGCGCAGCCGCGTCAGCTCGTCATCCGCGACACACGGGTCGCCACCGAGAACCCGCACCACAACCACTCGCGTGCGGGCCGTCCCGTCATATCGGCGGCTTACCGCATTGCATGGTGAACGACCCGGCCACTCCTCAAGACATGGCGCAATGGGAGCTGCTGATCGTCAGCGGCTGCGGGGCGCCCTCCCGCGCCCGGAGGTGGGAGGTCACTCCCACCTCGCCGTCGACGGGTCGATGCCGTGCGCCCGCGCACTCGCGTCCACGCTGCGCCGGAACCACCCGGCCAGCCCCACCCGCATCCCGTCGTAGTGCGCCGCGTACTCCGGCTCCGCCTCGTACCTGCGGCCGAGGCAGACCTGCATCTGCCGGCTCAGGGGGAAGTACGCGGAGAAGACCTCCCGGTGCCGCTCGACCAGGCGGTTCGCCTCCGCGCTGCCGGGTTCGACCCCGGCGGCCATCGCGTCCGCGAGCGCCCGGTCGACTTCCGCGACCTCGTCGGCGACGGCCTGCCACTCCGCCGGGTCGCGGCCGGCGGAGCGTTCGGCGTACTGCTGCCACTGCGCCGTGTCCCCGTAGCGCCGACGCGCCTCCGCGGGCCAGTCCGGGTTCCACCCGGGGCCGAAGATCGCGGACTGCTGCTCCACGGTCAGCAGCAGTCCGCGCTCGTGGGCGTCGATCATCCGGTCCAGCCCGGCGCCGAGCTGCCGGAGGCGGTCGATCCGTTCGGTGACCTGGGCGCGCTGCGCGCGCAGCGCGCCGGGCACGTCCGCGGCCGAGTCGTCCAGGACGGCCTGGATGCGGTCCAGGCCGAGACCGAGCTCCCGGTAGACGGCGATGCGGTGGAGGCGTTCCAGGTCGCCGGCGGTGTAGAGGCGGTATCCCGCGCCCGTGCGCAGCGACGGCACCGCCAGGCCGATCTCGTCCCAGTGGTGCAGCGCGCGGACCGTCACGCCCACCCGCGTCGAGACCTGGCCGACGGTCAGTCCGTCGGCTCCGGCGGTGTCATCAGGCATGTGCTCCATTGTCGCCGCCGGCGTCGGGCGGGGTGATCCCCATGGCCGCAAGGTTCCGCGCCTCCTCGCTGTCCGGGACGAAGGGCTTCGCCGCGGTGAAGACGACCCGGACGTTCTCCGGAGTGATCACGGCCACGTCGCGGGTGGTCCACGGGGTGTCCACCGGACCGTCGACCGAGGTCGGGCGCAGGGCGCGGCACGCTTCGACGATGGAGTCCACCTGGCTGAGGACGCAGGCGAAGCTGACGCTCATCGCCGGCGTCTGCGCCAGGTCGCCGTCCTCCGCCGGGACGAGGAGTACGTCCTGGAACGCCCACCGGCGCAGGTGAACCACTTGGCCGGGGTTGCTGAAGAGTTCGAAGAAGCCGAGCCCGCGGGTCCAGAAGTCCACCGACGCCGCCAGGTCGCCGGTGGGGATCGTGACGAAGGCGGGCATGCCGTAGATGCCGCGGAACGGCTCCGGCGGCACCGCGTCCGGGCCGGGGGTGGGTACGGGGCTGGTCTCGAACGCGTCGTAGTAGTCGCTCATGGACCTCACCCTCCGGCCTCACGCTACGTGAGGGTCAAGCCGGATCCGAAGCGGCAGGCCCCTCACCCGCGTCCGCCGCCCGGAGCGCCGCGCCCAGCCTCCGCACCCCCTCCGGCGTCGTGAGCGAAGCCCCCGTCGCGTCGACCTCCCGCAGCACGTGGCTGACCCCCGTCCTGTCCCGTCGGTCCGGTCCCAGCGCGGTGTGCAGCCGCGCGGTGTAGCGCACCACGGACGCCGGGCTGTCGGGGTCGTCCGGATCCCCCGCGTACGCCTGCGCCCAGCGCATCGCCCCCTCCGCCTCCTCCGCCCGGCCCAGCCCCCACAGCACGAGCGCCAGCAGCGTGCCCGAGACGTGCCGCCGCTGGTCGGAATCCAGCTCCTCGGCGCAGGCAAGGGCCGCCCGCAACTCCGCCTCCGCGTCCTCGTACCGCTGGGTGACGAAGGCGAGCCACCCGCGGATGTGCAGCGCCTTCGCCCGGTACAGCAGGTCCCCCGACGCGGCGGCGCGCTCCGCCGCCACCCCGGTGATCCGGCCCAGCTCCTGGTAGTGCGCCTGCCCTTCGAAGATGCCGCAGACCGCGGTGATCGCGAGCAGGTCGACGGTCCTCCGCAGCGACCGCTGCCCCGAGCGCAGCAGTTGGTCGGCGGTGCCGGCGAGCAGCCCGTGTTCGGCCCGGAACCACGCCCTGACCTCGTCGATGTCGGCGAAGGGCATGCCCGGGTGGACGACCGGTTCGATCCACACCGCGGGCGGCGGCGGGTCCAGCGCGGCCCGCGCCGCCCGCACGACGCTCGCGCACAGCAGGTCCAGCACGCGCAGGAGCGCGGCGCCGCGCTCGCCCTCGTCGTCGGTGCGTTCGGCGAGCCGGCGCGCGTACAGCCGCAGCAGGTCGTGGAAGCGGTAGCGCTCGGGGCCGTACGGCTCCAGCACGCCGGCGTCGACGAGGGTTTCGGCGAGGCGCTCCGCGGTGCGCTCGTCCTCGCCGAGGAGCGCGGCGGCGACCGGGAGCGGCAGGCTCGGGGCGTCCAGCAGCGACAGCAGCCGGAAGGCGCGGGCGGGTTCGGGAGCGAGGTTGCGGTAGCCGAGGTGGAAGGCGGTCTCGACCGCGAGGTCCCCGACGTGGAGTTCGTCGAGGAGGGCGCGTTCGTCGCGGAGCCTGGCGTCGAGGGCGGCGAGGCCGTGGCCAGGGCGGGCGGCGAGCCGGGAGCCGACGATCCGTACGGCGAGCGGGAGTCGGCCGCACGCGGCGACCAGCGAACGGGCGGCGGCCGGCTCCGCGGCCACCCGCTCGGCCCCGGCGATCGCCGCGAGCAGCGTCAACGCCTCGTCCTCCGGCTGGACATCGATGTCAAGGCGGTGCGCGCCGGGGACGGCCAACGAGCGGGAGCGGGTGGTGATCAGCACGGCGCAGCCGGAGGTGCCGGGCAGCAGGGGCCTGATCTGTTCGGCGTCGAACGCGTTGTCCAGCACGAGCAGCATCCGGCGGCCGGCGAGGACCGTGCGGAAGAACGCGGCGCGCTGTTCGGGGTCGAGCGGGATGCGGTCGGACGGGGTGCCGAGGGCGGTGAGGAAGCCGAGGAGCACGGCGGAGGGGTCGGCGGGGGTGCTGCCGGCGCCGAGGTCGACGTGGAAGCGCCCGTCGGGGAACTCGTCGCCGAGCGCGTGCGCGACGTGCACGGCCACGGTGGTCTTGCCGACGCCGGCCGTGCCGGTGACGGTGACGACGGTCACGGCGCGCCCGTCGCGGCCGTGGGCGGCGCGGGCGAGGAGGGTGCGCAGTTCGTCGACGACGGCGGCGCGGCCGGTGAAGTCGGCGGTGTCGGAGGGGAGTTGCTGGGGCGTGAGCTGGGGGGTGGACTCGGGCGCGGGGCGGGGCGTGAGGCGAGGTGCGGGGCGCCCGGGCGCGGGGCGGAGTGCGGGGCGCCCGGGCGCGGGGGTCGGTCGCCGTGCGGTGGGGCTGGTGGGGCTGGTGGGATCAGTGACGACGGTGGGCACGCCTGAGGTCCACGCGGCGAGTTCCGGGTCCGCCGTCAGCACGCGCCGGTGCAGGAGGGCGAGTTGCCGCCCGGGCTCGATGCCGAGTTCGGTGCGCAAGAGCTGACGGGCGCGCCCGTACGCCTCCAGGGCTTCGGCCCGGCGGCCGGAGCGGTGCAGGGCGAGCATCAGCAGCTCGTACGGCCGCTCGCGGAAGGGCTCTTCGGCGACGAGCGCGCTGAGGGCCGCGACGGCGTCCGCGTGCCGGCCGAGGTCGAGCGCGCACCCGTGCAGGGCCTCCCGGGCGCCGCGGCGGACCTCGGCGAACCTGGTGCGCTGGCGTTCGGCGTACGGCCCGGGGACGCCGGCGAGCGGCACGCCCTGCCAGCGTTCCAGAGCGCGGGCGAGCCGGTCGTGGACGGTGCGCGCGTCGCCGGTGCGGTCGGCGGCCTCGCGTTCGAAGAGCAGGGCGTCGACGGCGTGGCCGGTCAGCCGTAGGGCGTACCCGCCGGGCACGGAGGCGACGGACCGCTCCCGGTCCGGGCCGGCCGGCCCTTCGGGCGCGAGCGCGGTGCGGAGTTTGGAGACGTACGTGCGGACCGCGCCGTACGCGCAGCGCGGGGCCGCCTCCCCCCAGACCCCGTCGACGACCTCCTCCGTGGTGACGGGCCGCCCTTCGCGCAGCAGCAGCACGGCGAGGACGGCGCGCTGCTGCGGGGAGCCGAGCGCGACCGGCCGTCCGTCGGCGGTGCGGGCGGCGACCGGCCCGAGGAGTTGGAAGGAGAGGGCGTGCGGCAGCGCCGCGCCGTGCAGTGTGTTCACGTGATCTCGCCCCGTCGTCCCCCGGTTGGTGCGGCCCCGGGCGGTCGGTGTTCCAGGGCCGGACCGACGATATACGGGGAGTGTCGTGCTCACGCAAAGGTCATCGCCCCACGGCGCGTTTCGCGACGTAGTGCCCCATGTGCGACATCGGGCGGTGTCCGACCCGCCCGGCACAATGACCGCATGACTTCCAGCACGCGCATAGTCCACCGCACGGCGGACGGCCGCCGCATACCGGGCACCTGGCGCCACGCCTTCATCCGCAACGGCTACGACTACTACCTCACCGATCTCTTCATCTACGCGGACGGACTCGTCGACTGCTGGGGCCTGGTCACACTGGAGGAGTTCGAACGCAAGCTGGCCAGCGGCTGGGTGGCGACGGAGCTGGAGGAGGGCGCTCGGGCGTCCGGCCACGAGTTGGCGAGTTGGAAGTTCGCCGAGCCGTACATGTGGATCACTCCGGAGCTGCTCCTCGCGGAGATCCGGGACACGATCGACCAGCTGAACGAGCGCCCGGACTCCATGGACCGGTGCCTGGCCCTGGTGGACGTCTTCCTCGCCGACCGCACGGAGGCCAACCGTGCGGCGGCGCGCGCCGCGTACCTCGCGATCCCCGCTTCCCGGCGCCACTACACGCTCGGCGACATGGACCGCAAGGACCAGCCGCTGCAAGCGCTGGTCGCCGGGCCGGGCGGCACGCTGCCCAGTGATCCGGACACTTCGGAGGGTTCGGAGGGTTCGGACGGTTCGGAGGGCGTGGACGGTTCGGAGGGCGTGGACGATTCGGCGGAGGTCGTGACGCCGGAGGAGTACGAGGACGCGATCGCGTACTTCGAGGAGCGGGACCGATGGGCGGCGGAGTACGCGGCGCGCACCCCGGACGACGGTCCGGAGCAGCCGTACGGGCCGGCGCTGACGATCAGCGAGTCCTACCCGCTCAAGCGCTCCGAGAATCCGGGCAAGTCCGCGCTGCGCAACGCCTACCCGGCTCCGATCGAGTTCGACGGCACGACGTATCCGACGGTGGCGCACGCGTACTGGGCGCTGTCGGTGGACGTTGCGGAGCCGGCCGTACGGGAAGCGGTCGCGGCGGCGGACTCGCCCCGCGAGGCGCGCCGGCTCGCCACGTCGGCGCAGCGCCGCGAGGGCTTCGACGGCGCGCGCACCACCGTGATGACCCGACTGCTGCGCGCCAAGTACGCCCAACATCCGGATCTGGCGGCCGTGCTGCTGGGCACGGGCGACGCCACGATCGTGTACGACGACGGCCACTCGAACTTCTGGTGCAACAACGGCGGCCGGGGCCGCAATTGGATGGGCCGCCTGCTGGAGTCGGTGCGGGCGGAACTGCACGCGGAGGCGGCGGGCATCGGCTGACGCCGTCAGTCGCGGGGCGGGCGGCGCGTCCCGTACGCAACCTCACCGTGGGCCCCGTAGGTCCCTAGGACCCGTACGTGAACGTCATCCGCTGCTCGAACGTCGGCGCCCACTCGCCCCGGCACTCCGCGCAGTACCAACGCCACTGGTCGGGCCTGGCGGGCACGACGCTCGTGGTGTCCTTCCACAGGGACGGTCTGCCGGGGCAGGTGGGACACCGCGGGGGCTCAAGCACGGCCATGGCGGGGAGCGTAGCCACGGGAGACGCGCGCGGGGAGTGCCTTCCCCCATCGAGTGATCGACTGTCCCCCGCGCGCACGGGGCGGTGGTGACGAAGGCGGCGGCACGCGGGAGGGGTCCGCGTGCCGTCCGCAGCGCTGCGGTGCCGTGCGGTTACGCGCCGGCCGGGCGCGGCTCGCGCCACATGCCCCACAGCACCGGGCCGCCGCCGGGAAGCTGCACCTCGTGGCGCACGGTGAAGCCGAAGTGCTCGTAGAAGGGCAGGTTGGACTTCTTGGAGGACTCCAGATAGACGGGCAGGCCCGCCTCGTCGGCCTTCGCCAGGCCGGAGCGCACCAGCGCGGCCCCCTGCCCCTGGCCCTGGCATGCCGGGTCGGCGCCGATCAGCGCCAGGAACCAGTGCGGCTCCTGCGGGGTGTGCTTCGCGGCCGTCTCGACGGCGTCTTTGAACAGCCCGGCGCGGTCACCGAGGAGGTCCGTCAGGTGCCGAATGGTCTCCGCGTCGGGCACGGCCTTGGCCTGCGCCTCGGCCGGCACCCAGAAGGCCGCGGCGTCGGCGGTGCGCTCGCACACGCCGTTGTGGACGTACTGCCGGGTGAAGATCGTGGAGAAGTAGCTGGTGAGGGTGGCCTCGCGGGAGGAGTCCTCGGGGAAGAACCAGCGCATCATCGGGTCGTCGTCGAAGGCGAGCGCCAGGGAACGACTGATCTGCGCAGCGTCCTCGATCACGGCCGGCTTCGGCATGCTCTTTATCGCCATACGGACATTCTGCATATGACGATCATGGAGGTCGCTGGCGGGGCCGCTTGGAACGGTCCCTGACCTGCGAAGGAGGCGACCTCCCCCGTACGGGGGAGAGAGAGTTCGCTCCTGCGCGCGATGTACCGGGCCGGCTGTTCCAGCAGGATCGGAGGTGCGGTTGAAGGGCCGTGGAGGGTCGCTGAGGCCACTTCGATCGCTTCAGTCACTTCGGCTACTTCGGCTACTTCGGCTACTTCGGCTACTTCAACTGCTTAGGCCACTTCGGCTATTTCGGCTATCCCAAAGGGGTAGGTCATGATGCTCACGTCACCCATGCGCCTCGCGATTCCGCTCGTCCTCGTCGTCGCGACGATGGGCGTGGCCGGCGGGCCGGCCAGCGCGGATTCCGACAGACCGGCGGAGCGCCCCGTCGTCACGGCGGCCGGCGAGCCGGCCGTGGTGGGCATCCGGGGAGCCGGCCGGATGGACTATCCCAAGGAGGACGACGAGGTCCGGATCTTCGTCGACGCCCGCGGCGTCCTCCTCGGCGACGACCAGGACGCAGCGGACGACGAAGGCGAGGGCGGCCCTGCGGCCCGTTCCTGGGGCACGTTCCGGATCCAACACCTTGTGCCTCAGACGGACGGCCGGCCTCCCCTGTTCAACTGGGGTGACTTCAAGGTCGACTGCCTGCGCGTCGACGGCTCCGAGGTGGCGGTCACCGGCCGGATCGTCGAAGCCGGCCCGTATTGGCAGGAGTTCCTGGAGCGCAAGCCCACCGCGCGGATGGGCCTGGGCTTCCACATACCGGCGGAGGGCGACGGCCCGGCCCGTGTGTCCATCACTCCCCCTGCGGCAGCAGGCCAGCCCGAAGTGCCGAAGTGTTCCGTCAGGCCGCCCGATGCGGAGGTGGTCGAGGGAGGTTACAGCGTCATGGACAGCCGCCGTTGACGGGCCGGTGCGGGTCGCCCCCTCTCTCGCGTGCTTCTCACCCGCCCCGCAGGCGTCACGCATCACGCGTCACGCGACCGCCGTTGCCTCCTCGTCCGCCGCCGTGATGACGCGGGCGAACTCCGGGTGCGTGGCCAGCAGGCCGCCGTCCACCCGTAGCACCGTCCCGGTGATCCAGGCCGCGTCGCGCGAGGCGAGGAAGGCGACGGCCGCCGCGATGTCCTCCGGCTCGCCGACCCGGCCCAGCGGATAGACCTGCTCGCCGAGCGCGGACAGCGCGGCCTCACGGCCGACCCAGCCGGTGGTGCGGATCGTGCCGGGGTTGACCTGGTTGACGCGTACGCCCCGGGGCGCCGCGTCGCCCGCGAGGGTGCGGGTCAGCGAGGCGAGGCCGGCCTTGGCCGCGCTGTAGGCGTGGTTGCCGAAGTCGGCCTCGCCGTTGACGGAGCCGATGGAGACGATGGCGCCCCGCCCGGACGCCGCCAGGTGCGGCAGCGCGGCACGGGCGCAGCGGAAGGCGCCGGTGAGGGTGACGTCGAGGTCGAGCGCCCAGGTCGCGTCGGACTGGTCCTCGAAGGCCGGGGCGTCGGGAGAACAGGAGAAGGCGTTGTTGACCAGCACGTCGAGGGTGCCGAAGCGTTCGACGGCGCGCGCGACCGCCGCCTCCACCTGGGCGCGGTCGGCGACGTCGCAGCCGATGTGCTCCGCACCGGGGATCTCGGCGGCGGCGCGTTCCGCGGCCGTGGCGTCGAGGTCGGCGATGAGGACCCGCGCGCCCTCGGACGTGAGACGGCGGGCCGTCGCCGCACCGATGCCCCGCGCCGCGCCCGTGATCAGCACGCCGTATCCGTCGAAACGTTTCAGTCCACTGGTCATAGGACCGAACGTACCGCCCTGACCAGCGCTTGGGCACGGGGATCGGCGGTAACTCCCTTGCGCAGCCCGTTGGTCACATAGCCGAAGGCGACGCCGGTCTCGGGGTCGGCGAAGCCGAGGGAGCCCCCGCGGCCGGGGTGCCCGAAGGAGCCGGGGCCCAGCAGCGGGGCCGCGGGGCCGTGGAGCATGTAGCCCAGGCCGTAGCGGGTGGGGACGACGAGGACCCGGTCGGGCCCGGCGGACTCCTCGGTGCGGGCGAGGGCGAGCGTCGCGGGCGCGAAGAGCCGCGGTCCGCCGTCGACCTCGCCGATCGTCGCGGCGTAGAAGCGGGCGATGGCGCGGGCCGTGGACACCCCGCCGGAGGCGGGGAGTTCGGCGGCCCGGTAGGCGGGGTCGTTCTCGTCGGGCAGGGGCGTGATCGCCCCGAAGGCGCGGCGGGTCAGGGACTCCGGGTCCCGGTAAGCCTCGGAGACCGAGCGTTTGGGGCGCAGCCGCAGACCGCCGCCGTCCACGGTCGCCGGCTCGTCCACCGGGCCGATCCGCCCCACCCGGTGGGCCTCCTCCGCGGGGAGTCCGATCCAGAAGTCCAGCCCGAGGGGGTGGGCGATCTCCTCGGCGACCCAACGGCCGATGGTGCGCCCGGTGACCCTGCGCACCAGCTCGGAAAGGAGCCAGCTGTGGGTCTGCGCCTGGTAGCCGTGCGCGGTGCCGGGCTGCCACGCGGGGGTCTGGGCGGCCACGGCCGCCGGTCCGGTGACGCCGTCGACGGCCTCGGCGGGGGTGAGCGGACGGTCCAGGGCGGGGACTCCGGAGCGATGTGCGAGGAGGTGGCGGACCAGGGCGCGCTCCTTGCCCCCCGCCTTGAACTCGGGCCAGTACGTGCCGACGGGTGCGTCCAGGTCGATCCGGCCGCGCTGGTGGAGCAGGAGGACGGCAGCCGCGGCCACGCCCTTGGTGACGGAGCGGACGATCTGCGCGGTGTCGACGGCCCAGGGCTCGGCGCCGTCCACGTCGCGGGTGCCGGCCCACAGGTCGACGACCTTGTGGCCGTCGCGGTAGAGGGCGACCGCGGCGCCGCGGTCGCCGCGCTGCTGGAAGTTGCGGACGAAGGCGTCGAGCACCGGCTCGTAACCGGCCGCCACCGTGCCGTGCACGGACACCGCGCCCCGTACGTCCGCCGTGCCGGTCGTGTCGGCCACGCCTGCCGTTTCGGTCGTGTCGGTCGTGCCCCGTACGTCCACCGTCGTCCCCTCCGCTCCGCTTCCGTGCATCCGTCCATGGTGCAACGTCCGCGGGCCCTTGTGACTTCCGGGTCAGTCAGGTGCGGTGACCACCCAGTCACGTGGTCACGGATCGGGGGTCAAAACCAAAGGGCAGCTCCAGTCTGTGCGCCCGCATCAGCTCCCGGTCGCACAAAAGTGCCCCCGTCGGGGCGTCCGCGACGATCACTCCTTCGCTGAGGACCACGGAGCGCGGGCAGAGCTCCAGTGCGTAGGGGAGGTCATGGGTGACCATGAGGACGGTGACGGTCAAGGAGCGCAGGACGTCGGCGAGTTCGCGCCGTGAGGTCGGGTCGAGGTTGGAGGAGGGCTCGTCCAGCACGAGGACTTCGGGCTCCATCACGAGGACGGTCGCCACCGCGACGCGGCGCCGCTGCCCGAAGGAGAGGTGGTGCGGCGGCCGGTCCGCGTACTCGGCCATGCCGACCTGCCGCAGCGCCGCGCTGACCTTGGCCGCCAGCTCGGGGCCGCGCACCCCGGCGGCGGCCGGTCCGAAGGCGACGTCCTCGCGGACGGTCGGCATGAAGAGTTGGTCGTCGGGGTCCTGGAAGACGATGCCGACGCGCCGTCTGACCTCGGCGAGGTGGCGCCGTTCGACGGGCAGCCCGGCGACGGCGACCGTGCCGACGCCGCCGCTGAGGATGCCGTTCAGATGGAGGACGAGGGTGGTCTTCCCGGCGCCGTTGGGGCCGAGGAGGGCGACGCGTTCGCCGCGCGCCACGGTCAGGTCGACCCCATAGAGGGCCTGGTGGCCGTCGGGGTAGGCGTAGGCGAGGCCCTGCACGTGTAGAGAAGGCGGAGGAGACGCGGGCGCGTCGGGCTCGGGCTTGGGATCGGGATCGGGATCGGGATCGGGATCGGGATCGGGATCGGGATCGGTCAACGGATGCTCCATCCCAGCAGGCAGACGACGAGGGCGGCGACCGGCAGCGCTGCGGCGTACGACCACTGCGCCCGGCTCGCCGCGGTCCCGCCCGCACCACAGGTCTCGATCAGGGGCAGCTCGCCCGCGTATCCGCGGCTGAGCATCGCCAGGTGCACCCGTTCCCCGCGTTCGTAGGAGCGGATGAAGAGCGCGCCGGTCGACTTCGCCAGCACGCCCCAGTGGCGCACGCCCCGTGCTTCGAAGCCGCGCGAGCGCCGGGCGACGGCCATCCGACGCATCTCGTCGGCGACGACGTCGCCGTAGCGGATCATGAACGACGCGATCTGGACCAGCAGCGCGGGCAGCCGTAGCCGCCGGAGGCCGAGCAGCAGGGAGCGCAGTTCGGTGGTGGCGGCCAGGAGCACGGAGGCGGCGACGCCGAGCGTGCCCTTCGCCAGGACGTTCCAGGCACCCCACAGCCCCGGGACGCTCAGCTCCACGCCGAGCACGCCGATCCGCTCCCCTGGCACGACGAACGGCATGAGCAGCGCGAAGGCGACGAACGGCACCTCGATCAGCAGCCGTTTCAGCAGCCGGCGCAGGGGGACGCCGGCCGTGCTGGCGACGGCGGCGAGCAGCGCTCCGTACAGCCCGAAGGCCCAGACCGCCTCGCGCGGCGTGGCCGCGACGACGAGGACGAAGGCGAGGACGGCGACGAGCTTGCAGTGCGGCGGCAGGGCGTGCACGGGCGAGCGGCCGGGGATGTGGAGCCGGTGCGGTCGATGGCCGGCGCCCACGGTCAGGCCCGTTCGCCGGGGTCGACGGGCGGTGGGTACGGCCGCCCGGGCGCGCGCCCGCCTCCGGGGCCCGGGCCGAGTTCGGCGATCGGCGGCCGGGCCGCGGGGCCGGTCGCCGGTCTGACCTCCGCCGTACTGCCACGGCCACGGCCTCGGCGGCGGCGCACCACGACCACCGCGAACAACCCCGTCCCGACGGCCGCGGTCGCCCCCACCCCGATCACCCCGGCGAGCCCGCCGGAGAGCCTGGCGTCGGCGATGCTCTCGATGCCGTAGTCGGCGAGCGGGGAGTCGGCGGTCGCGTGTTCCTCCGCCTTCCCGTCGAAGCCCTCGTCCGCGGCGACCTTCTCCAGCCCGTCCGGCTCGGCGGACGCGTAGTAGGAGACGAACCCGGCGAGTGCGACCGCGACGGCCAGCCCGGTGAGCCAGACCGCGCGGGGGAAGCGGGGCGAGCGGTGCGCCCCCAGCCCGAGCGCGGCGGCGCGGTCCGCCGGCCGTGCGTCGACCAGCTCGCCGCCGACCCGCAGCTTCAGCGGCGCGACCAGGGCGCGGGCCCCGTACACCAGGTCCGGGCGGACGGCGAGTACCGCGCCGACGGTGAGCGTGGTGATCGCGGCCTCGCCGATGCCGACGAGGGCGTGCACGCCGACCATCGCGGTCAGCACCGCGTCGATCGGGACGTCGGTCGTCCCTCCGACGGCGTAGAGGAGGGTGAACGCCGCGGCGGACGCCGGGACGGAGGCGAACGCGGCGACGCACGTCGCGACGGTGACGCTGCCGCGGCGCCGCGGCAGCACCGCGAGCAGCCCGCGGAAGAGGACGTACGCGGTGCCGACGCCGACCGCGCCCATGACGGTGACGTTGACGCCGAGGGCGGTGAGACCGCCGTCGGCGAAGAGCACGCCCTGGAGCAGCAGGACGACGGTGATGCACAGCACGCCCGTCGCGGGACCGACGAGGACCGCGGCGAGCGCGCCCCCCAAGAGGTGTCCGCTGGTGCCGGTGGCGACGGGGAAGTTCAGCATCTGTGCGGCGAAGACGAAGGCGGCGACGAGTCCGGCGAGGGGGGCGGTGCGATCGCCCCCGAGGTCGTTGGGGGCGCCGGCGCCGGACAGCTCCCGGCGGGCGCCGCGCAGGCTGACGGCGACGGCCGCGGCGGCGACGACGGCGGAGGCGGCCGAAACGGGAGCGTTGATGAATCCGTCGGGAACATGCATGGCTGGCTCCGGATCGGAAAGGCGATGACAACCGAGGCGAACCGAGGTGAACCGATGGCAACCGGGGTGGACTGAGCCGAGCTGAGCTGAGGCGAGGCGAGGCGAGGCGAGCTGAGGCGAACCGCTGGCGAGCGCGGGCGATTGCGCCCATCTGCACATGGTGTGCAAGAGCGCCTCGGTCACAAAAGAAGCGCGAACGCAAAAAATGCACAAGGGCCGTCGAGCGGCCGTAGTCCAAAATATGGGACATTAGACGCAAAAGTTAAAAAAGCATGAGAGTGCTGCATGACCGTGAGGAGCGACCGATGCCCGCCGCCACCGTCGAGGACCACGCATGGGGCCGGATCGTCACGGACGCTCCCCAGTACCGGCCGGTTCGCGTCGCCATGTCCTACGAGCCGGACGAGGATCCCAAGGCCGTACGGTTCGACTTCCCCAGCGGAATGGGGTGGACCTTCCCCCGCGAACTGCTGGAGTCCGGGTTGCGCGCCCCGGCCCGCAGCGGTGACGTGGAGGTCTGGCCGTGCGGCCGGGTGCAGGCGGTGGTGGAGTTCCACTCCGCGGACGGGGTGTCGGTGGTCCAGTTCGACACCACCGTCCTCAGGAGCTTCCTGCGCCACACGTACGCGGCAGCCGCGACCGCCCCCAAGACCACCTGACGACACCCTGACGCAACGCAGAAAGGGGCCGTGCCCGCCACCTATACGGCGGCGGGCACGGCCCTTCCCACTACTTTCCTGACTTACGGACCAGCGGACTCCGAACTACCGGACGCCGACCAGCTGACGGTCCCCGTCCGGGTCCTCCGGGCTGTCCGCGAGCTGCTTGTGCAGCTTCTCGCCCTCGACGTCCACGTTCGGCAGCGCCTTGTCCAGCCAGCGCGGCAGCCACCACGCCTTGTCGCCGAGCAGCGCCAGCACCGCCGGGACGATCGCCATCCGGACGACGAACGCGTCGAAGAAGACGGCGATCGCGAGGCCGAAGCCCATCATCATGACCATCTGCTCGCCGGAGCTGATGAAGCCGGCGAAGACGCCGATCATGATGATCGCGGCGGCGGAGACGACCCGCGCCCCGTGCCGGAAGCCGGTGACGACGGTCTCGCCCGGCCGCTCGCCGTGCACGTACGCCTCGCGCATCCGGGTGACGAGGAAGACCTCGTAGTCCATCGCGAGACCGAAGACCACGCCCACCATGAAGATCGGCATCATCGACATGATCGGGCCGGGCTGCTCCACGTTGAACAGGTCCGCGAGCCAACCCCACTGGTACACCGCGACGACCGCACCGAGCGCCGCCACCACGGAGAGCAGGAAGCCGAGCGCCGCCTTCAACGGCACCAGGATCGAGCGGAACACCAGCACCAGCAGCAGGAAGGCGAGTCCGACGACCAGCGCGAGGTAGGGCACCAGCGCGTCGTTCATCTTCTGCGAGAAGTCGATGTTCAGCGCGGTGGCGCCGGTCACCAGCAGGGTGGCGCCGGTGTCGGCCTTGAGCTCGTCCTTCTTGCCGCGGATGTTCTCGACCAGGTTCTCCGTCTCGACGGAGGACGGCCGCTCCTTCGGCACGACGTTGATCATCCCGGTGTCGCCGGCCTTGTTCAGCTCGCCGGGGATGGTCGCGGCCACCCCGTCCAGCTTGCCGATCATCTCGGCGGCCTGGTCGACCGCGCCCTGGGCGTCCTTGCTGCCCTTCGCGTCCACGACGATGCTCAGCGGACCGTTGAAGCCGGGGCCGAAGCCGTCGGACAGCAGGTCGTACGCCTTGCGCTGGGTGGAGGCCGGCGACGACGAGCCCTCGTCCGGCAGACCCACCTGGAGCGAGGCGGCCGGGACGGCGATCAGACCGAGGCCCACGACGGAGGTGAGCAGCACGGCCACCGGGCGGCGCAGCACGAAGCGCGCCCAGCGGACGCCCATCTTCGGCTTCTCGCCCTCCAGGCCCTTGCTGGTGTGGGCGCCGGCCTTGCGGGCCTTGCGCGCCTTGCGACCGAGGATGCGGTCCCCGGCGAAGCCCAGCAGGGCCGGGATCAGGCTGATCGCGATGACGACGGCGATGACGACGGTGCCGGCGGCGGCGAAGCCCATCTTGCTGAGGAGCGGGATGTTGACGACCGCGAGGCCGGCCAGGGCGATGACGACGGTCAGACCGGCGAAGACGACCGCGGAGCCCGCGGTGCCGACGGCGCGACCTGCCGCGTCCTCCTTCTCCCGGCCATCGGCCAACTCGGCGCGGTAGCGGGAGACGATGAACAGCGCGTAGTCGATGCCGACCGCGAGGCCGATCATCATCGCGAGCATCGAGGTGGTGGTGCCGAGGTCCAGCACGTTCGCCAGCGCGGTGATGGAGGAGATGCCGATGCCGACGCCGATGATGGCGGTCAGCAGCGGCAGACCGGCCGCGATGAGCGAACCGAAGGTGATCACCAGGACGACGGCCGCGATGAGGATGCCGATCATCTCGGCGCCGGCGGCACTCTGCTCGACCATGGTGGCGTCGCCACCGAGTTCGACGGTGAGCCCGGAGTCCCGCGCGTCCTTGGCGACGTCGGTCAGCGACTCCTTGCTCTTCTCGTCCAGCTCCATCGTGTTGACCTTGTAGGACACCGAGACGTACGCGGTGCTGCCGTCCTTGGAGACGGCGTCACTGGCGTACGGGTCCGCGACCGACGAGATCTCGGTGGAGCCCTTCTTCAGGTCCGCGATGAACTCGTTCACCTCGGCCTTGGGCGCGGCGTCGGTCATCTTCTGACCGGCGGGCGCCTTGAAGACGATGCGCGCGGACGCGCCGTCGGCGCTGCTCCCCGGGAAGCGCTCTTCCATGAGGTCGAACGCCTTTTGGGATTCGGTGCCCGGCAGGGCGAAGCCCGGGTCCTCGGCCTTGGCGGCGGACGAGGCGGCCACACCGGCGATCGCGAAGAGTGCCACCCACAGCAGAGCGACTAGTTTGCGGCGCCGGAAGGCGAACCGCCCGAGTTTGTAGAGGAACGTGGCCACGAGGGCGTACTCCCGTTGGTGAGACGTAACAGGGCAGGGGGGAGTCGGCCCGACGACGAGAGCGGCGCGCGTCAGGTTGGGGTGGTGCTTGAGCGGATCTGGGGTGTGACGGGGAGAGTCGAGGGCGCCCGGGAGACGGGGAGTCCGGGCCTCGTGGGACTACATCGCGCTACATCGGTCCGTCGCGACCAGTGCGCGCCAGTTCACGGAGGTCATCGTGCCTCCAGAGCCGGCAGCACCACCGCGTCAATGCTGTGCTTCCCGGGGGACGACCCCCGGACCCCCGGCAGGAAACCACGACGGATCATCGTGCCTCCAGAGCCGGCAGCACCACCGCGTCAATGTAACGGCTGAGGAAATCCCGGTTGGGGACCCGGTCCTCGATCATCTGCAGGGCGAAGAACGCTCCGAAGAGCATGTGCGGCACGAACTCGCGCGCGGGGTTGTCCGTACGGACCTCGCCCCGCGCCACCGCCCGGTCGATCACCACTCGCAGCTCGTTCCGCTCCGGTTCGATCAGCTTCTCCTGGAGCACCCGGAGCAGATCTGGGTTGGTGTGCACCGCCAGGGTCAGACCCCGCATCAGCGCCGAGTCCTTCTCCAGCTGGCAGTCGTCCACCCGCAACATCATTTCCTGGAAGTCGCCGCGCAGGCTCCCGGTGTCGACCTTGTCGGCGCCGGGCCCGGAGTGGTGCTGCAGCGCCGCGGTCACCAGCTCGGGCTTGTTGTGCCACTGCCGGTAGAGCGTCGCCTTGCTGGAACGGGTCCGGTTGGCGACGGCGTCCATCGTGAGGGAGTCGTAGCCGACCTCGCGCAGCAGATCGAGCACTGCGTCGAAGAGCTCGGCCTCGCGCTCGGGGGTGAGTCGGCTGCGGGACATCGGACGGCCTCCCTCCGGGTCTCCAGGAAACGAACGAAACGGTTTCGTACTCGAAATACGATAGTCGAAGGTCCAAGCGAAACGAAATCGTTTCGCTGTGGGTTTCATCACCCGGGGGACGCTCAACCTTCCGACCCCGACATGAGTTCCATCAATGATGAGGAGTTGCCTCGTCCGCCGCCCCCGGAAAGCATGGGAGCGTGAGCGACGACGACGTGGCGTACCTCCGTTATCCGCACCTGCACGAGGACTTGGTGTGCTTCGCCGCCGAGGACGACCTGTGGGTCGCCCCGCTCGTCCCGGAGGGCGAGCGCCCGGGGCGGGCCTGGCGGCTGACCGTCGACCGGACGCGGATCGGGCACCCCCGCTTCTCCCCCGACGGCCGGCACATCGCCTACACGACCTGGCGCAGCCACGATCCGGAGATCCACCTCGTCCCGCTGGCCGGCGGCCCCGCGCGGCGGCTGAGCTACTGGGGCTCCGTGGACACCCGGGTCTGCGGCTGGGGGCCGGACGGACACGTCCTCGCCGTGTCGTCGCACGGCCAGCCCTTCTCGTACTTCTCCTGGGCCTACAGCGTCCCGCTGGACGGCGCGCCCGGCGGGAAGCTGCCCTGGGGGCCGGTCTCCGACATCGCGGTCGCCGACGTGGCCGGCGAGCGGCGCACCCTGCTGCTGACGGGGAAGGCGCCGCACGAGCCCGCCTCCTGGAAGCGCTACCGCGGCGGGGCCACCGGACGGCTCTGGCTGCACGGCCAGCGGCTGCTGGCCGACCTCGACGGGCACCTCGACTCCCCCATGTTCGTCCGCGGCCGGATCGCGTTCCTCTCCGACCACGAGGGCGTCGGCAACCTCTACTCCTGCCGCCCAAACGGCTCCGACCTCCAGCGCCACACCGACCACGACGCCTTCTACGCCCGGCACGCCTCCAGCGACGGCCGGCGGGTGGTCTACCAGTGCGCGGGCGAGCTGTGGATCGTGGACGACCTGAGCGACCCGGCCGCTGCGCCGCGCCGGCTGGCGGTGCAGTTGGGCGGGCAGCGCGCGGGGCGCCGTACGTACCAGGTGCCGGCGTCCGACCACGTGGACGCGCTCGCCGTCGACCCCACGGGGCGGGCCAGCGCCGTCTCCGTGCGCGGCAGCCTGTACTGGCTCACGCACCGCGACGGCCCGGCCCGCACGATCGCGGACACGCCGGGGGTACGGGCCCGGATCCCGGTCGCGCTGGGCTCCGGCGGCCGGGTGGCGTACGTGACGGACGCGGACGGCGAGGACGCGGTGGAGATCGCGTACCTGCCGCGGGCGAGCGGCGACCGGGAGTCGCGCCGGCTGGCGTCGGGCGAGTTGGGGCGGGTGCGGGAGATGGAGTCCGACCCGGAGGGGAAGCGGCTGGCGATCGCCTCGCACGACGGCCGGCTGCTGCTCCTGGACGCGGACGACGCGGAGGAGGCGGACGCGACGGCGGCCGGCGAGCCCACCGAAGCCGAAACCGAAGCCGAACCTGGGGAAGCCGGGGAAGGCGGGGAAGCCGAAACCGGGGAGACCGACGGGACCGAAGCTGCGGAGACCGAATCCGAAGCGGAAGCAGAAACCGCAGCGGAGGGCGAGAGCGCCGACGAACCCCTCGTCACCGAACTCGTCCGCTCCCTCAACGGCCCGGTGCGCGACCTCGCCTTCTCCCCCGACGGCTCCTGGCTCGCCTGGTCCCAGCCGGGCGTGGGCCGGTCCCTGCGCCAGATCCGCATGGCGCGGATAAAGGACCGCACCATCGTCGACGTCACCAACGGCCGCTTCGAGGACGAGAACCCGGTCTTCACCAGCGACGGCCGCTACCTCGCCTTCCTCTCCTGGCGCGGCTTCGACCCGGTGTACGACGTGCACACCGGCGACCTGTCGTTCCCGCTCGGCTGCCGCCCCTACCTCGTGCCCCTGTCGTCGGCGACGCCGTCGCCGTTCGCGCTGCTGCCCGACGGCCGGCCGGCCGCCGGCGGGCTCGATCCGCTGGACGAAGCGCCGGCCGCCGCCGGCACCGCCGGGGACGGCGCGGGCACCGTCGTCGAGATCGAGGGCCTGGAGAGCCGGGTCACCCCCTTCCCGGTGGCCGCGTCGAAGTACTCCGCGCTCTCCCCGGTCAGCGGCGGCGGCCTGGTCTGGCTGCGCTGGCCCATCTCGGGCGCGCTGGGCGAGACGTTCGTGAACCCGGCCGACACCTCGGGCCAGCCCACGCTGGAGCACTTCGACATCTCCAAGGCCCGCCGCACCGAACTCGTCGCGCACCTCGACTGGTTCGCGGTCAGCGGCGACGGCACCCGCCTCGTGGTCGTGGACGGCGGCGAGCTGCGGGCCGTGCCGGCGACGGAGGCCGGCGACGGCGACTCCACCGTCTACATCGACCTGCGCCGCATCCTGCACGAGGTGGACCCGGCCTCCGAGTGGCGCCAGGCGTACGCCGAGGCCGGCCGGCTGATCAGCGCGTACTTCTGGGACCCGGGCATGAGCGGCATCGACTGGCCGGCGGTCTTGGACCAGTACCGTCCGCTGGTGGAACGGGTCGCGTCCCCCGACGAGTTCGCCGACCTGCTGCGGGAGGTGCTGGGCGAGCTGGGCACCTCGCACGCGTACGTGACCCCCGCCCGGCGCGACGAGGGCCCGCGCCACTACCAGCGGCCGATGGGGCTGCTCGGCGCGAACCTCGTCCACCGGGACGAGGGGTGGGTGGTGCAGCGGATCCTGCCGGGCGAGTCGTCCGACTCCAAGGCCCGCTCCCCGCTGGCCGGCACCGGCATCCGCGAGGGCGCGGTCCTCACCCACGTCGACGGCCGCCCGGTGGACCCGGTCGCCGGCCCCTACCCCATGCTGTCGGCCGCCGGCGGCACGACGGTCGAGCTGACGTTCCGCACCGCGGAGGGCACCTCCCGACGGGTCGCCGTCGCCCCGCTGATCGACGAGCGCCCGCTGCGCTACCAGGACTGGGTGGCCAAGCGCCGCGAGGTGGTGCGGGAGTTGAGCGAGGGCCGGTGCGGCTACCTCCACATCCCCGACATGGGCGGCTCCGGCTGGGCCCAGTTCAACCGCGATCTGCGCCTTGAGGTGTCCCGGCCGGCCCTGATCGTGGACGTACGGGGCAACGCGGGCGGGCACATCAGCGAGCTCGTGGTGGAGAACCTGACCCGGAAGATCCTCGGGTGGGACCTCACCCGCAACGCCCAGCCCGTCTCGTACGCGTCGAACGCGCCGCGCGGCCCGGTCGTGGCCCTCGCCGACGAGGAGACCTCGTCCGACGGCGACATGATCACCGCGGCCTTCAAGCTGCTGAACCTCGGGCCGGTGGTGGGCACCCGCACCTGGGGCGGGGTCGTGGGCATCACCGGAAATCACCGCCTGATCGACGGCACCGTCATCACGGTGCCGATGAACGCGGCCTGGTTCGACACCTACGGCTGGTCCGTGGAGAACCACGGCGTCGAGCCCGACCTGGAGGCCCTGCGCACCCCCCTGGACTGGGCGGAGGGCCGGCACGCGGGGCTGGACGACGCGGTGCGGCTCGCCCTGGACATGCTGGCGAAGCAGCCGGCGGCCGACCCGCCGGGGTACGAGGGCGTACCGGACCGCAGCCGGCCCCCGCTGCCGCCGCGCCCGCAGTCCCGAAAGGTGGAATAGCCCCTTGGCATGCGGTAGTTGTTCCGCCATGACCAACACCAATGATCGAGACCTGCTGGGCCGCTTCGGCGTGTGGCACCGCTTCCTGCGGGCGGAGCCAGGACAGGAGCTCGCGCCGAACACGGCCGAAGCCGTCGCCGAACTGGACGAGTTGGGGTACGGGGCGCTGTGGATCGGCGGCAGCCCCTCGCTGGCGAACGCCGCGCCCGTGCTCGCCGCCGCGCCCCGGATCCGGGTGGCGACCGGCATCCTCAGCATCTGGGAGCACCCGGCGGCGCAGGTCGCCGAGGAGACGACCCGCATCGAGGAGTCCGCGCCCGGCCGGTTCGTGCTCGGGCTCGGCGTCAGCCACAGCGCCCGCACCCCGCAGTACGCGAAGCCGTACTCCGCGATGGTCGCCTACCTGGACGCGCTCGACGCCGCGCCGACGCCCGTCCCCGCGTCCCGCCGCGTGCTGGCCGCGCTCGGCCCGAAGATGCTGGAGCTGTCGGCGGACCGGGCGCTGGGCGCGCACCCGTACCTGGTCACCCCGGAGCACACGGCCGAGGCCCGCGCCCTGCTGGGCCCCGACGCCCTGCTCGCCCCCGACCTGAAGGTCGTCCTGGAGCCCGACCTGTCCCGGGCCCGCGACATCGCCCGCACCGGCCTCACGCCGTACCTCGGGTTCGAGAACTACCTCCGCAGCTTCCTGCGGCTCGGCTTCACGGAGGCGGACTTCGCGGACGGCGGCAGCGACCGGCTGGTGGACGCGGTGTTCGCGCTGGGCGACCTGGACCGCGTCCGCGCCCGCGTCGCCGACTTCCACGCGGCGGGCGCGGACCACGTCGCCCTGAACGTGGTCTCCGATGCCCCGCTCGACGAGCTGCCGCGCCGGGAGTGGCGCGAGCTGGCCGGCGCGCTACTGGCCGGCTGACTCCCCCTTCCCCGCCGCCGGTCCGTCCTTCGGACACACGGACGCCTCCGCGACGTTGTACTGCTTGCGCTCCGCGGCGGTGAGTTCGCGGTTGACGGACCGGCAGATCTGCTGGATGGCCTCGGTCTCGTCGGGGAGGTCCACGGACCACAGCCGCGTGGTGCCGTTGAAGCTGGTGGTGGCGAGGGTGGTGCGGTCGGGGCTGAAGGCGACGTGGTTCACGTAGCCGACGTCGGAGAAGGTGCGGCGCGCCGCGCCCGTCTCGACGTCCCAGATCCGGGCCGTGCCGTCGTTTCCCCCCGTGGCCAGGGTCTTCCCGTCGGGGTGGAAGGACATCGAGTCGATCCGCTCGACGTGGGAGTTCAGCGTGAGGGTGCGGCGCAGCGCCCCGGTTTCGGAGTCGCGCAGGCGGATGTAGCTGGCGGGCGGCCCGTCGGGCCCGCGGCCGGCCGAGTCGGAGTCGCTGGTGGCGAGGGTCGTGCCGTCGGGGCTGAAGGTGGGGTGCCTCTCGGACCGGGGAAGGGCGAAGGTGCGCAGCACCTCCCCGGTGCGCACGTCCCAGATCCTGATGGTGCCCTTCGAGCCCCTGGTGGCCAGGGCACTGCCGCTCGGATGCGGCGTCATCGTCTCGATGGCGCCGTCCGGCCCGGTCAGGGTGCGGAGGCGGCGGGCCCGGTCGACGTCCCACAGGTGAACCCGGTTGTCGCCCAGCGCAGCCAGCGTCGACCCGTCGGAGGTGAAGGCGAGGCTGTTGACGGCGGGGGCGGCGCCGGGCAGGGTTCGCCGCGAGGCACCGGTGCGGGCGTCCCGCAGGTAAACCGTGCCGTCGCGGTCGGCGGTGACCAGCGTTCTGCCGTCCGGGCTGAGAGCGGCGACCTTGCGGACGCCGGTGATCGTGGCCATGCGACGGCCGGCGGGCAGGCCCCAGATCCGCACGGTCTCGTCGTGGCCGGCGGTGACGAGCGTGCGGCCGTCGGTGCTGAAGGTGAGGGCGCTGACCGGCTTGCTGTGTCCGGTCAGGGTGTGGGTGTTGAGGTCGCCCGTCTCCCACTCCCGGATGTTCCCCTCCTGGGTCATGGTGGCCAGGGACCGGTTGTCAGCGCTGAAGGCGATCGCAACGAGTCCCCGGGTGTAGCCGGTGAGGGTGACGCGGGGGCCTTGGCTGCGCGCGTCCCAGATCCGCAGGGCGTCCGCGTCGCTGGTCACGAGCGTCGCGCCGTCGTGGCTGAAGACCAACCGGTCGACCCGGCTGACGTGACCGGTGAGCGAGGCGATGATCACCCCGCTGTTCCTGGCGTCCCGCAGCGTCACCGTGCCGTCGTGCTGGGCCACGGCGAGTTCGCTGCCGTCGGAGCCGAAGACGGCCTTCGCGTAGTACTTGGCCTCGGGGACCGGGTAGGGGAACTGGGGCTTGGGTATGTAGACGCGGCTCCGGCCGGTCATGAGGTCCCACAGCCGCACGTCCTGGCCGCCGCTGACCAGCGTCCGGCCGTCGGGCGAGAAGTCGAGCGACTGGAAGTACTCGCTCGGCGGAGCCTTCCGCTTCTTGTAGGTCTTGAAGACGTGTTGAGCGCGTCCGGTCTCGACGTCCCACACGCGGATGGCCGCGTCCCTGGAAGTGGTGGCGAGTCGCCGGCCGTCCCGGCTGAACGTCAGAACGTCGACGAGCGCTTGGCCGTCGTCCAGCATGGCGCGCTGCCGCCCCGACGCCACGTCGTAGACCCGTACCGCACCGTCCAGGTACGAGATGGCGACGGACGCGCCGTCCGGGCTGAAGGCCACCTCCCTCGGACGCTTCGCGGAGGTGCCGAGGGCCACGCTCCGGTTCTGCTTCAGGTCGTGGAGCAGGGCTCCGCGCCTGATGTCGACGTACGCGACCGTACGGAGGTCCGGACTGAACGAAGCCCGTTCGACTGAGGATCCCGGGATGCGGCGGGTGTTGCGCAGCGGGATGTCCGCGGCGCGCAGCAAGCTGGCCCGCGCTTCCCTGGTGGGGGCTGTGCGGTGGGCGTGCAGGGCGAGGAGGGAGGCGAGCGCGGGGTTGCCGACCAACTGCTCCTCGGACTGGGCGGCGAGTTGCCGGGAGAGCGCGGTGCGCTGGGCCGTGACGGCCCTGTCGCGCTGCTCGTCACTGGTGTGGCTCTGCCGCCAGGCGATCACCCCGGCGACCAGGGCCAGCACGAGGAGCGCCGCCAGCGCGGCGGTGGAGCGGCGCAGCCGGCTGGTGGTGCGGGCGCGGGCCCGGTCCTCGTCCTCCTCCGCGGTGACGCTCGCGGCGAGGAAGTCGCGCTCGACGGCGGTGAGTCCCTGGTACGGGTCGGGGAAGGCTTCCCGGGCGGTGGCGAGCCGGGTGCCGCGGTACAGCGCGCCGGCGTCGCGGTCGAGCTCCGCCCAGGCGTCGGCGTCGGCCGTCAGCCGCCGGTGGGTGACCAGCCGCACCCGTTCCTCGTCGATCCAGGTCCGCAGCCGCGGCCACGCCGTGATCAGCGCCTCGTGCGCGAGGTCGGCGGTGTCGCCGTCGAGGGTGACGAGGCGGGCGTGGGCGAGGCGTTCGAGGACGGTGGTGGCCTCCGGTGACTCGACGGCCGCCAGTTCCGTGCGGGGTGCGGGGCGGCGGGTGTCCTGGGCGCCCTGGCCCGGGGTGATCAGCCGCAGGAGCATCCGGCGGGCGTGGACGGACTCGTTCGCGTTGAGGCTGCTGTAGGTGTGCTCCGCGGTGTCGGCGATCGCGCCGTGGACGCCGCCGATGGCCTCGTACGCGGCGAGGGTCAGGGTCCGGCCGCGGCGGCGGCGCCACACCTCCAGCAGCGCGTGGGACATCAGCGGCAGGGCGCCCGGTTCGCCCGCGGCCTGCTCGACGATCCGGGCGGTGAGCTCCCGTTCGACGATCAGCCCGGCGGCCCGGGCGGGGCCGACGATCGCCTGCCGCAGGTCGGCGGGGGCCATCGGTCCGACGAGCAGGTGCGCGGTGCGCAGCGCCGCGACGAGCGCGGCGTGTTCGGTGCAGTGACCGTAGAAGTCGGCCCGTACGGCGACGACGACCCGCAGTCCGCTGGTCGGTTCGAGGGCGGCGGACAGCAGTTGGATGAACTCGGCGCGCTCGGCGGGGTCCCGGCAGAGGGTGAAGACCTCCTCGAACTGGTCCACGACGATCAGGGTGTCCCCGTCGGCGCGGCGCGAGACGGTCCGGGCGTGGGTGGCGAACGGCCGCGCGCCGGGGGTGAGGATCTTGATCCCCGCGCACTTCACCGCGCCGCCGTCCCGGCCGGTGCGCAGTCGGGGGATGATCCCGGCCCGCAGCAGGGAGGACTTGCCGCTGCCGGAGGCGCCGGTGAGTATCACGAAGCGATGGGCGGACAGCAGGTTCAGCAGTTCGACGACGAGTTCGTCCCGGCCGAAGAAGAGTTCGCGGTCGCCGGGTTCGAAGCGGGCCAGCCCCCGGTACGGGGCCTCGTCCACGCCGTCGTCGGCGACCAGGACGGTCTGTTCCTCCGCCGCCCGGGCCGCCGCGAGCCAGCGGGACTCCCATTCGTCGCGGTCGCCCTCGCAGACCGTCGCGTACGCCAGGGTCACCGGCAGCGACGGCAGTTGGTCCCCCGCGGCAGCCGCGGCGAGCGCGCTGGCCGAGTAGCCCGCGCGCCGGGCCATCTCCCGGTACGTCGGCCCGCCGGCCGCGGCCCGTAAGTCCCGCAGCCCGCAGGCGAACGCCTCCACGGGACCGGCCATCGGATCGAGCGGACGCTCCCGACGCCCCGCCATCGACCCCACCCCCTTCGACGAGTACGAGGGCCATCAAACCGCGGCCGGACATTGTCCAGGAACGTCGGAACGGGGTTTCTGGACAATGCCGGAGCAGATGGAATCGGGGTAGGCAGGCACCGTGTGCGGGACGCCGGTGCCCCGTGCTCCAGGGAGGATCGATGGCCGTCGGCCACCCCGTGCATCCGAACGTCGCGTCGTCACCGGCCGAATTGGTGCAGCAGATGCGCCGGTTGAAGGACTGGTCGGGACTGACCTATCGACAGATCTCAGCGCGTGCGCAGGACGCGGGCGACTGCCTGCCGTCCAGCACGGCGGCCGGGGCGCTCGCCCGACGCACCCTGCCGCGGGAGGAACTCCTCGCGGCCTTCGTTCGCGCCTGCACCCGCGACGAGCAGGCGGTGCGGTCGTGGACGCGGGAGCGGGCGGCGGTCGCCGAGCGGGCCCGGTACGGTCCGCCGGTCGAACGGCCCCCCGTGGTGGGCGATCGGCTCACCGCGAGCGACCGGCTCACCACGGCCGGGAGAGAGACCGCCGGCGCGCCCGCGGCGGGCCGGGGGCAGGACGTCCGGGGGGACGTCCGGGCAGAGGCCCGGGGGGAGTGCGTCCGGGGGGACGTCACGGGGGACCCCCGGGACGAGGGGCGCGAGGAGGGGCGCGGGGACGTCCGGGGGGAGGTCCGGGAGGAGGCCCGTGGGGGTGCCGACTCCCGGGCCGGACGTCCCTGGTCCCGGCCGCTGCTCGCGGTCGCGCACAGCACGGTCCGCGCCTGCGGGTGGCTGCGGGCGCGGCTGCCCGGGTCCCCGCGGGGCCGCGGGCACGCCGGTCACCCGGTGCGCGCCGCCTCGTCCGCGGCGCCGCCCGCGCCCACGAGGCCGGTGGCGACCTCGGCCAGCCGGCCGTCGAGCCGGCGCACCTCGCGGCTGCCCAGCACGCCGATGAGGGACGGCAGGTAGCCGCGCACGGGTTGTACGCCGCGCAGCCAGGCCTGTCCGTACACGTGCGCGGCGCGGCGCTCTATGCCGGTGACGATGCGGTCGACGGCGGGGCCCGGCGGATACGTGCGGTTCGCCGGCCACGGCAGCCGGCCGCGCAGTTCCCGCATGACGTCGTCGCGGTCGGCGCCGCGGACCATGTCGGTGTCGGTCCAGGACAGATAGCCCACGCCCACGCGCACGCCCCGGTGGCGGACCTCCGCGCGCAGGCTGTGCGCGAAGGCTTCCACGCCGGCCTTGGAGGCGGCGTACGCCGTCATCATCGGCGCCGGGGTGAGCGCGGCGAGCGAGGCGATCTGGAGGAAGTAGCCGCGGCTCTCGGTGAGGACCGGGAGGAAGGCGCGGCCGGTGACGGCGCTGCCGACCAGGTTGACCTCGATGACCCGCCGCCAGGCGACGGGGTCCGAGGTCTCGAACGGGCCGCCGGCCGCGACGCCCGCGTTGGCGACGACGACGTCGACCTTCCCGAAGCGCTCCTTGACGTCCTGGGCGACCCGGACCATGGCCGCGTGGTCGGTGACGTCGGCCTCCCAGGCGTCGCCCTCGGCGTGGAGCCGGCCGCGGACCTCCTTCAGGCCGTCCGGTTCCAGTCCGACGAGCGCGACGTGGACGCCGTGCGCGGAGAGCTTGCGGGCGAGCAGCGCGCCGACGCCGCGGGCTGCGCCGGTGACGACCGCGACCTGTCCTTCGAGGGGTACTCCGCGGACCGCCCTCATGCGGCTTCCCCCGCCTTCTCCGTGGCGTCTTCTGCGGCGTCTTCTGCGGCTTCTTCCGTGACGTCCGCCGTGGTTTCCTCCGCGAGGTGGACGGCCACCAGTTCGCGCAGCTTGGCGGTGACGGCGTCGGGCGCCTCCACCGGGGTCATGTGGCCGGCGCCGGGCAGCAGGACCAGTTCCCGGCAGTCCGGGAGGTGCGCCGCGATGCGGTGGGCGTGGACGGGCGGGCTGAGCTTGTCGGCGGCGCCGGCGACCACGACCGTGGGCGCGGCGAGCCCGCGCACCCCGTCGGTGAGGTCCAGCGCGGCGAGCACCCCGCCCCACGCCACCCGGGTGGCGCGGGGACAGGCGTGCACGATCCGGGCGCACTCGCCGACCTGCGTACGGCTGGCGGCGCGGCCCATCGTGGCGTACTGCAACAGCCGCTTGGACAGCGGGTTGACCGGGCCGAGCGGGGCGCTGGAGCCGAGCACGGCAAGGGTGAGCCGGGAGCGCAGCGGGCCGCGCCGCAGCGGGAACACCCGGGCCTCCTCGATGAGGTGGGAGGCGCCGGTGCTGCACAGCAGGACGGCGGCGGCGTGCTCGGCGACGGCGGGACGGTCAGCCGCGGCCATGATCGTCATCGCGCCCATGGAGTGCCCGCCGAGCACGGCGCGCTGCCCGGGCGCGAGGACGGCCCGGAGCACCGCTTCGAGGTCGTCGGCGAGGACGTCGGTGCCGACGCGGGCGAGCGGGGTGCGCCCGTGGCCCCGCTGGTCGTACACGACGACCCGCAGCTCGCGGGAGAGCGCGGCGACCTGGGCGGCCCAGAAGCGGGTGGAGCAGGTCCAGCCGTGGGCGAGGACGACGGTGGGCGCGTCGCTCGGCCCGTGCACTTCGACGTGCAGGGGCGTGCCGTCGGCGGAGCGGACCTTGCGGGTGGTCAGGGTCGTGGGCGGCACCGGGTGCCTGCGGTCGTGGCTCATGCGTTCGCTCCCAGGACTTCGACGGCCTCCGTCGCGGGCGCGGCACCGGCCGCCGCCCCGCCGTGTACGACCTCGTACTCCCCGAGGTCCACCTCGCGCACCAGCCGCCGGAACTCCGCCGTCGTCCCCGGCCAGAGCGTGGAGTTGCGCCCCTGGTCGTCGAGGTACCAGCTCTTGCACCCGGTGCTCCACACGGTCCGCGCCATCCGCCGCTGGATCCCGTCGTTCCACGCGTCCACGGCCGCCGGTCGCGGGTCTAGCGCCGTGCGACCGCCGAGGATCGACAGTTGGCGCAGGTAGTCGGCCAGGTAGTTCAGCTGGGACTCGATCATCAGGATCATCGAGGAGTTCCCGAGCCCGGTGTTGGGGCCGATGATCGTCATCCAGTTGGGGAACCCGGCGGCGGTGGCGCCGCGCAGCGAGCGCACCCCGTCCTGCCACGCCTCGGCGAGCGTCGTGCCGCCCGCGCCCACGACCCGTTCGGCGATCGGCATGTCCGTCACGCGGAACCCGGTGCTGAAGACGACCGCGTCCACCTCGGCCCGCGTCCCGTCCGTCGCGACGAGCGTGGAGCCGCGCACCTCGGCGAGGCCGGCGGTGACCACGTCCACGTTGGGGCGGGCGAGCGCCGGGTAGTAGTCGTTGGAGAGCAGGATCCGCTTGCAGCCCATGCGGTACGAGGGGGTCAGCGCGGCCCGTAGCGCCGGGTCCTTGATGGACCGGGCGAGGTGGGCCTTGGCCAGGGACTCGACGAGGGCGAGCTCCCGCGGCCTCTTGGTGAACGCCTGCACCTGGAGTTCGCGCACCCCCCACAGCAGTCCGCGGCGCACGGCGGTGGTGAAGGGCAGTTGCCGGTGCAGCCAGCGCTCGACGCCCGTGACGGCCCGGTCCGCCTTCGGCACCACCCACGGCGGAGTGCGCTGGAAGAGCGTCAGCGAGCCGACCTCCGGCTGGATCGCGGGCACGATCTGGATCGCGGAAGCACCGGTTCCGACCACGGCTACGCGCTTGCCGCGCAGGTCGAAGTCGTGGTCCCAGTCGGCGGAGTGGAAGACGGCGCCGGGGAAGCCGTCGAGTCCCGGCACGTCCGGGATCCTGGGGTCGGACAGCGGGCCGGTCGCGGAGACGACCACGTCGGCGGTGAAGTCGTCGCCGCTGGTCTCGATCCGCCAGCGCAGGTGCCCGGCGTCCCAGGTCATCATCCGCACCTCGTGGCCGAAGCGGATGTGGGACCGCAGCCGGAAGGTGTCCGTGACGTGCTCCAGGTACGCCCGGATGTGCTCCTGCCCGGAGAAGGTGCGCGGCCAGTCGGGGTTGCGGGCGAAGGAGAAGGAGTACAGGTGGGAGGGGACGTCGCAGGCGCAGCCGGGGTAGCTGTTGTCCCGCCAGGTGCCGCCGAGGGAGTCCGCGCGCTCCAGGACGACGAAGTCGGTGACGCCCTCCCGGCGCAGCCGCACGGCGGCGCCGATCCCGCCGAACCCGGACCCGATGACGGCGACCCGCACGTGCCGCGCACCCGCCCCTCGTCGTGCGTTCCGTGTGCGTTGGTGCTGCACCTGCTCCTGTCGGCCCATGCCTGCTCGCCTCCCAGTGAAGACCCGGAACACTGCCAGTAATCACTGGCGTGGTGGGGAGCGTAGAGCAGGAACATACCGAGCGGTAGGCCCCGGACACGCCAAGTTACCTGCGGTACGCCCCAGCCCCTGACCGATTCGGCCCCCCTCAGGGACCTGCCCGCTCGCCCTTCCGCGGTGCCGCAGCGTCGGCGGGCGCGGCAGCGCCGTAATGCGTGTGCGGTGATGGCGCCTGCGGACCGCGAGTGGTTGCCCGCGCAGTTCCCCGCGCCCCTGTCTTGCTCCACCCGTCACTTGTCTGCGGGCTGGAGGTGCAGGTTTTTAGGGGCGCGGGGAACTGCGCGACAAGCCCACCACCGGCCCGCAGAGACCGACGGGCGGAGCAAAACAGGTGGCGCTGGGGTCCCCCCCCCAGGCCCTTTGGGGCCGAGGGGGCGGAACTGCGCGATCAGCCCACCACCGGGTCGCAGAGGCCATCGCACCCGCAGGGGAACGGCGGCTCCGTCCGCAGCCGCAGGAGAACCGGCGCCCTCGCGAGCGCCGCCAGGCGCACCCCGCACACGCCATAGGCTGCGGTCGTGGCTGATGGAGCTGAAGGACGCGAGTACCGCATGCACGAGCTGGCCGAGACCGCCGGCATCACGGTGCGCACCCTGCGCTTCTACCGTGAGCGCGGCCTACTGCCCCCGCCACGCCGCGAAGGCCGCATCGCCTGGTACGACGACCGCCACCTCGCGCGGCTGCGCACCATCACCGCGCTGCTGGAGCGCGGGCACACCCTCAACGGCATAGCCGACCTCGCCGCCGCCTTCGAGAGCGGTAGGGACGTCGGGGAGGTGCTGGGCCTCGGTGAGCCGTCGGAGGAGACCCCGGTCCGCCTCACCCCCGAGGAGCTGGCCGACCGCTTCGACGGCGGCTTCACCCACCAGGACTTCGCCGACGCGCTGGAACTCGGCTATCTGGCGACGGACGGCGAGGCGATCGTGCACACCAGCCGCCGGCTGCTGGACGTGTCGGCGGCGCTGGTGCGGGAGGGGGTGCCGCTGGGCGAGGTCCTGGCCGCCGGCCGCTGCGTACGGACCCACGCGGACGCCCTCGCCGCACTCTTCGTCGACATGGTCAGCCGACACACCCTGACCGGCACTGCCGGCGCACAAGACACGGACGGCGGCACCGCCGCGGCGGCCCGCGCGGAGCGGCTGCGCTCACTCGCCAAGAGCGTGATGGAGGCGGAAATCTCGATGGCCCTGGACCGCGCGCTGCGCGACGCGCCCCAAGACGGCCCCTAGAGGTCGAAGACCGCCGTCACCGGAGCGTGGTCGCTCCAGCGCTCCTCGTGGCTGGCCGCCCGCTCCACGTGCGCCTTCACGGCCCGGTCGGCGAGCCCGCGCGTCGCGACCTGCAGGTCGATGCGCCAGCCGGTGTCGTTGTCGAAGGCCCGCCCGCGGTAGGACCACCAGCTGTACGGACCCTCCTGGTCCGGGTGGAGGGCGCGGACCACGTCCACGTACTCCGCCTCCTCGTACACCCGGGTCAGCCAGGCCCGCTCCTCGGGCAGGAAGCCCGCGCTCTTGCGGTTGCCGCGCCAGTTCTTCAGGTCGGCCTCCTGGTGGGCGATGTTCCAGTCGCCGCAGACCACGACCTCCCGCCCGGCCGCCGCCGAGCGCGCCTTCAGCTCGCTCAGGTACGGCAGGAAGGCGTCCATGAACCGGTACTTCTCGTCCTGCTTCGGCGTGTCCGCGTCACCGGACGGCAGGTACAGGCTGGCGACGGTGACGCCCGGCAGGTCCGCCTCGACGTACCGCCCGCTGTCCTCGAACTCGGCCGCCCCGAATCCGGTCCGCACCTCGTCCGGCTCGCGCCGCGTGTACAGCGCGACCCCCGCCCGTCCCTTCGCCGCGGACGGCACGTGCACCGTGAACCAGCCTTCGGGCGCGCGCACGGACTCGGCCAGCTGCGCCGCCTCCGCCCGCACCTCCTGGAGGCAGACGACATCGGCGTCGGTCTGCGCCAGCCACTCCACGAAGCCCTTCTTCGCGGCGGCGCGCAGCCCGTTCACGTTCACGGAAGTCACGGTGAGCATCCAGCGAGCGTAACCCGCGGACGGAGCGGGCCCGCCGCGCCCGCCGCCGTACGATGATCCGTATGAACATTCGACCGGTCCCGTACGACCACCCGGACGCCGTGGCCCTCAGCGACCTGGTGCTCAAGGAGTACGTGGAGCTGTACGGCCCGAGCGAGGACGGCGACACCGACGGTGACGCCACCCCCCTCGACGCGTCGATGTTCGTCCCCCCGCAGGGCCTCTACCTGGTCGCGTACGACGAGGAGGGCCGCGCCCTCGCGACCGGCGCCTGGCGCAGCCAGGACGACAACCCCGAGGGGTACGCGGACGGCGACGCCGAGCTCAAGCGCATGTACGTGATACCCGAGGCCCGCGGCCTGGGCCTGGCCCGCCGCATCCTCGCCGCCCTGGAGTCCGACGCCCGCGCCGCCGGCCGCACCCGCATGGTCCTCTCCACGGGCGCCCCGCAGCGCGCGGCGATCGCCCTCTACACCTCCAGCGGCTACGGCCCGGCGCCCCGCACCTTCGGCCACTACCGCGACTACGACGACGTCCGCTGCTTCGCGAAGGACCTGGACGCGGCCTGAGCGGCGCAGCCCGGTGCCGAGCGCGGTGCGGGGCGGCGGCCCGGCGCCTCAGCCGAAGCGCACCACGGCCTGGTAATACGTCCAAGCGGTCCCGTCGCACGTCCCCTTCGTGGCGCCCGAGTACCGCGCGCACACCCGCTTCATGTCGGCGTGGAAGGCGGAGTCGAGCCGCGCCTTGTTGGCGCTGAACGTGCCCGCCTTCTTGTAGTTGCGGTAGCCGAAGTCATGCCGGATGCAGGAGTTCTTGAAGGGGAAGCCGAAGGGGTTGTCGGGGGAGTTGGAGCAGTAGTCCGTGGACCAGTCGAAGCCGTACGCGGCCCAGGACGACTGCTTGGCGCGGGCCGCGAAGAACGCGTCGTAACTGGCGGCGCCGGTCTGGGTCCAGGAGCTGAGGACCTTGGGCTTGTCGGCGGGGGCGGCGACGGCGGGCGAAGCGGAGACGAGTACGGCACAGACGGCGACGGCGGCGGAGGTGGACACGGCGGTCGTGAGGGTACGGCGGCGGCGCATGGGGACGCTCCTGCGGGGACGTGGAGGGAGAACCCCGCGTGGGTGGCGCGGGGCGGCGCACCGATCACCACCGGGGGAACCACGGCGGGAACGGCGCGCGGCTCACACCCCGTCCCGCCGCGACACGACTGACCGGGCGTCATATTTCGCCGCCCGGCCGTTCGTTCGGCGGCACTTGTTTACTGCCCGGTAGGCGACCCGATCGAAACTACGCGCGTCCACGCGCGGGGTCCGCGTCCCATATGGGCCTTCTTGTCACGCCCCCACCGCCTCGACGATGGTGCGTGCAGGCGCTTCTGAGGCGCCTGGGCACAAAGAAGAGCGGCCCTTCGCCGCGCTCAGGCCGCCCTCCAGACCGCGCTCAGGCCGCCCTCCAGACCGCGCTCGGACCGCACTCAAGCCGCCGGCAGCAGCCCCGCCAGCGTCGTACGGGCGTCCTGGAGGACGGTGATCCGTTCGTCCAGACCGCGCAGTTGCTCCTTGAGCGTGTCCGCGACGCACTCGTGCAGCTCCGGGCCCGGGCCCTCGACGCACGGGAGCACCGCGCGGATCACGTTGGTCGTCAGGCCCGCGGCCAGCAGCGTCCTGATGTGGCCGACGACGACCGGGGCGTCGGACGCGTACCGCCGGTGGCCGCTGGAGAGGCGGTACGACACCAGGAGGCCCTGCTCCTCGTAGTAGCGCAGCAGCCGCGGGCTCACGCCCGTCGCCCGCGCCAGGTCACCGATCTTCATCTCCACGCGATCCACCCCACCGCGTTCCACTCGACCGTGATCCACTCCACTGTGATCCGCCTCACTCGCACCGGCTCGCACTTGAATCTCACACTGATGTCAGATCCTAGGTTTTCCCCATGAGCACCGCAGTGACCCCCACTCAGTCCGCCGGCACCGACTCCTTCGTCACCCACCTCAACGGCCGCCCGGCCACCGCCGACGACCTCGCGCCGCTCGCGTTCGCCGGCTACGCCCACTTCACCGCGATCCAGGTGCGCGACCGCCGGGTCCGGGGCCTCGACCTCCACCTCGCGCGGCTGCGGTCCGCGTCGCAGGAGCTGTTCGGGCGGGCGCTCCCCGACGACGCGGTCCGCGCCCGGCTGCGCGCGGCCGTCGACGCCGGGCCGGCCGACGTGTCGCTGACGGCCACCGTCCACTCCCCCGCGGGCGAGTTCACCGTGGACGACCCCGACCTCGAACTCGACCTCCTGGTCCGCACCGCACCGCCCGCCGACGGGCCCCGGGGCCCGCTGGCGCTGACGACCGTCGCGTACGAACGCCCCGTCGCGGCCATCAAGCACGTCGGCGAGATCGCCAAGACGTACCACCTGCGCCGCGCCGTGGCCGAAGGCTTCGACGACGCCGCATTCGTCGACCGGCACGGCCGGCTGAGCGAGGCGACGATCTGGAACCTGGCGTTCTGGGACGGCGAAGCGGTGGTGTGGCCGCGCGCCGACGTGCTGCGCGGCACGATGATGTCCGTGGTCGGCCGGCAACTCGACGGGCTCGGCGTCCCCCAGCGCGTCGAGGACGTCACCCCCGCCGACCTGCCCGCGCTGTCCGGTGCGGTGGTGCTGAACTCCTGGACGCCGGGCGTCCCCGTCCACCGCATCGACGACGTGACGCTGCCCGAAGCCCCGCGCTTCCTCGACGCCCTGCGCCGCGCCCACGCCGCCGAACCGCTCACCGCGCTCTGACTCGATCGAGCTGCTGCGCGAGGAGGTGCTGCTCGCGGTGCCGCGCGGGCACCGGCTGGACGGGCGGGAGAGCGTGACGATCCCCGAGATCGCCCATGAACCCTTCGTCACCACGCGCCACGGCCATTGGCAACGCGCCCTGCTCGACCGGCTGTTCGCGGCCGAAGGGCTGACGCCGCTGCTCTCCTGCGAGGGCGACGAGCCCGGCGCCACCCAGGACATGATCAGTGCGGGCCTCGGCATCGGCCTGATCCCCGCGATGTCCCGCGAGGCCGGCACGGACGCACACGTCTCCGTCGCCCGGGTACGCGTGGCCGCACCGGACTGCCAGCGCCAACTCACCCTGGTGTGGCGCCGCGACCGCTACCTCTCCGAAGCCGCCGTGACATTCCGCGAGTTCACCACCACCAAGCCCCTGACGACCCACCGACTGACACCCCTGCACCGCGTCCACGACACCCGACCGTCGCCCTGACCCGGCGACACCGGGCAGCGCGACCGTCCGTCCGTCCGGCGGGGCGCGGCCCATGGTAGGGATGGCGGATGCCCGGACGACTCCCCCTCGACCAGCAGGTCGACGCCCTACGCTCCGTACTCCTTCACAACGAGGTCCTGGCCGACGTGCTGACCAGGGCCGCCGCCCTCCGCCTGCCCGACTGGTACCTGACGGCGGGCTGCCTGTTCCAGACGGTGTGGAACGTCACCACCGGCAGACCCGCCACCAGCGGCATCAAGGACTACGACCTCTTCTACTTCGACGGCACCGACCTGTCGTGGGAGGCGGAGGACTCGGCGATCCGGGCCGGGCGGACGGCGTTCGCGGGCCTGCCCGCCGAGGTGGAGATCCGCAACGAGGCGCGCGTACACCTCTGGTACGAGGAGAAGTTCGGGGTGCCCTGCCCGCCGCACCGGTCGACCGAGGCGGCCATCGACTGCTTCGCCGCAACCACCTGCTGCCTGGGCGTGCGGCTGGAGCCCGACGGCCGCTGGCGCGTGTACGCACCGCACGGGCTGTCCGACGTGTTCAACCTGGTGGTCCGCCCGAACCCGGTGCTCGCCCCGCGCGAGGTGTACGAGACGAAGACGGCGCGCTGGCAGGAGACGTGGCCGGAGCTGACCGTCCTACCGTGGCCGACGCCCCTCGGGACGGGCTGAAGCGGCCGGCTCACCTCCCCCTGGGCCACTCGTGACGGACGGCGGCCTCGGCCAACCGCCCCGGCTCGAAGACGGTCGCCGCCACCCGGAACTCCGGTGCCAGCGCGCCCCACACCTCCTCCAGGAGCTCGTCCCGGCTCCCCGCCCCGGTGCGGAACTCCACGAACGACGCGGCGGTCTCCACGAGTTGTCCGTCGGAGTGGTACGTCGTCATCAGCACCGCGTCCCCCGGCTCCAGGTCCCGCACCGCGAGCGTCACCACATCGGCCGCCGTACGACCGCCCCGACTGCGGCGCGCACCGCCGAACCACGCGTCCCGCCCCGACCGCAGCTCCGCCACCACCGTGATCCGGGGCGTGTGGATCGGCGGATCCGGCTCGTACTCCAGCCCACCGAGCGCCTCGACGGGCCGCCGCCCGTCCCCCAGCCGGTCCGACACCTCGGCGACCTGCTCCCCGTTGCCGAACACCAGCCACTCACCGCGCTCCCGCGCCGCGACGTAGTGCCGCAACGGATCGTGCCCGACCACCTCAACCGGCCCGACGACCAACTCCCCCTCCCCACGTCGCAGAACCCGCTCCCGGGAAGCGGCACTGCGCCCCGTCAGGAAGTACCCCCCGCACACCGCCCCGTCGAGCGTCCGCGCCCACAGCACGCCCCGCCCCGGATACCGGTTCCCCTCCAACACCTCGTGCACCTGCTCCACCGACCCGCCACTCCTTACCACTCAGACGCTCGGACATCCGCCCATGCAGCGCGAGGACGACGCGCACCCCTCATCCCATCGCACGCGAGGCCGTGCCGACCAGCGTGTTGGTCCGATCCGACCGGCCGGGGCGCAGACAGATGGCCCGAACAAGCATCAGGCGTACGGTTCACCGCCGATCCGCGTCGGCCGTGGTGCGTAGGCACCAGAAGACCAGCGCGGCTGGTCCCCGTGCACCAGGAGAAGACAAACGCGGGGCACGATGCCCGGCGCCCTGCCGGAAGGGAGTGTTGAACGCGAGCGCCCAGAGGGCGTGGCGCACCTCAGCCAGGTCCACGCGCGTGCTCGCCATCGACGATGAACAGGACGGTCATGTCCCCAGCTGTGCTCTCCCCGGTCCGCATCGGGAAGCTTTCGATCGGCGCCCTCGGCGTCTTGGCACTCGCCCTCGGCACCCTTCAGTCAGTGGTGGAGCCCGCGCTCCCGCTGCTCCAGCGTGAGCTGGACGTCAGCCCCGGCGAAGGCGCACTGATCGGCAACACGCTCCTGATCACCGGCGCGGTCGTCACGCCCGTCGCGGGCAAGCTCGGCGACCGCTACGGCGGAAAGCGGGTGCTGATCTGGCTGATGGCCGTGGTCTCGGCCGGCGGCCTGCTGGCCAGCCTGGCGCCGAACCTGCCGGTGTTGTTGCTCGGTCAGGTGTTGCAGGGCGTCATGGTGGGCGCGCTGCCCCTCTCGTTCATCCTGGTGCGCAAGCACCTGTCGACGACGGAGTCACAGGTGGCGATCGGCCTCGTCATCGCGCTGTTCACGGGCGGCGGCATGGTGGGGACGCTCCTTGCCGGGCCGATCTCGGAGGGCTTCACCTGGAATTGGATGTTCGCGCTGCCGACGATCGCGGTCATGGCCTCGACGCTGGCGGTGGCGCGGCTGATGCCGCACGATCCGCCGGTCGAGTCGGACAGCAGGATCGACTGGCTCGGCGTGGTCCTGCTCAGCGGCACGCTGCTCGCGTTCATGCTCGGGCTCGTCACCGTCACCGACGGCGACCTGTCCCCCCTCGCGATCGGTGCCCTCGCGGTGGCCGTGGCCGCCCTCGCGGCCGGCTGGGTCGCGGTCGAGCGCCGGGCAAAGTCGCCGATGGTCGACCTGCGCATGCTGGCGAAGCCCGCCATGTGGCACGCCTGCGTGCTCACCTTCGTCATCACCACCAGCTTCGGCATGGTGGTCTTCCTGCTCCCGCAGATGTTCGCGGCACCGACCGAGGGATACGGCTTCGGCGCCGACACCACCGCCATCGGACTGTTCCTGCTGCCCGGCGCCATAGTCGGAGCGTTCAGCGACTCGGTCGGCGGCATCGCGGCACGGCGCTTCGGGCCGCGCGCCGTGGTCATCGCGGGCGCCGTCGTCACCGCGGGCACGATGCTCGCCCTGACCTCGCTGCACTCCGCGGAATGGCAGCTCGTCCTCGCGAAGGTGCTGACCGCGTTCGCCGCCGGCATCGGCACCACGGCGCTGCTCGCGAACACCGCCACCGCCATCGAGACCAAGGACACCGGCATCGCCACCAGCCTGCTCGTGGTGACGCGCGTGATCGGCGTCGCCCTGGGCGCCCAGATCGCCGGCGCGATCCTCGACGCCGGGGCCGACCCGACGACGGAGCTGCCGAGCGAATCGGCCTTCGTCACGGGCTTCGCCGTAGCCGGCCTCACCGCCGCACTGTCACTCCTCGTCGTCCGCCTCACGAAGAAAGAAGCCAAGGCATGACGCCCAACAACCCGTCGACGACCGTGAACCCCCGCACGCAGCGCAGGGTCCTGATCTCCGGGGCCAGCATCTCCGGCCCCACCCTGGCGTACTGGCTGCACCGGTCCGGATGCGCGGTCACCGTGGTGGAGAAGGCCGGCGCCCTGCGCGCCGGCGGCTACCCCATCGACATCCGCGGCACCGCCGTAGAGGTGGTCCGCCGGATGGGGATACTGCCGCAGCTACGGGACGCACACATCGACTCCCGTCGCTGCACCTTCCTCGACGCCGACGGCAGCACGGTGGCCGCGGTCAGCCCGCGCGCCGTGGCCGGCGGAGTCGAGGGCCAGGACCTGGAAGTACGTCGTGGAGATCTGGCCGCAGCCCTCTACTCACTGGTCCACGACGACGTGGAGTTCATGTTCGGCAACTCCATCGCCGCCCTCGACCACACCGCACACGGCGTCGACGTCACCTTCCACCGCGGCCAACAGCGCACGTTCGACGTGGTGATCGGCGCCGACGGCATGCACTCGCAAACCCGGGAGTCCCTGTTCGGCCCCGAAGAGCAGTTCCACCGCTACCTCGGCTACTGCTTCGCCATCTTCACCATGCCGAACGCCCTCGGCCTCTCCCATGAAATCGCCCTGTGGAACGCCCCGGGCAAAGCCGCGGCCCTCTACGCCGTCGGCGACAACGACGAACTGCACGCCTTCCTCAACTTCCACCAGCCTGAGCCGCCGCTCGACGCCCTGCGCAACCCCGAAGCCCAACGGGACCTGGTCGCCACGACCTTCGCGGACGCGGGATGGGAGGTCCCCCGCATGCTCGACGCCATGCGCGACGCGGACGACCTGTTCTTCGACACCGCCGGGCAGATACGCCTGCCCCACTGGTCCCGCGGTCGCGTCGCACTCGTCGGCGACGCCGCGTACGCACCCTCGTTCCTCACCGGACAAGGCTCAAGCCTCGCGCTGGCCGGCGCCTACGTGCTCGCCCACGCCCTAGCCGCGAACCGGGACCACACCGCGGCCTTCGCCGCCTACGAACGCGACGTCCGCGAGTTCGTCGCCATGAACCAGGCCCTGGTCGACCACGGTGCGGCCACCCTCTTCCCCACCACGGCACGGGCCCTGGAACAACGCAACGCCAAGCTGCGCGACCTCGTCACCCTGCCCTCCGCAACACCCCGCCCCGCCCACTCCGCCCTCACACTGCCCGCCCCGCTCGCCCCGGCACCATGACGCAGTGACGCCCCGACGTCGTGACGCCGTGACGCCGTGACGCCGTGACGCCGTGACCACGTGCGGCACCGACCGCAAACCGTCGCCCCCGCTACGGCTTGCGGTCGGTGCCCCCAGGAACGTCGGAGCCTTCGGGGCCGGCCTGCACCAGTCCCGTCCGGTAGGCGATGACGACGAGTTGCGCCCGGTCGCGGGCGTCCAACTTCGTCATGGCGCGCTGCACGTGCGCACGGACGGTGAAGGGGCTCAGGAACATCCGCTCGGCGATCTCCTGGTTGGACAGACCCGTCGCGACCAGGGCCACCATCTCCCGTTCGCGCGGGGTGAGCACGTTCAGCCGATCGTGATGATAGGTCGGGGCTTCGTCCGGTGTGGCCAGGAAACGGGCTACTAAGGAGCGCGTCGCCACGGGGGACAGCAGCGTCTCGCCGCCGGCGATCGTACGCACGGCGCTCAACAGGGCCTCGGCCCCGATGCCCTTGCCGATGAAGCCGCTGGCCCCCGCGCGCAGCGCCTGAGCCACGTACTCATCGGTCTCGTACGTGGTGAGGATCAGGATGCGACTGTCGCGCAGTTCCGGGCTCGCGCAGATCTCCGACGTGGCGGTGAGACCGTCCACATCGGGCATGCGGATGTCCATGATCACCACGTCCGGGCGCAGTTCCCGGGTGAGTCGCACCGCTTCCCTGCCGTCAGCGGCCTCACCGACCACGGCGATGTCGTCGGCGCTGTCGAGAAGGATGCGGAAGGCATCGCGCAGCAGGGCCTGATCGTCGGCGAGCAACACCCGGATCGTCACGGCGCACCCCCGGCCTCTTCGTCGCCCACCCGCTCGTCGCCCACCCGTTCGTCGCCCGTCAACTCTTCGCCAGTCAGCTCTTCGCCCGTCGCTGTTGCCGCGGTCTGCTGCGGGGTGTCCTTGAGCGGAGGAATGGGCAATCGGACGCTGACCTCAAAGCCGCCCTCGAGGCGCTCGCCCACGGTGATGTGCCCCCCGACCGCGGCGGCACGTTCCCGCATTCCGATCAGGCCGTATCCACGTGAACGGCGCCGCGGCATGGGCTCGTTCAGGTCCACCGTCCTGTGCGGCACCGTGGACTCGATCGATCTCGTGAACTCGTTCATCGCCGTCGACCCCGTACGGGCGCCCCCGCCGTCGTCGACGATGGAGACGGACAACCGTTCGGTGAACCAGATCAGACGCACCCGGGCGCTATCGGTTTCGGCGTGCTTGGTCACGTTGGTCAGGGCCTCCTGAATGATGCGGTAGGCAGTGAGGTCCACCCCCGGCGGCAGCGGTCTGACTATGCCTGCCTTGCTCACTTCCACCTTCAGCCCTGCACGGCTGAAGGACTTGAGGAGCGCAGGCAGCCGGGACAGCCCGGGCGCCGGTTCGAAGAGCACCGGCGAGTCTCCGGACTGACGCAGCAGACCCACCGTGGCCCGCAGTTCGTCGAGCGCGTTGCCGGTGGTCTCGACGAGTTCCTGGAGGCTCTTGCGGGTCTGCTCCGGGCGGGTGTCGAAGAGGTGGGCGGCCACCGTGGCCTGCGCGTTGGCCAGGGTGATCTGATGGGCCACGAGGTCGTGCAGCTCCCGGGCGATGCGCACCCGTTCCTCGGCCACGCGCTGACTCGCCTCGCTCTCCCGGCTCTCCTCGGCCCGCTGGGCCCGCTCCTCCACGGCCGCCAGATAGGCCCGTCGGTTCTGCGCCGAGTTCCCGAGCACCCCGGCCACCAGCGGGAACGCCGCCACCGCCGCCACCCTGCTCGCGTCCTGCCACGAGAGGGCCCCGAAGAAGGGCGCGGAGGCGACCAGCAGCGCCACGGAGGTGATCGACACCGCGCTCGCCGCGTGCCGCTCCGTGCGCGCGGTGAGCGAGTACGCGGTGACCACGGCGGGCGCGACGATGAGCGGGCTCAGCAGCAGGCCCAAGGCCGGTGCCAGCGCACCGCTCACGGTCGTGACCGCCATGGCTGCCAGGGGTGCCCGGTGCCGCACCGGCAGCACGGCACAGGACACCACGGCAATGAGGTAGGCGGCGGCGGGCGGCGGTGACAGCGGGTCGTCGACCGGCACCACCCCACCGAGCAGACAGAGCGCGAACGCCGTCGCGGTGATCGCCGCCTCCCGCCACCACGCTCCGCGCGATCGCAGGCCGCCGCCGCCCGTGTTCGTCATGGCCGGCTCAGCTCCCGCCGACGGGGAGCCGCGGCACCGCCGCGTCCTGACCGGTCGCGGAGGCCGGAGCGCGCCTGCTCAGTGCCTCACCCTCGATGTCCACGTTCGGCAGCACGCGGTTCAGGATAGAGGGCAGCCACCAGGCCCGGTGACCGAGGAGCGCCAGGACCGCGGGCGCGATCGCCATCCGGACCACGAACGCGTCGAAGGCAACGGCGGCGGCCAGGCCGACACCCATCGTCTGGATGGTCGGGCTGTTCATCCCGATGAATCCGGCGAACACGCTGATCATGATGATCGCCGCCGCGGCCACCACGCGTCCACTGTGCCGGAAGCCGTTCACGACTGCCTCGCCGGGGGACGCGCCGTGCACGTACGCCTCCCGCATCCGGGTCAGGAGGAAGACCTCGTAGTCCATGGCGAGGCCGAACACTATGCCGATGATGAGGATCGGCATCAGCGACATGACCGGCCCGGTCTGCTCGATGCCGATCAGGTCCGCCGCCCAGCCCCACTGGAAGACGGCGACGACGACGCCGAAGGCGGCGCCCACGGACAGCAGGAAGCCGAGCGCGGCCTTGACCGGGACCAGGATCGAGCGGAAGACCACCGTCAGCAGGAGCACCGCCAGGCCGATGACCACGGTCAGATAGGGGACGAGGGCGTCGGACATGGCTTCGGAGATGTCGATGTTCAGCGCGGTGGTGCCGGTCACCAGGATGTCCGCACCCGTGTCGGCCTCGACGTCGGAGACCGCGTCCCGGATCGCGTGCACCAGGTCCTTGGTCTCACCGCTGTTGGGTGCGGTCTGCGGGACGGCGGTGAGGACGGCCGTGTCCTTGGTTTCGCTGAGGACCGGATCACCGACCGACGCGACCCCGCCCACTTCCCGTACGGTCTTCACGACCAGGTCCGTGGTGGCCCCGGCGTCCGCGGCCCCCGCCGTGTCCACGACCACGGTCAACGGGCCGTTGAAGCCGGGCCCGAAGCCTTCCGACAGCAGGTCGTAGGCGCGGCGCTGGGTGGTCTCCACCGGCTTGGACTCGTCTCCGGGCAGCCCGAGTTCCAGGCTGAGCGTCGGCAGGGCGAAGGCACCGAGTCCGAGTCCGGCAACCATCAGCACGGCCACCGGCTTGCGCAGCACGAACCGCGCCCAGCGGGTGCCGAGCCCGGGCCGGCCCGCCGCGGTGGGCACCCGGTGCAGGTGCTCGCTGCCCGGCCGGGTGGCCTTGCGAACGGCGCGGGGCAGCACCCGCCGGCCGAAGAACCCGAACAGCGCGGGGGCCAGGGTGAGCGCGACGAGTACGGCGATGGCCACCGCGCCCGCGCCGCCCATGCCCATCTTGGTGAGTTCGGGGACCCCGACGACGCCCAGCCCGACCAGGGCTATAAAAACGGTCGCCCCCGCGAAGACGACGGCGGATCCGGCCGTGCCCACCGCCAGGCCGGCGGCCTCCTCCGGTTCGCTGCCCTGGGCGCGTTCGTCTCGATAGCGGGAGGTGATGAAGAGTGCGTAGTCGATACCGACCGCCAGCCCCAGCATCAGCGCCAGAATGGCCACGGTCGACGTCAGCCCCAGCGGCACCGCCAGCGCGCTGACCAGGCCGAAGGCGATGGCCACGCCCATGAAAGCGGTCATCAGCGACAATCCGGCCGCGACCAGCGACCCGAGCGTGACCACCAGCACCACCGCGGCCACCATCACGCCGATGATCTCCGTCGAACCGCCCGGTGCCACCTCCGCTTCCAGGGCCGAGCCGCCGATCTCCACGGTCAGCCCCGCGTCCCGGGCCTGGCTCGCGGCGTCCTCCAGGGCGCTCTTCGTCGGCTCGGTCAGATCGACGGCGTCCGCGGTGTAGTTCACCGTGGAGTAGGCGATGGTGCCGTCCTTGCTGACGGCGCCGGTCTCATAGGGATCGGTGGTCGACGCGACCTGATCGCCCCCGTCCAGCGAGCCGAGCGTCTTCTCGATGACGGCCCTGTTCTCCTTGGCCGTCACCCGCTGCCCGTCCGGCGCCTGGAACACCAATCGAGCCTCGGCGCCCTGGGAGTTGCTCTGGGGGAAGCGCTCGTCCAGCAGGTCGAACGCCTTCTGCGACTCGGTGCCGGGCATGGAGAGGTCCTCTTCCTGCCCGGCCGGTGCCGTGGCGGCGGCGATCCCGGCGAGCACCAGGACCCCCAGCCACAGACCGCTCACGAGCCGGCGCCTCCGAAAGGCCCACCGTCCCATCCGGTAGAGAAATGTCGCCACCTTTTGATCACTCCAGACGCCGCTAGCCACGGGGAAACGTGCGAGATCCGCACGCGTTCAACGCTCCTCTCCGGCGCCCCGCCGGGCATCGTTCCCCGTAGCCGTCTTCCTCTGGTGCACGCGGACCAGGTGCCCGTGCGTCCTGGTGCCTACGCACCACACACCGACTCGCGTCAGCGTCCGATGCCCCGGCGGATCGCCGCCTCCACGGGGCAGAACTCACCACCGAAGTCAGCGGGATCAGCGGGCTCAACAGAGTCCGCGGGATCAGCGGGACGTTCGATGCCCGGCCCCCTCCCCGGCTTGGGGAGCAGCGGCGGCTGCGCCATGAACCGGGGTTCGACACCCCGGTGGCGCTGCGCGGCGTGCACGAGGAAGGGATGACAGAGATAGACGTCCCCGGCCCGTCCCGTCGCCGTGGCGAGCGGCCGGCGCTCGGTGGCGGGCACTGCGCGTTCGGCGAGGTCCATGAAGGTCAGACCGGCCTCTGCCTCGGGTTCGAGGAGCGCGGCGACGTCCAGGTGGGACCCCACCCTGATCCGGGTGGGCGCGTCGTCCTCCCCCACGTCGGACATCAGGAACAGCATCAGCAACCACCGCCCCCGGGTGGCGACGTTCACCCGGTAGGACATGAAGTCGGCGGGGTCGTCCCCGGGGAAGCTCGCATCGACGTGCCAACCGTCGTCACCCGGCTCCCGATCGCCGGGAAACCGTACGGGGAACGTGCCGAGCCCGCCGATGGGCGCCCACCGCCCCTCCCCGACCAGGGCGTCGAACGCGGCATGCAGCCGAGGCGAGTTGGCGGCGTCCCTGAACGGCTTCTGCGCATAGGCACCGAGCCGTACCACGGGGCTCTGCCACGTCGTCGGGTCATCGGGCTCCCCCTCGATGTCCCGCCACAGGATCTCCCGGCACTCCGCCGCCAGCTCCCCCGAGAAGGCCCCCTCCACCCGGAGGAACCCTTTCTCCACGAACTCGGACACCTCGTCGTCGCTGATCGTCGATTCACTCACGGCACTCATGTCACTCATGCCGCCAACGTGCCAGCGAGCCGAAGGCGCCCGCCCGACACTTTCTGCACGGCTCCTGTCAGGACACCGCGGCCGACCTCGGTGTAGCGCGGCTCCTTGAGCGCCAAGCGAAGGAGCTGGCGGCCACGGCCAGCACGACGGGCACCAGCAGGAACGGTCCGCTGAAGGCGAGCACCACGGCGACCACGCCGCAGCTGACGGCAGCGCTGACGCGCAGAGAGGTACGGCCCTGCAACAGGACGGTCGCGGCAGCGAGTCCGGCAAGGGTGACCGCGGCAAGACTGGCCGAAGTCGCCGGCAGCAAGGCTTCCAGGCCGATGAATCCGCCGGCCGCGATCACGACCACCCCCGCCGACGCGAGGGTGACGACCGTCAGGCTCCGTCGGGGGACGCCGCCCCCTTCGGCAGGCCCGATCGTGATCCTGCGGGGCATGGCGCCCCGGCGGCCCAGCGCCTCGCCCAACCGGGCGGCCCCCGCGAGGTACGCGTTGACCGCACCGAACGTCAGCAGGAGCGCGGCAGCTGCCGTCACAGGCCGCGCGGATGCTCCAAAACCCCGCTCCAGCAGCAGGGTGAGCGGGGTGGCGGTGGCTCCGGCCCGGGTGCCGAGCACTCCGACGGTGACGAGGGCGAGCCCCAGGTAGAGCACGGCGACGATCCCCCAGGCCAGCAGGGTGGCTCGGGGCAGATCACGTGCCGGTGCGGTGAACTCCGCCGATAGGTGACTGATCGCCCCCCAGCCCGCGACGGCGAAGAACAACATCCCTGCCGCGACTCCGACGGAGGTCCAACCGTGCGGCAGGAAGGGGGTGAAGTGGGCAGCCCTCACATGGGTGCCCGCCACCGCGATCGCAACGGCCAACAGCGACACCAGGACGCCGACCATGAGCAGTTGCAGCCGCCCCGACAGACGCAGCCCGACGAGGTTGGCCCCGTACGCGGCGCCCACGACCAGCAGCGCGATCACGGGAACCGCGGAGTGCCCCCAACCCGCAGCGGCAGCCGCGTACTCGCCACCGATGAGCGCCGCGGCCGGCACGCCCAACGGAACGGCCCAGTAGAACCACCACCCCACGGGCCCGGCCAACCAAGGCCCGAACGCCCTCTCGACGGAGGCCGCCACACCACCCCCGTCCGGATACCGGGCACCGAGCGCCGCGAACACCCGGGCGACGGGCAGACTCACCGCAACGAGCACCAGCCAGGCCAGCACCGACGCCGGCCCCGCTGCCGCCGCGGCCGTGGACGTCAACGCACCGGGCCCCAACACCGCCCCTATGCACAGCGCCGTTCCCGCGCCCGCCCCAGTCCGGAACGCCGCCGTCCGCCAGCGACGACCCGAACGGTTCGCTCCCCCACCACATAACCCCCAAACCCACACCCACCGCCCAAAGCCGCCTCGCATCCCAGAAGGCGGCTGCGGCTTCCATCGAGAACCGCCCCGGAAACGACGAAGATCCCGGCGATCATCATGATCGCCGGGATCTCCCCAACTGCCCCTGAGCGAACTCAAGACCAGCAATGTTGTGGACCTGTGGGGATTTGAACCCCAGACCCCCTCGATGCGAACTAAGGGCAGCGAGGTCGGCGAGGTCTCCCGTCCTGGTCGGAGAGGCGCGCACGGTCCGCGGTGCGCATGCGCGGTCGGCCTGGTTGCTGTACTTCGTTGCTGTACAGCAGACCGGCGCGGGATCGGCCTGTAGCGTCGAAGCATGACTTCGGGCGCTGAGGGCGGGAGCGGGTTCACGGCGGACGTGGCGGGCGCGGTCCTGGAGCGGGCGTGCCGTACGGCTGGACTCGGCGCGGCGAACGCCCAGCTCCTCCGCCTCGGTTCGAACGCCGTGTACCGCCTCACCGACTCCGCCGCGATCGTGCGCATCGCCCGCGACCCCGAGGCGTCAGAGGAGTCGAGGCGCGCGGTCCAGGTGGCGCGCTGGCTGGAGGCTGAAGGATTCCCGGCGACCCGGGTGGTGGCGGGCGTGGAGCAACCGCTCGTGGTGGACGGTCGAGCGGTCACGTTCTGGATGAGCGCCCAGGACCGGGACGAGTACGCGGGCCCGGCTGAGCTGGCGGATCTGCTGCGGCAACTGCACTGGCTGGAAGAACCGGCGTCGCTGGGCCTGCCGTACTACGACCCCTTCGACGGCGTCTGGGAGTCCCTTCGGGACCTGCGTGGCGACGTGGCGGACGACGACTTGGCTTTCCTGGAGGAGCGGACGGGCCGGATCCAGAAGGAGTACGACCGGCTGGACTGGGTGCTCGACTTCGGCCTGATCCACGGGGACGCGAACGTCGGCAACGCGCTCCGCAGCCGGGACGGCAAGGCCCTGCTGATCGACCTCGATGACGTCTCGCTCGGGCAGCGGGAGTGGGACCTCGTTCTCACGGCGCTGTTCTACGAACGTCTGGGCTGGCACACGCGCGCCGAGTACGAGTCGTTCGTCTATCGCTACGGCTTCGACCTGCTGAACTGGCCCGGCTATCCGGTTCTCGCTGACCTGCGTGAGTTGAAGATGACGCTGTGGCTGGGCCACCAGGTCGCGTCGGACGAGAAGGCGGCGGTCGAGTTCGCGCGTCGGGTGCGAGCGATCCGTACCGGCGGCAGCCGCAAGGACTGGCAGCCCTTCTGAGCGATCAGCCGCGCGCCTCGGTGGCGAGCCAGAGCCGGTGCTCCGCGGACTGCTCGTGGAAGTCGCGTACGACGGCGGTCTCCCCGGCCCGGGCGAGGTTGCGGCGGAACTCGGCCAGGTAGCTGACGCACCGCGCCGACTTCAGTTGCTCGCCCAGGTCGAGTGCGTCGGCCGCGACGCGGCAGGCTTCCTCCGGTTCGCCGGCGTGCATGTGGGCGTCGGCAAGGACCATGGTGGCGAAGAAGTCACTGCGGATGTGGCTCCCGCTGACCGCGTTCTCGGCGTGTGCGACGGACTGACGGGCGCTGCTGACGTCCCGGAAACAGTGCGCGGCCTCCGCGGCGAGTTCGACTTCGTCGAAGTACGTGATCCACTCGGGCTCGTCGTCGCTGTTCCTTCGTTCCAGGGCCCGGGTTGCTTCGGCCAGCGCGAGTTCACAGGCGCGGGTGTCCCCGGTACGGGCGAGTGCTCGCGCTTCCATGGCGTGGAACTGGGCCAGCAGGGTCGGCGTTGCGACGCCCGAGATGCCCATGCGCGCCGCACGGGCCAGCGTCGCCGCCTGGGTGTAGCGGCCTAGGAACGTGGCCTGGTGGCTCATCGCGGACAGGATGCTCCCGGCCATGCGTCGGTCGTCGCCGTCCTGCGCGAGCCTGAGCGCATGGACGAAGTACCGTTGCGCGAGCCCGTGGTGGCAGGCGTCGTACGACATCCACCCAGCGAGGAGCGTCGCTTCGGCGACGGTGGCGAACAAGGCCCGTCCGACGGCCTGCGTGTACTGGCCGGACAGGAGCGGGGCCACGTCCCTGCTGAGGTACTGGATCAGGCTCTGTCGCGCGTGGTCGCCGCCGAACCGGTCGTCGAGCTGGGCGAACATGTCCGCGGTCGACTTGATCATTGCGACGTCGGCGAGCCCGACGCGTGGCCCGTCACCTGTGGCGATCGTGGGGACGACGGCTTCGGGGGCGACGAGCCAACGGAGCGACGCTTCGTGCCACACGGCGTCCGAGACGTCCGAGGTGAGCAGCGGCTCGTGACCGTCGAGGTCGGCCCGCCATAACGGCGCTATCGCGGTGACGCCTGCCTCCGGGCTGTCGGGATACGTCAGCTCCAGCAGCCGTCCGGCTTCGTTCCGTACCACCTGCTGCATCCCCAGATCCCGGGGGTCCAGGCTCAGGGCCTCGCACAGAAACGCACCGTAGAACTCATCCGGCGTACCGTGCTCGTTCTCCCAGCTCGCGATGCGGCGCTTCACGCTCGCATCACTCGGCAGCTTCTGACCGTGCCGCGCGGCCACGTTCCGCAGCTCCCGGATGAGCCGCGGCTGACTCCACCCGCGTTCCCTGCGAGCGGTGAGGAGGAGTGCGCCGATCTGCTGTGTCATGACCGTCGTCTCCGCCTCCCCCACTGGAGTTCGTGAGCATGTGCACCTGCTCGTGAATATAGGGACTTCGTCGCCACCACGCGCCCCCTCGACGGCGCCTTTCACGCGAAGTGGTGGGTGCGTCAGGGGGTGACGGCCTCCGTCACCCCCTGTCATCCCTCGTCATCTGCCCTGGTCAGGGCCGCTCCCACAACTCTGGAAGTCCGGCGACCCACTTCGGCCGCCGTGGACCGACTGAGGTGAAGCGACGTGCAGACGATGACGAGGCGCGGCAGGAAGTGGCTGTCGGAAGCTGCTGACGATCCGGAGCACTGCGCATCGCAGTGGGACGACGACCCGCGCGCACCGCACCCGTTCCCCACCGGGCGGGACTTCGACGTCGTGGTGATCGAGCAGCGGACGGGTGTGGAGGTCTTCTCCCAGCTCCAGCAGAGGGGCATGCCGCACGGGCCCGTCATGACCGACCTGGGCAACAGGCAGGTCGGCTTCCTCATCGCCCCGGGCTCGCGCGACCGCTTCGACCGGGCCGTGATCAGGGAGTCCGAGGGCCACGGAACACCCACGTACGGGTACTTGGCGACCGGCTCCTTCGTCGTCCTCCCCGGCCCGATGCCCCTCTCCGGCGACCGCTACCAGTGGCTCGCCGCCCCGACCCGAGCGCCGGAGCCGTCCCCGCTCCGCGTCGTCGCCCTGGCGGTGATGCTCGTCGCCGCCACCGGCCTGCTCGAACGCGTCGACCGGTACGGCGAGGAGTTCCCGGTCTCCGCGGCGATCGCAGCCATGGCCGGGACGGAGGCGGCACCCGATGGGCGATGACGCGGCCCGCTGGTCCCCCGTCGAGAGCGAACCGTGGTACGCGGCACGCGACGCGACCGCTGCCCTCCGCGACGTCCTGGTCTCGGCCGGTCTGGAGAAGGACTTCCCCTACCTCCAGGCCCAGATGAACGCCTTCGGCCACGGCCTGGTCGAACTCGGCCGCGTCTCCCCCGAAACGGCGGAACGCCTGGCCGAACTCCTCGACCGCGCCCTGACCTGCGAATGGCCTGCCGACGCTGCCTGCCCGCGCGGGCGCCGCTCCGCGGCCGACGACATCGGAGAGGAGCAGCAGACGTGACCGACCGCCGAGGAGTGATCGCCAAACGCGCCGAGGAACTGGTCCCCGGTATCCCCTACGTCCGCGGCTGGTCCCGCGCCCACCGCAGCGCCACCACCCTCGCGGACAAGCTCCGCACGCTCGGCCTCGACGCCGACTTCCCCGGCCTCAAGCCGGACGTGAACGTCGACGGCGACGGCCTGGTGCACCTCGGAACCATCCGCCCGGAAGCCGCCCAACTCCTGGCCCAGACCCTCGTCACCGGCCTGACCCTGGAACTGGCCGAACGCCTCGCGGCCCAAAGGCCGCCGGGGAGCTGATGACCACGTGCAGAAGCTGGTCACGCTCATCGCCCGCCGCCTCCGAAGACGACCGCCCCGCCCGCGAGGCCGCCACCGCGCCCCAAGCCCCACCCTCACCCCGATCAAGCTGTTCATGACCCCCTGGACCACCCCCACCCCGCCCCACGTCCTCGAACGACAACGCCCACCCCGCGCCGAGGACGTGGCCCTCGTCCGCCCCTACGCCCTGCTCGACGACACCCTTCAACTCCACGTACTCCGTGCCGCCGCTCACGGCAGCCGAACGTGATCGCAAACGCGCTGACGTCGCCCCCGCCGAGAGTCCTCACCGCCAAGTGCGCCGGATGCGGCCTAACCACGCACGCCCCCGTGGGAATCCGCTGGACCACCGATCCCGCGCCCGAGGGCGCACCCCTCTACGCCTGCCCCACCTGTGCCTCATCCCTCCCCCACGGCCCGATACCCCACGAAGACTTCACCCACGACTCCCCACCCACCTGAAGATCACCCACCGCCCCCGGTCGCCCAGCTCCCTGCCGCGGCGACCGGGGCGTCCTGCTGGCTCGCCGCCGTTCGGGACCGGCGCCCAAGCGCCGCAGCCCGAACGAGCGGCGTGGGTCACTGGAATATCCTAGGAACGCTCTCAGCTTGGAAATGCAGAACTTCGGGCCGGATTCCAGGACGACCCATGAGGTCACCTATCTCAGAAGATTAGCGAGCGCTGACGCCCGCTAATCTTGAAACTCTGTTCGACCTTGCGCCGTTGTGGAGTGACCCCGAGCAAATACCGTCCCAAAATAGGACAGAACGCGTGAAGAATTAGGCTCGGCCCCGCGCCAACCTCGACCCTGGGCCGCTAGTGTCAGTGGCCCACGCTAGCCTCTTGACTCACAATGGCGGGTTCGGGTTTCTGCCAGGATTGTGGCGCCTTGTAGACCTCTTAGGGGGAGCACGTGTCCAATGTCCCAAATTGGGTCAACCTACTTTGGCAGGAGCACAAATTCAAGTTGCTCATCTTGCACTCACCTGCCGACAAATTCGAAGATATCTTCACCCGAGTGATGAGATGCGCCAATAAGGAATCATTCCATGCCGCACGCGCGGTGGGCAATTTGGGCGACCTGAAATGCGACGGTTGGGATTCCGCCACCAAGACTCTCTATGTGGTCTACGCTCCCTTCTCCCCAAAAGGACCCGCAGATTTACGAAAAAAGATCAAGCGTGATTTTTATGGCGCAGTCGAAAAATGGCCCCAAATGCGGCGCTGGCGCTTTGTTCACAATGACTTCTTCGGGATTTCCGCCGCAGTAACTCGCGAGTTAGAAGAGCTCAGAAGCGGGCCGAAAGCGCTGGACGTCGAGATTCTATCCGACTGGAGTCCAGAGGAGCTCTGGCAGATCTTTAGAGGGCTAGCCGAGCAGGACCGCTTGGAGATCCTCGGGTCCCCCGAAATGCTACTCCATGTGAATGATGGCGCGCCCACTCGGGCGTCGATCCGTGAGCACGATGGCGTGCACCCATCTATAATTCGCGCCGCTACGGCCGCACTGTCGTTTCTTTGCGGTAACTTTCAACCCGATTCCATTATCGATCCAGTTTCGGCTGCCGCACTATCGAGGGCCCTCACCTCATGGTGGCTGGGAGATGACGAGCTTTTTCAGGACTGCCTTAGCTTGCTCATGGAGCGTTCCGAGTCTAGCCCACGTGAGGCTCAGATAACTTCGATGGCGTTCCTGGTTCGATGTGCCGAGATCTGTGGGCGCAGATTGGAGATTCCCAGTCACGTACTTATTCGCTCCCAGATGGAGATGAACAACGAAGCCTCCGAGGGCATGAAGGTGATCTTGGAGGTGATTCTTGAAGAATTTTTCGGAGAAGGGAGTGGATTTCGCATTGGGGAGAGCAAAGCTCGAGGCAATTTCATTCAGGGATGCGCGCTATGGATGACAGATTTTATGGGGACTACTTGGGTCGGAACAGGATATCCAGCGATTCTCCTGCTTCAGGATCTCGTCACTTCGATGCAGCGAATTGACTTTGGTGATGGCAAATCGTTGCCTGACACGTGAGGCGGGCTTCTCTCCGGCCGGCAGGGCGGATTCCTAGAGCCGTATACCCGGGCGCCCTAGCCGCGTACTGCTTCCCTGACCTCGGATTGCTGAGCTCCTAGCCCGCGAGTGGTCGAGGAAAAATTCGCGGCGAGCGGAGCGAGCCGCCTTGATGAAGTAGAGAAAGTTTGAACCACACAGGGCGGGTGGGCTCGTCGTGGTCAGAGGGGGTACGAGACTTCCAGGTCTTCGCCCGGGAGGTGGAACTCCTCCAGTGCGAGCGGATTGCCCGTCTGGTTGGTGGTCAGGCGGAGGATGTGGAGCAGAGGGACGCCCTCCGGGAGGCGGAGCGCTTGGGCCTGGTCCGGGAGAGGCATGCGGGGGCGGACGTGTTCCGTGAAGGTGAGTTCGTGGCCCAGCTCGGCGAGCACCCCGTACAACTCCGGCGCGGGCGGCAGCGGCTCGGCGTCGTAGCTCGTGTCCGCGAGCACGGAGAAGGGGACGTACGTTCGGTGGAGTTGGCGTAGGCGGCCCTGGTCCGCGGTCTGGAGCGCGTCATGGGTGAACATCGGCTCGCCCGGAGGGATGCGCAACAGATCCGCCAAAGCGAGCGGGGCGTCCGTGCGCGTCACCGTGGCGCTGTCGTCATCCGTCCAGCGGATGCCGTCGGCCTCGACGTACCGGCCGTCAGCCGTGCGTCGCACTCCCCGCGGGCGCGTGAGGCTCGGACGGTTGTGGGGCGAGCGGACGAAGGTCCCCCGGCCCATGATCGCCTCGACCAGACCGGACGCCCGTAGCTCCGTCAGCCCCTGACGCACCGTGGGGCGGGTCACCTGGAACTGCTTGGCCAGGATCTCCTCCGAGGGGAGCGGCTGGCCGGCCGGGAACGTGCCGTTGAGGATGCCTTCCCGCAGGTAGTCCGCAATCTGGCGGTACTTCGGCTGCGTCTTCTTCGGCGGCATGTGTGTCCTCCGTGCCGTGGTCGCTGCTGCTGCGCTCACCCGCGTGAACTTGCCATCCACGATCGTGGACACAGCCTCGCTCATTACATGTCGCTTGACAACCCGTACTACGGGCTCCATGGTGGAAGTCCACCCGTACTACGGGTGGTCAACCAACCCGAAGGAACAGCCTCCGGGTGCCTTCACAGAGGAGTTCAGTACGTGGCAACCCTTCCGATCGACACCGCCAAGTTCACCGGGATCATCTGCGCCGTCGCACCGTCCCCGCGCGTCGCCAACCGCGAGACCGGTCAGCTCAAGATCGACCGCGCGACGGGCAAGACGATGTACCAGGTGGGCCTCTGCCTCATGACCGGGGCGTCCGCCGACGTCGTCAACGTGAGCGTGCCCGGTGAGCCCACCGGCGTGCAGCTCGGCATGCCCGTCCAGGTCCAGGACCTCATCGCGATGCCGTGGGAGAACGACGGCCGGCACGGGATCGCCTTCCGCGCCGAGGAGATCAAGCCCCTCACCGCGCCCGCTGGCAAGGGCGGTGGGCAGTGACCTTAACGGCCTCCTCCCACCACGACACCGGTTCGACCTGGCCGAGCTGGACCGCCCTCGCGCTCCTGCTCCTCACCGCGACCGTGCTCACGCTGAGCCCGGTTCTGCGCTCCCGCTACCCGGCAGCCTGGTGGCTGGCGCTCGGATACCCGACCGCCTGCCTCCGCGTCCTCCGCACCTGGCGACCGCTCATGGCCGCCTCCGGCCTCGCCGTCAGCCGCAAGGCCGCGCTCACCGTCGTCTCCGGGCTCGTCGGCAAGGGCGCACCGCCGCCCCAACCACGCGTCCCCCGATGCGGATTCATCCGGCCGACCCGTACGGGCTTCCACCTACTCGCCCGACTGCTCCCCGGCCAGACACCGGACGACTACATCAAGGCCGCGCCCGCCATGGCCCATGCCTGGGAGGTGCACGCGGTCCGCGTGACCCCGTGGAAGCCCGGTGTCGTACGCATCACGGCGTCCCCCTCGGACCCGCTTCAGACGCCCCAACAGGCCCGGCACACCCGCCACCAGCACACCCACCAACTCCTCCGCGTCACCGTGGGAGTCCTGGAGACCGGTGCCCACTGGGTGGTCGACCTCCGGCGCGTACCCCACTGGTTGATCGTCGGTGCCACGCGCTCCGGAAAGTCGACGCTCGTCAACGCCCTCGTCGCCGGCCTCGCACCGCAGCCCGTGGCCCTGGTCGGCATCGACTGCAAGGGCGGCATGGAACTCTCCCTCTACGGCTCCCGCCTCTCCGCCCTCGCCACCAACCGCGCCCAGGCGGTCAAGCTCCTGTCCGCGCTCGTGGACCTCACCCTCGACCGCATGGCGGTCTGCCGCGAAGCCCACGTCCGCAACGTCTGGGGACTCCCCGAACCCACCCGGCCCGTCCCCGTCGTCGTCATCGTCGACGAGATCGCGGAGCTGTTCCTGATCGCCAACCGCAGCGAGAAGGACGAAGCCCAGGCAGCAGCCACCGCGCTCATCCGCATCGCCCAGCTCGGAGCGGCACTCGGCGTCTTCCTCGTCGTCGCCGGCCAACGCGTCGGCTCCGACATGGGTCCGGGCGTCACCGCCCTTCGAGCCCAACTCGCCGGCCGCGTCTGCCACCGCGTGTCCGATCCGGGTACGGCGGAGATGACCCTCGGGGACCTCAACCCCGACGCCCTCAAAGCCGCCCAGGCCATACCGCCCGAACAAGCCGGGACCGCTGTCCTCGCCTCCGGGGACGGCTGGGAACGCGCCCGCTCGTTCCTCGTCTCCGAGACGGAGGCGGAAGCCGTCGCAGCGCAGTACGCCCACCTCTCGCCGGACCTCCCGGAGTTGGCAGCCTGTCGACCGTCGGCACCCCGCCAGGCGCCCGCGCGGGAGACGTCGTGCTGATCTCCATGTCCGCCGTGCTCCTGCTCGGCCTGCTGATCTGGTTCCTCCTGCGCATCCACTACCTGCGCTGGCCGCACGTCCTGATCTCCGCGGCGTTCGGATTCCTCCTGGCCACCACGGCAGCCGCTCCCGCCGTCCGTACGGCCATCGACACCGTGGCCGGCTTCCTCGGCCAGATCCGGTTCTGAGTCCCCAACACCAGAAGGGAAAGGGGCCATGCCCCCTGACACCACGTTCAGGGGTTCCCGACGGGGCGCGAAGTCGCCAAACCCGACCCCGTCAGGAACCCACTCCATCCGCCACCTGAGCAGTGAAAGGAGTCGACACCCATTGTCCACCAGGAAGCGTCCGCCCTTGCCCGAGTGCGAGCTACGCGCCGACGACCGTTCGACGTGCGACGGCCGGGAAGAGGTCGTCCTCGTCGGGTACGACGGTACGGAACAGCGCCTCTGCCCGGCTCACGCCGCCGCACTCTGGCTCACCGACCCGACCCTGCGCTTCAGCGCGAAGACGCGCCCCCAGGCCGTCGCCGCGGCCATGGGCCAGGCGTTCGGAGGCTCCCGATGAACGAGCCCACGAGCCTCCCGTCCGCCGTCTCCGCCCTCCTCGAACGCGCCGGCGCACCCGGCTTCGACGCCTGGCGCCGCAACATCACCAGCCTCAACGGCTGCACCAACCCCGTCCACCTCGTCGGTGAGTCCACCGTCTTCGACACGACAACGGGTCACGCCCTGCACAGCCACTCGTCCGGTGAGTACGGTGGCCGGCTCCTCGTCGCATGCGGCAACCGGCGCGCCGCCGTCTGCCCGGCCTGCGCCCGCCTCTACCGGGCCGACACCTACCACCTGATCCGCGCCGGACTCCTCGGCGGCAAGGGAGTCCCCGAGACGGCCAGCGGCCACCCTCAAGTGTTCGCCACCCTCACCGCCCCCGGCTTCGGCCCGGTCCACACCCGCCGCGAGCGGAACGGCACAGTCATCGCCTGCCGCCCCCGCTCGCCCAGGGAAAGCTGCCCGCACGGTCTCCCCGTCGGCTGCCACGTCCGCCACGACCGTACGGACCTCCGGCTCGGCGAACCGCTCTGCCCCCGCTGCTACGACTACGCCGGCGCCGTCCTCTGGCAATCCCGCGCCGGTCACCTCTGGCACCGCTTCACCATCGAGCTGAAGCGGGAACTCGCCCGTCGAGCCCACCTCACCCGCGCCGAGTTCGCCCAGACGACCCGGCTCTCCTACGCCAAAGTCGCCGAGTACCAACGACGCGGCCTGATCCACTTCCACGCCACCATCCGCCTCGACGGACCCGACGGCCCCAACACCGCTCCACCCGACTGGGCCACCATCGACCTCCTCACCTCCGCCGTACGAACCGCGGCCGGGAGCGTACGACTCCGCGCCCCCGGCACCGACGTCATCGGCCTCCGCACCCTCCGTTTCGGGGCTCAGGTCGACGTCCGGCCCGTCGCCGCACACGGCGCGGTCGCCGCGTACATCGCCAAGTACGCCACCAAGGGCGCCGAGACGGCCGGAGCGGTCGACACCCGCGTCCGTGCGGCCACGGACCTCGCCCTGCTCCCCGTACGCGCCCACGTACTCCGCATGATCGCCACCTGCTGGTGGCTCGGCGCACTCCCGCCCTTCGCACCCCTCGAACTGCGCCGCTGGGCCCACATGCTCGGCTACCGCGGCCACTTCTCCACCAAGTCCCGCCGCTACTCCACCACCCTGACCGCACTCCGTACCGCCCGAACCAACCACCGGGCACACCAACGCCGTCAGACCCTGGGCATCGCCAACCGCCCCACGACCACCGTCAGCCACTGGCGCGACGCCGGCCGCGGCCACTCCCCCGAAGCCGCCCTCATCGCCCACCGCGTGGAAGGAGGGGACACCCCATGACGGTGATCACCCGCAGGTGGCACACCACGGCCGAGGTCGCCGCCATGCTCGGCTTCGGCCTCTCCAAGACGAAGACCCTCGTCCTCACCGGCCAGATCCGCTCCGTCAAGGTCAGCCGCAACCGCCGCATCCTCCCGGCCTGGGTCGACGACTACGTCCAACGCGTCACCGCCGACGCCGAGGAGGTGCCCGCATGACCGGCAAGCGCAGCAACGGCGAAGGCTCCATCTACCCGTACCGAAACACCTTCGCCGCCTACGTCTGGGTCACCCGGCCCGACGGCACCAAGGGGCGCAAGTACGTCTACGGCAAGACCCGCGACGAGGTCCACGACAAGTGGATCAAACTCCACGCCGAGTCCAAGAAGGGCCCGGTCGCCACCTCGACCCCGACGCTCGGGACCTACCTGGAGCGATGGCTCAAGGACGTCGTGGAGCCCGACCTCAAGCCCAAGACCGCCGAGACGTACGCCATGCACGTCCGTCTCTACGTCACGCCGCACCTGGGCTCCAAGCGGCTCGACAAACTGACCGTCCGTGACGTCCGGAGCTGGGTGAACACCCTGCTGGCGCAGTGCCAGTGCTGCGCCCAGGGCAAGGACGCCCGACGGCCGGAGACGCACAGGAACCCCCGGCAGCGGCGCCGTTGCTGCGCGGTCGGCCGGTGCTGCGGGCAGATCGCCTCCCGACGCACCGTGCAGGACGCCCGGGCGGTGCTGCGGTCGGCGCTCAGCAACGCCGTGGCCGAGGAGCTGATCTTGAAGAACGTGGCCGCTCTCGTCAAGGTGCGATCCGCGCGCCGGACACGGCGCAAGCCGTGGTCCGTGGAGGAGGCACGGCAGTTCCTGGAATCCGCCCGTGCGGCGGGCGATCCGCTGTACCCGGCGTACGTGCTCATCCTCGTACTCGGCTTCCGGCGCGGCGAGGTGCTGGGGCTCACCTGGTCGAACGTCGACCTCGAAGCCGGTGAGGTCACGGTGGAGAAGCAACTCCAGCGCATCAGGCGCCAACTGGTGCACGACGAGGCGAAGACCGACGCGTCGATGGCCACGCTCCCTCTGCCGCAGATCGCCCACACCGCCTTGCAGCTACGGCACAAGGCTCAGGCAGCGGCCCGCAAGGCAGCCGGCGACCAGTGGTCGGGCTCGGACTTCGTCGTCACCACCCGTTGGGGGACGCCCGTCGAACCGCGCAACTTCAACCGGTCGTTCGCGGACCGCTGCGCCCGCGCCGACGTCCGTACGATCCGGCTCCACGACACCCGTCACACCTGCGGCTCGCTCCTCGCCGCGCTGGACGTGCACCCCAGGATCGCGATGCAGATCCTCCGGCACAGCAAGATCGCGGTGACGATGGAGGTGTACACGCACGTGCCGTCGGAGGAGACCCGCAAGGCGCTCCTGCGGCTGGGCCGGCACCTGGGCGCGCAAGATCCGGAGTAGTTGCTGTACTTCACTGCTGTACAACGCCACAGAGCCTCCGCCGGATCTCTCCGACGGAGGCTCTGAGCTGTTGTGGACCTGTGGGGATTTGAACCCCAGACCCCCTCGATGCGAACGAGGTGCGCTACCAGACTGCGCCACAGGCCCTTGCAACGAGTGAAACTCTAGCATCCCGATCGGGGTGCTCGGAAATCCGCTCCCGTGCTGGTCGGGGGGCGGCTTCGCCCCCCCCCGGAGTGGGGCGGGGCGATCACTCGTTGGCGGCGCGGGGGCGGTCCTCGTCGGCGTACTGGTCGAAGAGGGGGGTGCGGCCACGGTCGCGGGTCGTGCGGCGGGGCTGGGGCTGCTGGCGCGGCGGCGGGGTGTCGCCGCGGGGCGGGTCCGCGGCGGAGGAGCGGGCCGAGCTCCAGGTCTCCGGGTCGTTCATGTCGATGCCGCTCGTGGCGCGCGGGGCGACGGGGGCCGTCACGTACGTAGGCAGGGGGACGGGGACCGGGTCCCAGCTGTCGCCCGTCGCCGGGCCGCGGTCGCGCTGCTGGTCGACCCACTCCGCGTGGTCCGTCTGCTCGACGAGGGCGCGGCGGCCCGCCTCCTGGGGCGAGAGCGGCGCCGGCTCGGGCTCGGGGTGGGGCTCGGGCGCCTCACCGGGCTCGGCGGCGGGCGCCGGGGCCGGCGGGGCGGACCGGCGGCCGTGCCGGGAGTGCCGGGTCTCGCGCAGGCGCTGCGCCGCAGCCTCCGCGCGGCGCCGGTCCATGACGACGGCGAAGCGGCGGCGCTCCTGGGTGCGCAGGTAGCCGATGTACAGGCTGAGGAGCACCGCGGGGGCGGCCGGCGCCCACAGGAAGCCGACGCCGCCGACCGCGGCGACGACCGTGCCCGCCGTGAACGCCACGAAGAGCAGCACCGTCGTCCGGCGTCGCCGGGCCAGCACCTTGCTGCGCCGGGCGCGCTCGGCCGCCGCGCGGCTGGGCCGCGGCCGGGGGCGGCGGGGCTGCCGGGCGGGTTCGGGCGCTTGCGCCGGCGCCTGCGCCAGGTCCGGAGGGGTGGTCCGGACCTCGGTGCGGGGCGCGGCGAAGGCCCGGACGTCCACGGTGCTCAAGGGCTCCGTGGCGGCATCCGGGTGGACGTCGGACTCGGGCTGCTCCGGGGTGCGGTCCCGCAGCTCCTTGGCGTATCGGCGCTCCATCGCCCCGCGTCCGGACAGCAGCCGGATGGCGGTGGAGAAGCGTTCCGTCGGACGAGCCTCGTTTAGCTCGTCCTGCCTGCGGAGCCACATCGGCACCAAGTAGGCGGCCCAGGCCCCGACGATGACTGCGTAGATGAGGCCGCTGCTGCTCACGGTCACACCGTAGAGGGATTCTTGCAAGGGCATCCGCCAATTGGCCCGGTGTGTCGCACGATCCCGCTGATATGACGGGCTTTTCTTGCGATTGTTTGGATCATCACATCGTCAATGGCGGTAGTTTTCGAACACATATTTTATTTACCGGGTTCCTTGAGGGCCCTGCGGTGCCTGCGGTCGGGCCTGGTGCCAGCGGCGGAGCAGCCCCTCGGGCACTTCCTCGGCCGTCAGTGCGAACACGAGGTGGTCCCGCCAGGCGCCGTCGATGTGGAGATAGCGTGGACGGATCCCCTCTTCCCGGAATCCCAGTTTCTCCACCACCCGGCGGCTGGGTCCGTTCTCGGGGCGAATGCAGACTTCCATCCGGTGCAGCCCGACGGTGCGGAAGCAGTGGTCCGTGACCAGCGCCACGGCCGTCGGCATCACTCCGCGGCCGGCGACGTCCCGGTCCACCCAGTACCCCACGTGGCCCGAGCACATGGAGCCCCAGGTGATCCCGGCCACCGTCAACTGGCCCACCAGCCGCCCCCGGTACTCGATCACGAAGGGGAGCATGCGGCCCGCGTTCGCCTCGGCCCGCAGGTGGCGGACCATCTGTCGGTACGTCGGACGTTGCGCGGGCGGTGCGCCCGGCGCGGGCGGCGGGACCGTGGCCTCCCAGGGGCGCAGCCAGTCCCGGTTGCGCCGGTTGACCTCGCGCCAGTTGCGTTGGTCGCGCAGCCTTATCGGGCGGAGGACGACGTCGCCGTCCGCCAGTACGACCGGCCAGGGGGCGTTCAGTTCGGACTCCCGGAGGGTCTGGTCTCCCGGTGGTCGTCGGGGCCGGGCGGCGGCGCGGGGTGGTCACCGCCCCTGATCTGGTCGATCGCGTGCGGCAGCAGTCGCTCCAGCACCGCGAGACCGTCCCGTACGCCACCGGGGGAACCGGGAAGGTTCACGACCAGCGTACGGCCGGCGACGCCCGCCAGTCCCCGGGAGAGCGCCGCCGTCGGCACCTTCCCTGCGCCGAAGGCGCGGATCGCCTCGGGAATGCCCGGAACCTCGTAGTCCAGTACGGCGCGGGTCTCCTCGGGGGTGCGGTCCGTGGGCGAGAGGCCGGTGCCCCCGGTGGTGAGGACGACGTCGTACGCGGCGGCGACGGCCTCGCGCAGCGCCCGGCCGACCGGGGCACCGTCCGGCACCACCACCGGTCCGTCGACGGTGCAGCCCAGCGCGGTGAGGCCGGTGACGAGCAGGGGGCCGCCGCGGTCCTCGTACGTCCCGGCGGACGCCCGGTTGGACGCCGTGATCACCAGGGCGCGGACCTCCAGGCAGCGTCTGCGGCCCTCGGCGGCTCCCGAGAGGCGGTCGCCGGGGTGGGCGTGGCTGTGGACCTCGCCGCCGCGGCTCACGACCGGCTCCAGTCGCCGGACTTGCCGCCCGTCTTCTCCTCCACGCGCACGTCGGTGATCACCGCGGCCTTGTCGACCGCCTTCACCATGTCCACGACGGTCAGCGCGGCCACGGTCACGGCGGTGAGCGCCTCCATCTCGACGCCGGTGCGGTCGGTCGTGCGGACCGTGGCGGCGAGCTCCACGGCGTCGTCGGCGACCGTCAGGTCCACCGTCACCCCGGAGAGGGCCAGCGGGTGGCAGAGCGGGATCAGCTCGGGGGTGCGCTTGGCCCCCATGATCCCGGCGATCCGGGCGGTCGCGAGGGCGTCGCCCTTCGGCACGCCCTCGCCGCGCAGCAGCTCGACGACGCGCGGGGCGACGAGGACCCGGCCGCTGGCGCGGGCGGTGCGCGCCGTGACGTCCTTCCCGGAGACGTCGACCATGCGGGCCGCGCCCGCCGCGTCGAGGTGCGTCAGCCTGCTGCCGCCGTCAGTGCTCATTGGATGCTCATTCGGTCGTCGCCGCTCCCGGGCCTGGCAGGTCCGTACGGGCCACGGGCCTGCGTGCGCAGACACCGTACCGTCATGCGGAGACCGCACCGGCCAGCGGATGGCGCACCGGCCGACGCCGAACGCACCGACCGCGGAACGCACCGCCGGACCGACGGGCCGCACGCCGCCGGACCGACCGTCCACCCGTCAGCCCGCCCCTCGGGGCCGTACGGCCGCGGGCCCGTCATCCGAGGAGGATCACCTCCAGCTCCGCGCCCGGCCCGACCATGGTGTCCGTCTCCGGCACCACGATCAGGCAGTCGGCGTGCGCGAGGGCCGCGATCAGGTGGGAGCCGGTGCCGCCCACGGGCGTGACCGTGCCCGCGTCGCGGTCGTAGGTGCCCCGCAGGAACTGACGGCGCTCCGCCGGCGAGCGCAGTGCGGCGTCGGCCTTGAGAACGGCGCGCGCCCGGGGCCGGTGGACGTCCGCCATCCCCATGAGCGTGCGGATCGCGGGGCGTACGAACAGCTCGAAGGAGACGTACGAGGAGACGGGATTGCCGGGCAGGGCCAGCAGCGGGGTGTGGTCGGGGCCGACGGTGCCGAACCCCTGCGGTTTGCCGGGCTGCATCGCGAGCTTGCGGAAGTCCACGCCGCTGCCGGGCGTGACCTCGTCCTCCCCCGCGTCCGCCTCGCCGACCGCCGCCAGCGCCTCCTTGACGACGTCGTACGCCCCGACGCTGACGCCGCCCGTGGTGACCACCAGATCGGCGCGGATGAGCTGGTCCTCGATGGTGGCGCGCAGCACGTCCGCGTCGTCCGTGACCGCGCCGACCCGGTACGCCAGGGCTCCGGCGTCCCGCGCGGCGGCGGCCAACGCGAAGCTGTTCGAGTCGTAGATCTGGCCTTCGCCGAGGGCTTCGCCGGGCTGGACCAGCTCGCTGCCCGTGGACAGCACGACCACGCGCGGGCGCGGGCGGACCCGGACCGTGCCCCGACCGATGGCTGCGAGCAGGCCGATCTGCGGCGGGCCGAGCACGGTGCCGCGGGCGAGGGCCAGGTCACCGGCCTGGACGTCGCTGCCGCGGGAGCGCACGTGCGCGCCCGGCTCGACCGCGCGGTGCACGCGGACCTCGCCGCTGGCCCCCTCGGGGGCCTCGCCGGCCGGCAGCATCGTGGTGGCCGCGCCGCCGCCCGTGCCCCCGTCCGTCCACTCGACGGGGACGACGGCCTCGGCGCCCGGCGGCAGCGGGGCGCCGGTCATGATCCGCGCGGCCTGGCCGGGGCCGACGGTCGGCGGTGCGGCGCCGCCGGCCGCGACGTCCCCGATGACGGTGAGGACGCAGGGGAAATCCTCGCTGGCGCCGGCCGCGTCGGCGACCCGCACCGCGTACCCGTCCATCGAGCTGTTGTCGAAGGGCGGCAGGGCGACGGGGACTGTGACGTCCTCGACCAGGACGCAGCCCTGGGCGTCGGGGAGTTGCAGCTCGATCGGATCGAGCGGGCGCACGGCCGTGAGGACGTCCTCCAGGTGGTCGTCGACCGACCAGGTCCTGCTGCTCACTGCTGCATCTCCTCGGTCACGTAGTGGCGGAGCCAGTCGCGGAACTCCGGCCCCAGGTCTTCACGTTCGCACGCGAGTCTGACAATGGCCCGCAGGTAGTCCCCGCGGTCGCCGGTGTCGTACCGCCGGCCCTGGAAGACGACGCCGTGGACGGGGCCGCCGATCGACTCGTCGGCGGCGAGTTTCGCGATCGCGTCGGTGAGCTGGATCTCGCCGCCGCGGCCCGGCGCGGTCTCGCGGAGTATCGCGAAGACCGCGGGGTCCAGGACGTAGCGGCCGATGACGGCGAGGTTGCTCGGCGCCTCGGCCGGCTCGGGCTTCTCGACGAGTTCGGTGACCCGTACGACGTCGCCCTCGCCGGTGGGCACGACGGCGGCGCAGCCGTACTGGTGGATCTGGGCGGGCTCGACCTCCATGAGGGCGACGACGCTGCCGCCCTCGCGCTCCTGGATCTCGACCATGCGCGACAGCAGCGGGTCGCGCGGGTCGATCAGGTCGTCGCCGAGGAGGACGGCGAAGGGCTGGCTGCCGACGTGCGGGGCGGCACACAGCACGGCGTGGCCGAGGCCGCGCGGGTCGCCCTGGCGCACGTAGTGCATGGTGGCCAGGTCGCTGGACTCCTGGACCTTCTTCAGCCGCGGCTCGTCGCCCTTGCGGGAGAGCGCCTCCTCCAGCTCGTAGTTGCGGTCGAAGTGGTCCTCCAGGGGGCGCTTGTTGCGCCCTGTGATCATGAGTACGTCGGAGAGTCCGGCGGCGACCGCCTCTTCGACGACGTACTGGATCGCGGGTTTGTCGACGACAGGCAGCATCTCCTTGGGAGTGGCTTTGGTGGCAGGCAGGAAGCGCGTACCGAGGCCGGCGGCGGGGATGACCGCCTTGCTGATCCTGAGGTTCGACTGAGTCATGCTCGGCACAATATCCGGTGGATATGCGGAGGAGAGATGGTGCGAAGTCAGGGTGAAAGCAGGGGAAAGATGCGGAGGAAATCGGGAGAAGTCGTGCATTCCCTCGGGATTTCCCGGGTGGGGCGGCGGTGACGGCGGCGGCGGGCGACGAACGCCCCGAAGGCGCGGCGACGGGTCCGGACGGCTCGGCCGCCGGCGGCCGAGCCGCAAGCGGGCCGGGTGCCGCGAAGCGGTCCCTACGGCGTGACCTGCTGGATGCCCGCGCGCGACTGTCACCCGACGACGTCCGGCAGGCCGCCGAAGCCATCGCCCGGCAGGCCCTCTCCCTCCCCGAGCTCACCGGTGCCCGCACCCTCGCCGCGTACGTCTCCGTGGGGCGCGAACCTGGTACGCGCGCGCTCCTCGACGCGCTACGTGCCCGGGGCGTACGCGTACTGCTTCCGGTCCTGATGGCCGACGACGACCTGGACTGGGGTGCGTACGAGGGCGCCGAGCAGTTGGTGCGCGCCGGGCGCGGGCTGCTGGAGCCGGCGGGGCCGCGACTCGGGCCCGATGCCGTACGGGAGGCGGACGCCGTTCTGCTGCCCGGGCTGGCCGTGGACGCGCGCGGGATGCGTCTGGGGCGCGGCGGCGGCTCGTACGACCGGGTGCTCGCCCGGCTCGCGGACTCCGCGACGACGGCGGTGCCGCCGCTGGTGGTGCTGCTGTACGCGAACGAGGTGGTCGCGCACCTTCCTGAGGAGGCGCACGACCACCCCGTGCACGCGGTGGTCACCCCGGACGGCGTCCGGCGCTTCTGACTCTTCTGGTCGTTGCTGCCGGCCGTCAGACGCGCACAGGTCGCGTCTGACGGCCGGTGCTCAGCCCGTCGCCGGGGTGAGGGTGAGCGTGTCGACGGTGTTCTTCTGGACCGCTTCGGGGGTGAAGGACCATTCGAGCAGCTCGCCCTTGGCCCACTTGTCCGTCTGGTCGGTGTAGTGCGCGCTGTAGGCGTGTCCCGACGCGCCGGAGAGGTTGATCCAGCGCGACCGGTCCCAGTCGCCGACGTTCACGACCATCCGCATCGACGGCACCCACACCACGTCGTAGCCCGCCGCGGCGTTCCAGCCGGTGGCGTTCACGGTGGCCTCGCCGCCGGCGAGGTTCCACGGGCCGCGGTTGAGCAGGTACTTGACCACGCCGGGGCCCTCGGTGCCCAGGGTCTGGTTCTTCAGCGTCAGCTGGTGCAGTCGGCCCCAGCTCCAGCTGTCGATGTCCTTGCCCATCTCGGCCGTGAGCTCCCAGCGGGCGTCCTCCATGGCGCGGGCGAAGAGTTCGTCACGGGTGTCGGTCGCCTTGTCCGTACGACTGCGCGGCGACTGCCACCAGGGGTTGTCCTCGTCCTCCAGGATCGAGCGGACCACCTCGAACCAGCGGTCGCCGCCGTCCGGCTGCGCGGAGTCGGCGTCGCGCGTACCGCACTCCTCGACCGGCTCGATCTGGTCGGCCGGGGCGTTGCTGCCGGCCGGGCGGACGAAGAGGCAGTCGCCCTTGACGCGCAGCTCCTTGGGGAGCTTGTTGCCGAAGGCGAGCTTGAGGATGTTGCGCCACACGGAGTTGAAGTACGCGGCGGCTGCGGAGTCCGGCTCCTGGCTGTAGTCCCAGCCCTCCAGCAGCTTCTGGGCCTCGCGGACGTTCGGGTCGGAGATGTTGATCTTCATGAGGATCGGCGTCAGCAGCTTGGCGATCTCGCTCTTGTTGTCCGTCTGCATCGTGCGCATGTCCTCGGTGGAGATCTTCCCCCCGTCCTTGATCTTCTGCTCGATCATGTCGTTGATGCGCTGGCTGCGGGCGCCGTAGCCCCAGTCCACGGTGAGGTCGTGCTTGTACGAGTCGTCGATCACGGCCTGGTTGGCGGTGACGATGTAGCCGCGCTCGGGGTCCTCCTCGTACGGCATCTCCTCGAAGGGGATGTAGCCGTCCCACTTGTACGACGGGTCCCAACCGGGTGCGGGCTTGTCGCCCTTGCCCTCGGCGCGCACCGGGATCTTGCCGGGCGCCTGGTAGCCGATCTTGCCTTCGGCGTCCGCGTAGATCAGGTTCTGCGACGGCACCTCGAACTTGCGGGCGGCCTTGCGGAAGGAGTCGAAGTCGCCGGCGCGGTTCAGCTCGAAGACGGCGTCCATGGAGTTGCCGGGCTGCAGCGCGGTCCACTGGAGGGAGACGCCGTAGCCGGTGGCGCGGTCCGGGGCGGAGTTCGAGACCGGGGCCTGCTGGCCGACCTTTTCCAGCTCGGTGCTGCGGTCGGAGACGAGGGGGCCGCGATCGGTGGCGCGCACGGTGATCGTCTTGCTCTTGCCGCCCGCGACCTTGATGACTTCCTCGGTCACCTCCAGCGGCTTCTGCTTGCCGTCGTAGGTGTAGCTGTCGCCGGAGATCTTCTCCAGGTAGAGGTCGGTGACGTCGGCGCCCATGTTGGTCATGCCCCAGGCGATGTCCTGGTTGTGTCCAATGATCACGCCGGGCATGCCGGAGAAGGTGTAGCCGGCGGTGTCGAACGTGCAGGACTCGGACTTCTCGCGGCAGTGCAGGCCCATCTGGTACCAGAGCGAGGGGAGCTGCGGCGCGAGGTGCGGGTCGTTGGCGAGCAGGGGCTTCTCGGTGGTCGTGTGCTTGCCGGAGACGACCCAGGAGTTGGATCCGATGCCGCTGCCGTTCGGGCCGAGCAGGGCGGGGAGCGCGTCCAGGTTGTCGGAGAGGGAGGAGAGCTGCGTGTTCAGGCCCTCGATGGCGTCGGAGGAGTTGGTGCCGCCGGTGAAGCCCTCGTTGTTGGCGCTGCTGTTGGACGAGATGCCGTCGTTGTTGCTGCTGCCGTTGCTGCCGCTGTTGTTATTGCTGCCGTTATTGCTGTTGTTGCTGTTGCCGCCGTTGTTCCCGTTGCCGTTCCCGTTGCCGTTGTTCCCGTTGGAGCCGCTGTCATTGTCGCTGTCGCGGGAAGGCTCGGCCTTCAGGTCGAAGCGGTTGTCGGACTCGTCGACCGCACCCCGGTCGACGATCGGCCTGTTCCGTTCGTACGGGTACTCCGGGTACATCTGCTTGATCTGGTCCTGGGACAGCCGGCTGGTCATCAGTGAACGGTCGATCTCGTCCTGCATGTTGCCGCGCAGGTCCCACGCCATCGCCTTGAGCCAGGCCACCGAGTCCACCGGCGTCCACGGCTCGGGCTTGTAGTCGCCGTTCACGAACCCGAGAGCCACGTACTCGACCGAGAGCTCCTTGCCCGCCTTGTCCTTGAGGTACGCGTTGACGCCCGCCGCGTACGCGTCCAGGTACTTCTTCGTCTCGGCCGAGAGCTTCTCGTCGTACTCCTGCTGGGCGATCTTGCGCCAGCCCAGCGTGCGCAGGAACGCGTCCGTCTCGACCTGGTCCTTTCCGAACATCTCGGAGAGGCGGCCCGCGGTCATGTGCCGGCGTACGTCCATCTCCCAGAACCGGTCCTGCGCGTGGACGAAGCCCTGGGCGCGGAAGAGGTCCTCGTCGCTGTCGGCGTACAGCTGCGGGATGCCGTAGTCGTCCCGCTTCACCTCGACCTTGCCCTGGAGCCCGTCGATCTTTATCTCGCCGGTCGTCTGCGGGAAGGAGGCGCGGACCGCGTCGACGCCCCAGTAGCCGCCGTAGCCGACGCCCCCGAGGAGTGCCAGCACCAGGAGGATCACGATCAGACGACCGCGTCGCCCCTTCTTCTTCTTGGGGGAAGAGGCCGTTGTGTTGGAGGGCATCGCTGTCCTTCGAGGCGCAAGCTGGTCCTGGGGTGCTGGAGCAACCATAGGCGCAGCCGCGGCCTCGCCCCGACGCGGTATCCACAAGCACCCCACCAGAGCGTCACCTTGCGCCCCATTCACGGCAGTTGGCCACCCGGACCTCGAACTTCGACCCCGGCGTCAAGGAAACGTTAAAGATTAGGTAAGGTAACGAAGTGTCGCCGCCCGGAATCATCGTCCGGCACGTAGAGGCGCGAGGGGAAGGATCGGCCACTGACTGTCCACGACCTCAATGAGCTCCTGTTCAGCAGCGCGCTCGTGCTGTTGATCGCCGTCGCCGCGGTGCGCATCTCATCCCGCAGCGGGCTCCCCAGCCTGCTGCTGTACCTGGGCATCGGCGTCGCCATAGGCCAGGACGGCATCTTCAACGTCACGTTCAACAATGCCGAACTGACGCAAGTGATAGGTTATGCCGCTCTTGTGGTGATTTTGGCTGAAGGTGGCCTTGGCACCAAATGGCAGGAGATCAAACCCGCGTTGCCCATAGCGGTCGTGCTGTCCACGATCGGTGTCGCGGTCAGCGTGGGCGTCACGGCCACGGCTGCGCATTACTTGGTCGGGTTGGAGTGGCGACAGGCGCTGATCATCGGCGCCGTGGTCTCGTCGACGGACGCGGCGGCGGTCTTCTCCGTACTGCGCAGGGTCCCGCTCCCGTCCCGGGTCACCGGCGTCCTGGAAGCCGAGTCCGGCTTCAACGACGCCCCCGTCGTCATCCTCGTCGTCGCCTTCTCGACGGCCGGCCCGGTCGACGACTGGTACGTGCTCGTCGGGAAGATAGCGCTGGAGCTGGCCATCGGCGCGGGCATCGGTCTGGCCATCGGCTTCCTGGGCGCCTTCGGGCTGCGGCACGTGGCGCTGCCGGCCTCCGGTCTGTATCCGATCGCCGTGATGGCGATCGCGGTGATCGCGTACGCGACGGGCGCCATGGCCCACGGCAGCGGCTTCCTCGCGGTCTATCTGGCCGCGGTCGTGCTCGGGAACTCGAAGCTGCCGCACGCACCCGCCAGCCGCGGCTTCGCCGAGGGGCTGGGCTGGCTCGCCCAGATCGGGATGTTCGTCCTGCTGGGGCTGCTGGTGACCCCGCACGAGCTGGGCGACGACCTGGTGCCGGCGCTGGTGATCGGGCTGATACTGACGGTGGTCGCGCGTCCGCTGTCGGTCCTGGTGAGCCTGGTGCCCTTCTCGATCCCGGTACGGGAACAGGCCCTGCTGTCGTGGGCGGGGCTGCGCGGGGCGGTGCCGATCATCCTGGCCACGATCCCCATGGTGTCCGGAGTGGCCGACAGCACCCGGGTCTTCAACATCGTCTTCGTCCTGGTCGTCGTCTACACCCTGGTGCAGGGGCCGACGCTGCCGTGGCTGGCCAAGGCCCTGAAGCTGGGGCCGGGGGCACCGTCCGACCTGGGCATCGAGTCGGCGCCGCTGGAGCGGCTGCGCGGGCACCTGCTCTCCGTGTCGATCCCGGGCGAGTCCAAGATGCACGGGGTGGAGGTCGCGGAGCTGCGGCTGCCGGCCGGGGCGGCGGTCACCCTCGTCGTACGGGACGGGAAGAGCTTCGTACCGCTGCCGTCGACCGTGCTCAGGCGCGGGGACGAACTGCTGGTCGTGGCGACCGACCCGGTGCGGGACGCGGCCGAGCGACGGCTGAGGGCCGTGGGGCAGGGCGGCAAGCTGGCGGGGTGGCTGGGCACGGCAAGCTGAGGCGGGGGCGGCGCGCGGCGTTCGAGACAGGTGGCGCGTCGCACGGGCGGGCGTACGCGACAGGCGGCGCGGCTCGCTTGTCGGCCGGCCGGCTCGCCTGCCTACCGGCCGGCCTGCCGGCTGGCTGGCTGGCCGGTGGCGTCCGGTTTGGCCGGTTACCATGGCCACACCTGATCGACCACCTCTGCCTGATGCAGAGCTGGCGCGACCGCATGGCGGCCGAGGAGTCCTCGCAGTGGGCCCCGGTATCTACCGCAGTTCCGCGCGAGTGGACAGCTCTCAGCCGGTTCCCGCACCCCGGGGACCCGCTACCAGGCGGCAGAAAGGCACGGACCGTGGACTCCGCGGTCACCCCGAACCCCGACGGCGCCCCCGAGGCCCCGCGGGGACGCCCCGAGGGGCCTGAGAAGTCGGCGCAGCCGGCCCGCCCCGGATACGGGCAACTGCTGCGCACCCCCGGCGCATGGACCTTCCTGCTCCCCGGCTTCGCCGCCCGGCAGCCGTTCGCGATGCTGACCATCGGCATCGTGCTGCTCGTCGAGCACACCACCGGTTCGTACGGCAGCGCGGGCGCGGTCGCGGCCGTCACCGGCGTCTCCATGGCCCTGTTCGCGCCGCAGAGCGGCAAGCTCGCCGACCGCTTCGGACAGCGCGCAGTACTGCTGCCGGGGGTCGTGGTGCACACGGCCTCGGTCGCCGGTCTGACCGCGCTCGCGCTGACCGGGGCGCCCCTGTGGGCGCTGTTCGCGGCGGCCGTGCCGACGGGTGCGTCCGTACCTCAGATAGGTCCGATGGTGCGGGCCCGGTGGGCGGCGCAGCTCGACGGCTCGCCCCTGATGTCGACGGCCGCGGCCTTCGAGTCCGTGACGGACGAGTTCACGTTCGTGGTGGGCCCGGTGCTCGCGACCGCGCTGAGCACCGGCGTGCACCCGGCGGCCGGTCTGATCGCCGAGGGCGCGCTGACGCTCGTGGGCGGTCTGCTCTTCGCCGCGCAGTACCGCACCCAGCCGCCCGTCCTGCGGGGCGGCGGCGGAACTATAGGGCACGGCGAAGGCTCCGCCGCAGGTCACAAGCGTGCTTCCGCCCTCTCCGTACCTGGTGTGCGGGTGCTCGCGGTGGCCTTCTTGGGCATCGGTTCCGTCTTCGGCGGCATGCAGGTCTCCGTGACCGCCTTCAGCGAGGAGATCGGCAACCCGGGCGTCAACGGCGTCCTGTACGGGACCTTCGCGGCGGGCAACATGCTGGCCGGCATCGCGTGCGGCGCCATCGCCTGGAAGAACGGCCCGCTGCGGCGGGTCATCGTCGGATACGTCGGGCTGACGCTGACGGCGTCGCTGCTGTGGACCGCGCACTCCGTGGTGCTGCTCGGCGCGCTCGGGCTGCTGGTCGGCCTGTGCATCGCGCCCGCGCTGATCGGCGGCTACACCCTGGTGGAGGCGCTGGTGCCGGCTTCGGCGCGGACGGAGGCGTTCACCTGGCTGACGGGCGCCGTGGCGCTGGGGCAGGCCCTCGCGGTCACCGCGGCGGGGCAGCTTGCGGATGCGCGCGGGGCGAGCGCCGGATTCCTGGTGCCGCTGGTGGGGACCGCGTTTGCGCTGGTCACGCTGGTTTCGCTGAGGTCGCGGCTGACGCCGTCGGCCGAGGGACGGATAGCGGCGCGGGGCGCGCACGGAGCGCGTGGGAAGAATCACCGCCCACAGGTGCCGGTGGACTGATCCGTTGGAATAGGTCACTATAGACCGTCGTTAGCACTCATCGAGTGAGAGTGCCAGGAGGAAGACACGTGCCGACCTACCAGTACCAGTGCACCGAATGCGGCGAGGGCCTTGAGGCGGTGCAGAAGTTCACGGACGACGCCCTGACCGTGTGCCCCAGCTGCGACGGACGCCTGAAGAAGGTGTTCTCCGCGGTCGGCATCGTCTTCAAGGGCTCGGGCTTCTACCGGAACGACAGCCGCGGCTCGTCTTCCAGCAGCTCGCCGGCTTCGTCTTCCGCTTCCTCGTCGAAGGGCTCCGAGAAGGCGGCTTCGGGCTCGTCTTCCGACTCCGGGTCGGGCTCTGGTTCGAGTTCCGGTTCCGGTTCGGACAAGGCTTCGGCGGGGACGTCCTCGTCGACGTCGAGCGCCAGCACTTCCGCGGCCTGAGCGAACCACGTTCTTCGGCTTTTCGGCTCTTCGGCAGTCTCGTCCACACGTCCTCGTCGGTCTTGTACGGCGGGGATGTTGGCGTGTCCGGGCTCGGGCCTGGCTCTGGGGGTCTCCTGCGGCCCGGCGGCCGTCGATAGTGTGACCGCCATGGCGAATGCGAACGCAGAGATCGGCGTGATCGGCGGCTCGGGGCTCTACTCCTTCCTTGAGGACGTCACCGAGGTCCAGGTGGACACGCCCTACGGCAGCCCCAGCGACTCCCTCTTCCTCGGCGAGGTCTCGGGCCGGAAGGTCGCCTTCCTCCCCCGTCACGGACGCACCCACAGCGTCCCCCCGCACGGGATCAACTACCGCGCCAACCTGTGGGCACTGCGCTCGGCAGGCGTACGACAGGTACTGGCGCCGTGCGCCGTGGGCGGCCTCCGGCCGGAGTACGGGCCGGGGACGCTGGTCGTGCCGGACCAGCTCGTGGACCGTACGAAGGGACGGGCCGAGACCTACTTCGACGGGGTGGCCCGCGCGGACGGAGTCGTTCCGAACGTCGTGCACACCACCTTCGCCGACCCCTACTGCCCTGCGGGGCGCGCCGTGGCGATCAAGGCGGCGCGGGGGCGGGAGTGGGAGCCGGTGGACGGGGGGACGCTGGTCGTCATAGCGGGGCCGCGGTTCTCCACCCGGGCGGAGTCGCAGTGGTACGCGGCGGCGGGCGGGGCGATCGTGGGCATGACCGGACACCCGGAAGCGATCCTCGCCCGTGAACTGGGGCTGTGCTACACCGCGCTGGCGCTGGTCACGGACTTGGACGCGGGCGCGGAGACCGGCGAGGGCGTCTCGCACACCGAAGTGATGCGGGTCTTCGGCGAGAACGTGGGCCGGCTGCGGACGGTCCTCTTCGACGCCGTGGGGGCGCTGCCGGCGACCGGTGAGCGGGACTGCCTGTGCACGCAGGCGCACGAGGGCTGGGACCTGGGATTCGAACTTCCCTGACCGGGACGGTTGCCGTTACCCGTGTGAGTGAGGGAGTTGTCCACAAGTGAGTGGTTGTCCACAGCCGTCAGCGGGATTCTGACGACGGGTGGATCGTGAGGTCATGCGGTGCGGTCGCGAAGGCGGCCGGGGCGCAACAGCTCTCACGATCCACACGGCAGGCGGTGCATGACGATGACGACCTTCCCTCCCTCCTCTCCCTCCGCGGGTGCCCCCGGCTCCGGACGCCCCGGCGCTGCGGATTCGCTGCGTACGCCCCCGCGGGGCGCGGGACCTGGCACAGGTACGAACTCAGGCACAGGCACGGGTTGGGGTTCGAGTTCAGGTTCGAGCCCTGGCTCGACGGGGGTGAGCCCGCCCTTCTCCACGACTCCGGGGCTACCGCCCTCTCCCGTGCCCGAGCCGCGGAGCGTTCCGCCCTTCCCGCCGTTGCGCGTGCGGGGCGGTGCGCACCGGCTGCGCAGGGCGCTGAGGAGGCGACGGCGCGCGGTGGCCGCCGGGCTCACGGTGGTGGCCGCTGCCGTCGCCGCCTCCGGAGCCCGTGGGTCGACTGGTTCGACGGCGTCCGACGGTGCGTCGCCGGCCGCGGCGCGGGGTGCGCCCCGGGCCGCCGAAGAGCCCGGGCCCGCGGTGCGCCTGGTGTCCGCTCCGGTGCGGATCGCGGATGCGGAGACGGTGCGGTTGTTGCGGCCGGGCGACCGGGTCGATGTGATCGCTGCGCCTTCGCCCACCAGCTCGGGTGGCTCCGCCGAGGCGGCGCCGGAAGCCCGGGTGGTGGCGGCCGGGGTGCGGGTGGAGTCCGTGCCGGCGCGCGGCCCGCGCGAGCCCGGCGCATCCGCTGCGGACGGCGCGGGAGTCGAGGTCGAGGAGGCCGGCGGCGATCCGGCGGGCGGGGCGCTCGTGGTGCTGTCCGTGCCCCGGGCCACGGCCGCCGAGCTGGCCGGAGCTGCGGCCGATTCCCGTTTGGTGGTGGCGGTGTGCTGAGCCCTCGCCCCACCCCCACTCGTACTGGCGTACCGCCGTTGCGCCTCGCCCCCGCCCTTGATTGGACAGCGCCTCCACCGCGTGCCGTAGGTTGCGGAGCGTTTGACTCCGCATTCCGCATTCATGAAGAAGGGCTCAGCGGTGACCGAGAAGAAAGTCAGCCTTCTGGACGGCTTCAAGGCGTTCCTGATGCGTGGGAACGTGATCGACCTGGCGGTGGCCGTCGTCATCGGCGCGGCGTTCACCCAGGTCGTGAACTCCGTGGTGAAGGGCATCATCAACCCGGTCGTCGGCGCCTTCGGCACCCAGGACCTCGATGCCTACAGCACCTGCATCAAGGGCACCTGCAAGGTGGTGAACGGAGAGGTCCAGGGCATCAAGATCCTCTGGGGCTCCGTCCTGGGGGCGACGCTGAGCTTCCTCATCACCGCCGCCGTCGTCTACTTCCTCATGGTGCTGCCCATGGCGAAGTACCTGGCCCGCAAGGCGGAGCGGGATGCGGCGAAGGAAGGGACGAAGGAGGTCGTCGAGCTGTCGGAGCTGGAGGTCCTGAAGGAGATCCGGGACGCCCTGGTGGCCCAGTCGCGCGGCGGTGGTGCGCCGGGCGGGACCGCGGGCGGCCAGCCTTCCGACCGACCGTAACGGCAGTCGGTGCTCAGAGGTGGTGGGGCGGCTTCTCGTCGAGGAAGCGCGCGAGGTCGTCCGCGCTGCTCGTGCTCGCAGGAGGCCGCTCACCCCACCCTCGGTCCGTATCGTCCGAGGACTGCCGGTCCAGCGGATCGTCGAAGTCCAGGCCCGGCTTGGGGTTCTGCTGCCGGGGCTGCTTCGCATCGCGCGGTCCGGGGGCGGGGGCGGTGCTCATACCTCCAGGGTACGGCGCACCGGAGCCCGCGGCGCTACCCGTCCGACCGGCCGGGCCCAGCGCCTTCGCGCCGCCCCGGGAGTCATCGGTCCTTGGGGTCGAGCAGCCAGAGCACGAGGACGACGAGGAACGACAGACAGAGGAAGCCCGCACCCCACCAGGCCGTGCCGGTGTTGCCCTGCATCCAAGCGTTGACGATCACCGTCAGCCCCCAGAGCTGACCGACGACCACGGTCATGGCCAGCACCAGCCTGGCCGTGAGGACGGCCGATCGCTCCGGCTGCTGCTCGCCCCCGGCGCCCGGGCCCGGGCCGGTGTGGCTGATCCGGGGGTCTCCCCAGCCGCTGGTCGGCCGGATCTGGGGATAGCGTTCGCGGACGGGCCGGTTCAGCCTCGGGTCGGCGCTACCGGGCCGATAGGGCGGCGGAGGCGGATACGGCGGCGGCTGGCTCGCGTCCGGGGGCCCGATGCGTTCGGGCCCGGGGTTCGGCGGCTGCGGTGAGTCGGTCATGCCTGGCCTTTCGGGAGCTCCGCGCCGGGACAGCCGAGTTCGATGGCCCGCTCGGGCGCGACGTCGGCGAACTGTCGGCACCAGGCGTCCTTGTCGCTCTCTCCGGAGCGGGTGGTCGCCAGCGCCCAGATGCTGCCGTCGAGGTCTTCGGTGATGATCACCCGCGGCAGGGGGCGCGGTGGCGGGCCGGCCGTGACCTCTCCGGTGCGGACGTCGAAGACCCCTTCGTGGCAGGGGCAGAGCAGTTCGCCGAGTTGGCCGCGGTCGGCGCGGTAGAGCACTGCGCAGGCCAGGTGGGTGCAGACCGCCGAGTAGCCGACGAGGCTGCCGTCCACGAGCCGTACGGCCAAGGCGCGGTCCTCGTCGCCGGGGTAGCGGAAGGCGATGGATTCACCGGCGCCGAGTCGGTCGGCGATCTTCTTGGGCTCGGGCACTCCCTGGGAGTCGTTGTGGCGGTGCAGGATGCCGGCGGCGACGCCGAGGCCGCCGACGGCGAGGCCGCCGGAGACGGTGGTGACAATGCGCAGGTAGTCGCGCCGGGTGGTGAGGGAGTCCGCGGAGATCCGGTCGTACAGGGCCTCGCGCGACCCGTCGCCCGAGGGCGGCTCCGCAGGCCCGGAAGGGCCCGAAGGGTCCCCGGAGGGGCCCGGTGGGTCGGTGGGTCCGGACGGTCCGGAGGGGCCCTGGGGGTCGGACGGACCGTTGGGGCCGTGCGGGTCCGAGGGGTCGGCCGGCGGAGGTGCGGTGAGGCTCATCCGGCATCCGCCTCCCTCGTCTCCCGCGGCCCGGTGTCCCCGGGGCGGCCCGTGTCCGCTGCGGCGCCCGCGCCGGCGACGGCCACGCCGTTGACCTCGATGACGGGCAGCCCTCCGGGGACGGGCCACTGCATCTTGTCCGCCGGGACGACCATCGCGACGCCGGTCCTGACCGTGGTCCGGCCGAAGGTGAACGAGTCGGCGACCTGCACTCCGGGGCGCTCGGCCCGCAGTTCGTCGACGGTGCCGTAGAAGAGGGCCCCGGTGGGGCAGACCGTGGCGCACATCGGGGCGAGGCCGACCGAGGTGCGGTCGTAACAGAGGTTGCACTTCATCTGGAGCTTGGCCGCGAGGTCGATCTTCGGTACGCCGAAGGGGCAGGCGTTGACGCAGTTGGCGCAGCCGATGCAGCGGGTGGTGTCGGCCTGCTGCACCACGCCGTCGGCGGTGACGAGGATCGCGTCGGCCGGGCAGACCTCTGCGCAGGGCGCGACCGGGTCCTCGCAGTGCATGCAGACCGTGGGAAGGGAGGCGACGGAATGGCCCTCGTCGGGGTAATCGAGATGGATCATGGACTGGCCGCGGTGGGAGTCGCACTCGCGGCAGGCGGAGACGCACGCCTGGCAGCCGATGCAGCGGCCGGGGTCGATGAAGATCGTTCTGCCCATCATGGTGGGGCCTCAGCTCCTCTCGCCGGTGCCCCGCCCCTGGGGTGCCGAGGGAGGCAGGGGGTCGGTCCGGGCGGCCTGGACCTCCGGGTACGCGCGGTGGCCCGGGGCGGTGGGCGGCTCGGGGACGTCGTCCACGCGTTCGGCCCGCTCGATGCGGCAGGCACAGACCTTGTACTCGGGAATCTTGGATCGGGGGTCGAGGGCGTCGACGGTGAGCGCGTTGGCGGCCGTGGGCACGGGCCAGTGGTAGGGGATGAAGACGGTGTCGGGGCGGATCGCCTCGGTGACCAGGGCGGGGAAGACCTCGCTGCCGCGCCGGGTGACCACCCGCACGGGGTCGCCGGAGCGGAAGCCGTGCGCGGGGTGGACCTCCACCCAGGGCCGCGGAGTCTGCTCGACCAGGGCGCCGAGCCTGCGGGTCTGGTTGCCGGAGAGGAAGTGGGCGACGGTCCGGCCGGTGGTGAGCGACATCGGGTGGTCGTCGTCGTAGGGGTCGGCGGGCGGGTGCCAGCCGACGGCCTGGAGGTGGATCAGCCCGTCCGCGTGGTGGGTCCGCCCGTCCTCGAAGAGCCGCGGGGTGCCCGGGTGGTCGGTCGCCGGGCAGGGCCAGACGATGCCGCCCGTCTCCTCCAGCCGCTCGTAGGTGATGCCGTAGTAGTCGTTGACGGTCCCGGCGGAGGCGATGCGCAGTTCGTCGAAGACGTCGCGCGACCCCCGGTAGGGGAACTTGTCGCCCGCGCCGAGGCGTTCGGCGAGCCGGCACATGACCCAGGTGTCGGTGCGCACGCCCTCGGGCGGCTCCTGGGCCTTGTTGTGCTTGACGACGCGGGCTTCGGCGTTGGCCATCACGCCCTCGTCCTCGGCCCAGGTGGTGACGGGGAAGACGACGTGGGCGTTGGCCGCCGTCTCGGAGAGGAAGAAGTCGAACTGGGCGTGGAATTCGAGGGCGTCGTAGCCGTCCTTGACGACCCGGTAGTTGGGGAGGGAGACGAAGGGGTTGTTGCAGACGCCGATCAGACCGCGGATCTCAGCGCGCTGCATCTGCCAGACCATCTCCATCATGGAGGTCCCGGCGCGCGGCAGTTCGACGGGGTCGATGCCCCAGATCTCGCAGATCTGACGGCGGTGCTCCTCGTCGTTGATGGAGCGACCTCCAGGCAGCAGGTCGGATTTCTGGCCGTGTTCCCGGCCGCCCTGCCCGTTGCCCTGGCCGGTCAGGGTGCCGTATCCGGCACCGGGGCGGCCGAGGTTGCCGGTGGCGACGCAGAGGTTGATGACGGAGAGGCAGTTCTCCACCCCTTGCGAGTGGTGCTCGATGCCGCGGGCGTGCCAGGCCATGGCGTTGTCCGCGGTGCCGAAGATCCGGGCGACCTGCACGATCTGCTCGACGGGCACGCCGCAGATCTCGGCTGCCCGCCCGGGCGGGAACTCGGCGGCCTGCGCCCTGACCTCGGGCCAGCCGGTGGTGTGCGCGGCGAGGTACGCCTCGTCGGTGAGCCCTTCGTCGACGATGACGTTGAGGACGGCGTTGAAGAAGGCGGCGTCCGTGCCGGGTTTCAGGGCGACGTGGACGTCGGCGGTCCGGGCCACGGCCGTCTCGCGGGGGTCGACGACGATCAGGCTCGCGCCGCGGTCCCTGGCCCCCCACACGTACTGGGTCAGCACGGGGAAGCACTCCCCCACGTTGGCCCCGGCGAGCAGCAGGCAGTCGGTGAGGAGGATGTCGGAGAAGGGGTTGCCGGCGCGGTCGATCCCGAAGGCGAGCTTGTTCGCCCCTGCGGCGGAGACCATGCACAGGCGGCCGTTGTAGTCGACGTGTCGGGTGCCGAGGGCGACCCGGGCGAACTTCCCCACGAGGTAGGTCTTCTCGGTGAAGAGGCTCGCGCCGCCGAGGAAGCCGAAGGCGTCCTTGCCGTGGGCGCCCTGGATGCGATGGATCTCGGCGGCGGTGAAGTCCAGCGCCTCGTCCCAGGAGACCTCCCGGAAGGGGGCGTCGCGGGAGTGGCGCAGCAGCGGGGCGGTCAGCCGGTCCGGATGGTTGACCTGCTGATACGCATTGATGCCCTTGGGGCAGAGCCGCATCCGGTTGATGTCGTGGTTGCGGGGTTCGACGCCGAAGACCTTGCCGGCGCGGTCGACCCGGAGGTACATCCCGCACTGCACCCCGCAGAAGCAGCAGTGGGTGGGGACGAGCGTCTCGCCATGCTGGTCGGCGCGCCAGCGGTCGGCGGGGATGCCTCCGGCGTCCCGGAAGCTGCGGGTGCCGGGCGGGGCGATCGCGTTGTCGAAGGGAACGGGCACGGGTCCAGGCCCGGCCGCGGGTTCGGACCCGGGGCCAGCCGCTCCGTGTCCGGGGGCGGGCTGGCGCGGCGCGGTCGTCACTGGAAGCCCTTCTTGACGTGGGAGAGGTACGCGGCGCCCCGCAGGGCCCGCTTGCACCGGGGGCAGTACTCCGCCCATTCGTCGAAGCCGAGGTCCAGGTCCCGCATGGTGCCCCGGAGGTTGTCGACGTACGGAGCGGTGCCGATGGTCTCGCCGCAGCGCCGGCAGGCGAGGGCCGGTCCGTCCTGACGGGCGGTGTAGGTGAACAGCTGAGTTCCCACGGCGGCGGGCCGCTGGACGATGTGGAAGAACTTGCCGAAGGGGAGGTAGACGAGCGTGAAGACCACGGCCGCCATGTGCAGGATCGCCAGGAACTCATAGCCCCCGCCGTGCAGGAACAGGGACGAGAAGGTGAGGAGGAGGCCCGTCACGGAGATCACGATCAGGGCGATCAGCGGGATCAGGTCGTAGCCGAAGCGCTGGCCGGTGGTGGCGCCGCGGTCCTTGAGCCGGCGCCACAGGAAGTACGAGGCGCCGGGGATGACCAGTACTGCGGCGAGGTCGAGGCCGTGGAACATCACCCAGCCCACGGCGTCCAGGGCGTCGAAGCCGAGGACCTTGATGCCCCAGATCCGCATCTCGTAGCCGGGGCCAGAGCCGGTGCCGGCGGTGAAGGTGAACCAGCCCCAGGTCAGCGGGAAGGTGATCAGCGCCGCGAGCACGCACCCCCAGAAGATCAGTTGGTGTGCCGCCCAGCGGGCCCGGGAGCGGGCGCCGAGGAACTTCTGGAAGCCGAGGTAGGTGGCGGCCATCCGCGGCAGCGCGGTGGGGGCGCGGCGGGCGTTGCGGAGCGAGAAGAAGCTGCGCCAGCCCTTCCGCAGCAGCCTGCGGGCGCCCGGCGAGGAGACCCAGACGGTGTAGCGGTAGGCGACGCCGAAGGCGAGGAAGACGGTGGCGACCGCATAGGGGAGGAGGGCGGAGTCGAAGTCGCGCAGCATCCGGCTGCCGAACACGATGGCCAGCACCAGCAGGGCGGAGACGGCGGCGCCGACCAGTGAGGCGCGGGCCTGCACCGAGCCCCCGGCGCGCCCGCCGACCTTCGGCTCCGGCACGGGCGGCACGACCCCCGCGTCGACCGGCGGGCCTGGCGGGTCCGATGGATCTGGTGGGACCGACGGGTTCGGTGGGTCTGGGGGGACGGTTGCTGCGCCCGTTCCGTACGCCGTGGCTCCGCCCGCCGGAGGAGACGACGGCGGGGGGCCGGGGGCGGCGGTCCCGTCCGGGCGCGGCTCGGGTGGTGGCGGCCCGTCCGGGCGCGGCGGTGGCTCGGTCACGCGGCCACCGTAGGCAGGGCGTGCCACGTGCGCCTTTCGTGGCGGCGAGGCATCAGGCGGTGGGGTGACGGCTTAGCCCAGTCGGCCCGCGGCGCGGCGGCGGGGCGGGTCGTGCGGCGGCCGGCCGGCGTATGACGAGCCGTATGACGACCTCAGCCACGACCGGCGGCGGCCCCCGGCCGGTGCGCCGCATGCTGCCGCGCCGCGCCGACGAGGAGCACCGGGCGGCCACCCCGCTGGAGCTCTTCTTCGACCTGTGCTTCGTCGTCGCGGTCGCCCAGGCCGGGGTGCAGCTCGTCCACGCGGTCGCCGAAGGACACCCGGGAGAGGGGGTGACGGGGTACGCGTTCGTCTTCTTCGGGGTGTGGTGGGCCTGGATGAATTTCACCTGGTTCGCCTCGGCTTACGACTGTGATGACGTTCCGTACCGGATTGCGACGCTGGTGCAGATCGCCGGGGTGCTGGTGTACGCGGCGGGGGTGCCCCGGGCGTTCGAGGCGAACGACTGGGGCATCGCCGTCGCCGGGTACCTGATCATGCGGCTGGCGCTGACCACCCAGTGGCTGCGGGCCGCCGCGTCGGAGACGGGCGAGGGGCGCCGTACGGCGCTGACGTACGCCGTCGGGATCGTGCTGTGCCAGTTGGCGTGGGTGGCGTTGCTGTTCGCGCCGCAGGGCGACAAGCGGTGGCTGTTCCTGATCGTCATCGCCGCCGAGTTGGCGGTCCCGCCGATCGCGGAGCGGCACCACCAGACGGCGTGGCACCCGCACCACATCGTGGAGCGGTACGGCCTGTTCACGCTGATCGTGCTCGGCGAGACGATGTCGGCCAGCACCATCGCCGTCCAGTCCGCCCTCGACGAGCACGAGGCCGTCAGCGAACTGCTGCCCATCGCGGCCGGCGGGCTGTTGATCATCTTCTCGGCGTGGTGGATCTACTTCGCCGTCCCCGCGCACGAACGGCTGACGTCCAACCGCCGTGCCCTGCCGTGGGGGTACGGGCACGTCCTGGTCTTCGGTTCGGCGGCGGCCATCGGCGCGGGGATGGAGGTGGCGGTCGAGCACGCGGTGGGCGTCGCGCACATCTCGGCGCTCGCGGCGGCGGCAGCGGTCACCGTGCCCACGGCCGTCTTCCTGCTGACCGTCTGGTTCCTGCACTCCCGCCACTTCAAGCAGGGTGCGGCGCAGCAGTTGACCCTGCCGGCGGCGGGGGTGGCCGTCCTCGGCTGCACGTTCGCCGCGGGCTGGGCCGTGCTCGCCAGCGGGCTGGTCTCGGCGGCGACGGTCGCGGTCGGGGTGGCGCTCGCGGATCGGGAGGCCCGCCGCGCCGCCCTGGCGGCGACCACGGGGCCGCGTGGTACCCAGGAGTCATGACGTACGAGGGCACGGCAGACACGGCAGGTACGACAAGTACGGCGAGTTCGGCGACGGGCGGGCACGACGGCCTGACGGACGTGGCGGGGCTGCGGGTGGGGCACGCGCGCGTACCGGGCGAGCGGGCGCTGAGCGGAACGACCGTGGTCCTCGCTCCCGAGGGCGGCGCCGTGGCCGCCGTGGACGTGCGCGGCGGCGGGCCGGGCACCCGGGAGACCGATGCGCTCGACCCGCGGAACTTGGTGCAGCGCGTCGAGGCGATCGTGTTGACCGGCGGCAGCGCGTACGGGCTGGACGCCGCCGGCGGCGTGATGGCGTGGCTGGAGGAGCAGGGGCGCGGGGTGCCGGTGGCACCGGGCCGCGTCGTGCCCGTCGTCCCCGCCGCCTGCGTGTTCGACCTCGGCCGCGGCGGTGACTGGAGCGCGCGTCCGGACGCCGCCACCGGCCGGGCCGCGGTGGGCGACGCCGCCGCTTCGGCGTACGGCGCCCCCGTCCCGCAGGGCGGCGTGGGCGCCGGCACGGGCGCGGTGGTGGGCGCGTTGAAGGGCGGCGTCGGCACGGCGAGCACGGTCCTTGAGGGGATCGGCGCGGACGGCGGGGACGTCACCGTCGCCGCGCTCGTCGTCGCCAACGCGGCGGGCTCGGTGCTCGATCCGACGACGGGCGTGCTGTACGGGCACCTCTTCCACCCCGAAGAAGGCGGGCCGGCGGGCTCCGGCGCGCCGGGCCGGGTGCGCTACCCCGACCCGGCCGTGCACGCGCGGGCGCAGCAGCGGCTGGAGCGGGCGCGGGAGGCCAGCGGCCCGCCGCCGTTGAACACCACCCTCGCCGTCGTGGCGACCGACGCCGACCTGACCAAGGCGCAGGCGCAGAAGCTCGCGGGCACGGCGCACGACGGCATCGCGCGCGCCGTCCGCCCCGTCCACCTGCTCAACGACGGCGACACCGTCTTCACCCTCGCCACCGGCGCGGTGCCGCTGCCCGCCGCCCACCCCTTCGCCCTGAACGACGTGCTGGCCGCCGGCGCGGACGTGGTCTCGCGCGCCATCGTCAAGGCGGTGCTCGCCGCGGCGTCCGTAACCGGTCCAGGCGGTGATTACCCGGCGTACCGAGAGCTGTACGACATCAAGTGACGCATCGGGCGCCCATCTTGGGAATCGGCGGGGAACTCCGCAAAGACTTCTTGCGTTTTTCTTAACGCCGGACACGGTGTCGGACCCAGGGGCTACTTTTAGCAATCAACGAGTCACTTGTGGCGACGGCCAGGAGACCCATCTTGAACGATCCGTATGAGACCACCGAGACACATCTCTCGCGACTCTTGGGTCGGGCGCTCAACTCCTTCGACCTGCCCGATGCCACCGTCGAGAGACTGGGCTCGGCGTTGGCGCACGCGAGTTCGCTGCACTCCTCGCACCACAGCGCACAGCTCGACCGCGCCACGTACCGCCATGCGTATCTGCTGAGCGACGGCAGCTCCGTCGTCCTGTGGGAGCTCGTCCACAACTCCGGCCCCGACGGCGCCGAACAGCACGAGGTGTACGCGGACGAGTCCGAGGTCCGGCTGGCGGCGTCCCGACTGCCCGCGGGCTTCCCGGGCTTCGGCGACACGAGCGGGTACGCCACGACGGACGGCCCGTGGGAGCACCAGGGCCGCACGCCCCCGGCCGACGCGGCGCCGGGCCGTTCCGGGACCGCTCGGGAAGGGGACGGCGCCGGCAGCGCCGACGGTGCTGCGGACCCGGCCGACCGGGGCGCCCTCGGCCCCGCCGACGTGGGGTCGCACTCCCCTGCCGCGCCCGTGGCGCCCTTCGCCCCCTCTGAGTACCCCGCCTCCCCCGCGACCCACATGGAGGCGGACGCCGAGTTGTTGGCCCGGCTGATCGCCGCGCCGCCGGCTCCGCTCCCCCGGATGTACGTCCCGGACAATTCCGCCGACCACGCCCGTCGCGTGCTGCGCCGCGCGGAGAACGGCGACCGTCCCGGCACCCGCACCGCCGATCTGCTGCGCACCGCCTTCGCCCACCACATCACGCAGGTCTTCGGCCGGCACTGCCGCGTCGGCGAGCGCGAAGCCGGCTTCACCCTCTACGAGCACGCGTTCCTGCTGCTCGACGGCGCGGAGATCTCCCTGTGGGAGGTCGAGCACACGGCGACGCCCGACGGCCGCCACATGTGCGAGGTGTACGAGTCGGAGAGCGCGGCGCGGGAGGCGATGGAGGCGCGCGGACGGGGCCGTTCCGTCCCACGGGCCGGCCTCTGACGTACTGATGCGCGTCGCGCGGCGCAGGTTCGCGTTGCGCGCACGCGTACCGCTGCACGTACGCGGGCCCCGGGTGCAGCCCCGGGACCCGCGTACGACACACAGCAGTGAAGAACGACCTCAGCGCGCCAACGTGACTTCCTGCGCGGCTGCCTGCACCTCTTCCTGCCTCTCTTCCTGCACCTCTTCCTGCGCCTGCTTCTGCTTCTCCACAGGCACTTCTACCTGCGACGTTCCCGAGTCCGCCGTCTCGGTCGGCGCGCCCTCCAGGTGCTGCCGCGGCCGGGCCGGCAGCGCGAACATCACCAGGAAGATGACGGCGAGGACGGCGACGACGTACCAGAGGGAGTTGCGGAAGGCGTCGGTGAAGGCCGGGCCGACCTCGCTCGCGGCGAGCCGTTCCTCGTCCATCGTGCCGAAGAAGACCACGGACACCAGCGCAAGACCCAGCGCCGTACCCATCTGTTGCACGGTGGTGATCAGTCCGGACGCCGAACCCGCGTGCTCGCGCGGCACCCCGGAGAGCACCGCGTCCGTCAGCGGCGCCACGATCAGCCCCATGCCCACGCCCATCACGGCCAGCGGCCCCGCCATCTGCCAGGGCTCGATCCCGGTGCCGTAGTGCCCGGCCGCCCAGATGTAGAGCAGCAGTCCGGCGATCATCGCCAGCGCACCGGCCTGGAGGACCTTGCGGCCGAACAGCGGCACCAGCTTCTGCACGGAGACGCCGGCCGCGAACGAGACGGCGATCGAGAACGGCACCCCCGTCAGCCCGGCGCGCAGCGGGCCCCAGCCGAGGCCCATCTGCATGTAGAGCGTCCAGACCAGGAAGAAGACGCCCAGCGCGACCCCGAAGACCAGTTGCACCGCGATGCCGGCGGCGAAGGACTTCACCGAGAACAGGGACAGCTCGATCAGCGGGGAGCCGTCCTTGCGGGCCTTGTACCGCTCGTACGCGACGAGCGCGCCGAACACGACGAGGCTGCCGGCCATGCACACGTAGCCCCACACGGGCCAGTCGAGCTCCCGGCCCCGCGTCAGCGGATAGACCAGCATCAGCATCGCGCCGGTGACGAGGACGACGCCGACCAGGTCGAGCCGGAGCGCCTTGGGGGCGCGGGACTCGGTGATGTACTTGCGGCCCAGGATCAGCCCCGCGATGCCCACCGGAAGGTTGATCAGGAAGATCGGCCGCCATTCGAGCCCGAAGAGGTTCCACTCCGTCAGCAGGGCCCCCACCAGCGGGCCGGAGACGGCGCCGAGTCCGACGACGGCACCGAAGAGGCCGAAGACCTTGCCGCGTTCGTGCGCCGGGAAGGTGGCGTGCACGATCGCCAGCACCTGGGGCACCATCAGCGCGGCCGTCGCGCCCTGGATCAGTCGGGACGCGACCAGCATCTCCGGGCTGGCGGCGAAGCCGCACAGCGCGGAGGCGACCGTGAAGCCGCCGATGCCGATGAGGAAGAGCCGCTTGCGGCCGTAGATGTCGCCGAGCCTGCCGCCGGTGATCAGGCCGGCGGCGAAGGCGAGCGCATAGCCCGCGGTGATCCACTGGATGGAGCCGAAGGAGGCGTCCAGGGTCCGTTCGATGCTGGGGATGGCGATGTTGACGATCGTGACGTCGACCAGGTCCATGAAGGCGGCGGTCATCACGATCGCCAGGGCGATCCAGCGGCGTCGGTCGGATTGCTCTGCTGTGGCGGCTGCTGGTGCTGTTCCTGACATCGGTGCTGGCGCTGGTGCTGGTGCGTTCCCCGTGGCTGTGGCGGACGACACGGATTGCTGTGAGGTCATGAGCCGAACGTTAGGTTTCGTATAGGTCAGAACACGGCCTAGTTGCCCGTCATCCTGGAGGCATGACGGACACTCCGGCACGACTCCTGAATCTGCTCTCCCTGCTCCAGACTCCGCGCGAGTGGCCGGGCAGCGAGCTGGCCGAGCGCCTGAACGTCAGCCCGCGCACCATCCGCCGGGACATCGACCGGCTGCGTGACCTGGGCTATCCGGTCGAGGCGAGCCGCGGCGCGGTCGGCGGCTACCGCCTGGTCGCCGGCAGCGCGATGCCCCCGCTCCTCCTGGACGACGAGGAGGCCGTGGCCATCGCGGTCGGCCTGCGCGCCGGGGCGGGGCACGCCATCGAAGGCATGGAGGAGGCTTCCGTACGGGCCCTGGCGAAGCTGGAACAGGTGCTGCCGTCCCGGCTGCGGCACCGGGTGACCACCTTGCAGGCCGCGACCATCCCGCTGGCCAGGGGTGACGGCGCGAGCATCGATCCGCGCACGCTCACCGCGATCGCGGGCGCCGCGAGCGGACGGGAGCGGCTGCGCTTCGGCTACCGCGCCGGCGACGGCACCGAGACGAACCGTCTCGTGGAGCCGCACCGGCTGGTGTCGACGGGCTGGCGCTGGTACCTGGTGGCCTACGACCTGGAGCGGGAGGACTGGCGGACGTTCCGGGTGGACCGGGTGTCCGAGCCGTTCGCGACCGGGGCGCGCTTCACGCCGAGGGAGTTGGCGGCGGACAGCGGCGCGGAGTTGCTGAAGTCGACGATGTCGCGTGCGGGCAACCAGGAGTACGACGTCGACGTGGACTTCGCGGCGCCCGCCTCCTTCGTGGCGGCGCGGCTGCCCTCGTACCTCGGCACGCCGGTCGCCACCGGTGACGACAGTTGCCGGCTGCGCACCCGCTCGCAGGACTCCGTCGAGTGGCTGGCGCTGCGGCTGGCGCTGGTGGACTGCGAGTTCACCGTGCGCGGACCGGGCGCCCTCGTCTCGTACGTCAGCGAACTCGGCGCCCGGCTGGCCCGCTCTGTGCCGCCCCCGACCTGATGCCCCCTTCAGTAACGGTCGCGAGTAGCAGCGGTACAGCGGTTAGCGCTAAGGAATGATCTCCGCTGCCGGGGGCGGCCCGGCCAGAACGGGCGCACGCTGGAGGTGTGGCTGAGGACCGGAACGCCGAGCTTGCCGCTCTCGCCCGCCAGGCCGTGGCAGCCGCGGGCGGCCTGCGGCTGCTGGTCGAGCGGATGGGCGATCTCGGCTGGCGGATGCAGGACTACCGCGACGAGGACCTGCTGAACGTCGCCTCCGCCCTGCGCGGCACCGCGATCCTGATCGCCCTCGACACCGAGGACATGGACCTGCACGAGGAAGTCACCGGGCGCCGGGTGCACGAGGTGCACGATGTCGCCGAGTGGCTCCGAGAGCACGGCGAAGGCGACGGCCGGCCGTTACCCTGCCGACCCGGGCCGGTTGTCCCGGCCGCCGGGGATGACCCGCAGGACGGGGCCGGCGGGGGCGAACTCGCCGAGGTCGAGAGCGGCGTCGCGTCCGCCCGCGCGGGACGCCGGGCCCCCACCCCCACCCCGGGCGGCAGCGGCGCGAGGTCCTGGGACACCCTTCCGTCCCAGCTGTGATTCACGTCACTGCCGGCGGCTCGGTGCAGCACCCGGCCCCGTTCCGCCGTCATGGGGGCAGTGATCGGGACGGGACGAGGAGAGGAGGTCGGCGGGTGAGGTTTCGCAGGAGCGGTCCGGGCAACGGATTCACGGAGTTCGTCGCACAGCGGTCGGGAGCGTTGTTCCGCACCGCGTATGCGCTGACCGGTGACGTGCACGTGGCCGAGGATCTGGTGCAGGAGGCGCTGGAGCGGGCATGCCGACACTGGCGGAAGGTCGAGGTGGCGGACTCGCCGGAGGCGTACGTGCGCAAAGTGCTGGTCAACCTTGCCAACGACCGCTGGCGGCGGCTGTCGCGCCTGGGCGAGCGCCCCGGGCTGTCGGGGGTGCCCGAGACGGCCGACCCCCGGGACCGGTTCGGGCAGGTGGATCTGCGCGCGGAACTGATCGAGGCACTGCTCGGGCTGCCGATGGGCATGCGCAGCGTGGTGGTCCTGTACTACCTGCACGATCTGGACGCCCGACAGATCGCCGGCGTCCTGGACATCTCTTCGAGTGCGGTGAGGTCCCAGCTCGCCCGCGGCCTGGCCAAGCTGCGCGATTCCGTATCGGGTGCCCAGGCGCCGCACACCCCGTCGGCCGCTTTCGGAGGTACGAAGTGAGGAACACGTCGTCCGGACCCGCCCCGTTCGAGCCGGACCTCGAAGCCGAGCTGCGTGCCGCGGTGGCCGCCTTCGCCGACGGGCCGACGGCGCCGGTCGTCGACGCGGCTGCGATCGAGCGAGTCGTCAGCCGCAGCCGCACCCGCCGGGCGCTCCTCGGCACCGCTGCGGCGTGCTGCGTGCTGGCGGGCGCCACGGTGGGGTTCTTCGCGCTGAAGCCCGTGCCGCCCGCGCCCGGCGCCTCCCCGTCCCTGTCCCCGCCGGCGAACGGGGCGTGCACCCCGCTCGCCACCGGCACCCCCAAGAGCGGAAGCGCCGATGCGACTCCGACACAGGAGCAGGAGCAGACCGCGGGAGCGGGCATCGCGCTGCCGGACCTGGCCGGCATGCCGGTCGAACAGGCCGGAAGCCTGCTGCGCGGACTCGGACTGAGCTGCACGATCATGCGGCACACGGACTGGAACGCTCCCGCCGGGCAGGTGATCAGCAGTGACCCCCGGGGCGGCGCAGAACCGGTGGCACCGGGCTCGTCCGTCCTCCTGCTGGTCTCGACGGGCAAACCCGGCAGAACCTGAGCGACCGGGCCCTTCGGCCCGCGCACCGGCTCAACGACGCCCCAGCCCGCCCGTTCCTCGCGGTTGGGCCGCCGGAGCTACTCGTCGTCCTGGTCGTCGTCGTCCACCGCGTCCGGGTCGCGCAGCGGACGCAGAGCGCCTTCGGGCTGGGAGGGGGTGAAGGCGTACCGGCCCAGGACGTTCAGGTGGCCGGCCTTGAGCGGGGACAGGCGGGCGACGTCCTCGTCCAGGACGTCGTGCTCGCGCTGGTCGGCGGGCAGCGCCCGCAGCTGCTCGACGGCGGCGTCGAGGTAGCGGGTGTTCCACAGCACCACGGCATTGAGGACCAGTCCGAGGCTGGCCAACTGGTCCTCCTGGCCGTCCTTGTAGGCCTGCTGGATGTGGCCGCGCTTGCCGTGGCAGATCGCGCGGGCCAGGGTGTGGCGGGACTCCTGCACGGTGAGCTGGCGGTTCATCCGGCGCCGGTAGGTGTCGTCCACCGGGTCGACCAGGTCGAAGAGGTGGAAGGTCTTCTCGATCCGGCCGTACTCGGCGAACGCCTGCCCCAGCGGGGTGGGGTGGCCTTCGCGGCCGAACATCCGCAGCAGGTCGTAGGCGCGGACCTGGTTGGTGATCAGCGACCCGGCCACCCGCAGCATGTCGGGCCACTGCTCGCGGATCTTCTTGAGGTTCACCTTGTTGCGGGCGATGGCCTCCAGCGGCCCGTAGCCGCTGGCCGGTTGCTCGCCGGGGATGTCGGCGCGCCAGAACCGCTGGTCGGCCAGGTCGCGGAAGCGCGGCGCGAAGCGGAAGCCGAGCATCTTGAAGATCCCGAAGACCATGTCGGAGTACGAGGCGTTGTCGGTCGCCACCATCTCCGGGCGCACCCCGCCGTCCAGGTTCAGCAGGGTGTCCAGGATGAACAGGGAGTCGCGCGGGGTGCCGGGTCGATGCGCGGCAGCATCGCCAGCGTGGTCTTGCGCAGCCAGTTCAGCGACCGGCTCTCGCCGAGCGCGCCGAGCTTGTCCACGCTCAGCCGGGCTCGCCCGCCCTCCGGCGGCACCACGATCTCCACCTTCGCCGCCGGGCCCGCCTCCTCCAGCCGGGCCGCCATCTGCCGCCACGCCGTGTCCAGCCCGCAGGTCAGCCCGTCCAGGTGCTCGTCCACCGGCTCGGTCAGGCTCAGGCCGGCCAGCACGTCCTCGCGCACCGCCCCCCCACCGGGCGCCGTCCAGCAGCCGCGCCCGAGGGTCGGACCAGCGGTTCGACGGCGCGGCGAAGACGTCGCGCCGGGTCAGCGCGCGGTGCAGCTGCTCCAGCACGCACACCACGTAGGCGTCACGGTCGACCGCGCCCTCGGGCGGCGCGGTGTTGGAGTACACCGCCTTGCGCCAGGCCGGCGGCACCAGCTCGGCGTCGATCTCCTTGGGCAGCAGCGGGCGCTGGGCCACCTTGCGCCGGGCCAGCACCGGCAGCCGCCGCACCGCCTTCAGCACGCGGCGCCCGCCCTGCGCGGCCCCGAGCGCGTCGCTGTCGCCCAGCAGCGCGAGGAACGGGCGCACCGTGTTGTACCGGCCGGTCAGCTGCTGGCGCAGCGCGATCTCCGCCGAGTCGTCGTCCTCGGGCACCAGCTGCTCGACCACCCGCACCGCGCTGTTCACCGCGGCCCGCGAGACGACCTCCTCCAGTGCCCGCCGCAGCGCCGCCACATCCAGATCCGCCTCGACCTCGTCGGTCAGCTCCAGCTCGCGGATCAGCACCCGGGCCGCCTTCGCCACCGTGCGCGACGCCTTCTCCAGGTGCGGCAACATCACCAGCCGCTCCCGGTCGGAGACCCGCCGGGCCGGGTTGATCAGCCGGGTGGCCATCAGCAGCGCGAACAGGTCCAGCGCGTCGTCGATCGCCGCCGCCTCCAGGCTGCGGACCACCGCGGTCAGCAGCGCGGTGCGCTTCGGCTCCGCCGACCGCTCCAGCATCTGGGCCTTCGAGGCGAGCCCGTACCGGGCCAGGGTGGTCAGCCGGTTCACCGGCACCCGGGTCAGGTTCACCCGGCCCAGCTGGAACGCCGAGATCTCGTTCACCCGGTCCAGCGCCCGCGCCATCGCGGTGCCGGTCGTGCGGGTCGGCGGCCGGCGCAGCCGCTCCAGCTCGCAGACCCGGGCGCCGTCAGGCACCTCCAGCAGCCGCACCAGCTCCCCCGGCAGCGCGGCGTCCGCGCGGTGCGCGGCCCGGGCCACCGTGGCGTGCAGCCGCTTCTCCGCCACCGCCCGCACCTCCGACACCTGCCGGGCCAGCACCGAGACGCCCGGCAGCAGCACCCGGTGCCGGCGCAGCCACGCCACCGCGTGGTCGAACAGCGCCACCGGCCCCTCGGCGTGCGTCCAGGCCCGGCCATGCAGGAAGGTGCGGAACCGCCGGCCCCACCCCGCGTCCTCGAAGTCCCGGTAGCCGTAGTCGTCCCGGATCTCCCAGGCGTGCTCGTACGGCGTCATCTGCCGCTCGGTGTACCGCTTCACGCACGAGGCGTCCTCGACGCCCAGCTGCTCGGCCAGGTAGTCCACCACCGCCCACGGCACGTCCAGCGGGTCCGCCAGGAACAGCCCCACGTACCGGACGGTGCAGATCTGCAGGGCGAAGCCGAGGCGGTTGTGGTCCCCGCGCCGTTTCGCGATCAGCAGGCGGTCCTCGTCATCGAGGAAGAAGAATCGCTCCAGCTCAGGGTGGGTCGGCACCTCATTGAAGGAGCCGTAGGACGCGGCCTGATCATCAGTTAAGAACTCAACCGGCACGGGCCGGAGGGTAGCCGGGCCGCCGCTGGCTCAGTTAGCCGTCACTCGAACCCCTGCGCGGAAGATCCCTTCCGTGATATCGGGCCCCCGAGCGTGATCACCCTCAGCCCAAACACGGCCGCTGACCTGCCCCGGAGGCTTGGCGCTAACCGCTGTACCGCTGCTACTCACGACCGAGTAAGACCAGGACGGGATCCCACAGGTCCAAGACGGGACCGGGAAAAGGAAGGACCCCGAGGCCGGGGGGGGGTGGGCCTCGGGGTCCGCTCGGGGTGGACGCTCCTTGACGGAGGCGCCCAGGGGGCTCACGCGGCTTCGTCGAAGCCGGTGTCCCTCGCCATCCGCTTCAGCTCCAGCAGCGCGTGCTTCTCGATCTGCCGGATCCGCTCGCGGGTCAGTCCGTGCTCCTTGCCGACCTCGGTGAGCGTGCGCTCACGGCCGTCCACGATGCCGTACCGCATGCGGATGATGGACGCGGTGCGCTGGTCGAGCTGGCCGATCAGATCGTCCAGGCCCTCACTGCGCAGCAGCGTCAGCACGGACTGCTCGGGGGAGACCGCGGAGGTGTCCTCCAGGAGGTCGCCGAACTGGGTCTCGCCGGCGTCGTCCACCGCCATGTTCAAGCTGACGGGGTCACGGGCCCAGTCGAGCACGTCGGTCACGCGCGCGGGGGTGGAGCCCAGCTCCTGCGCGATCTCGACGGCCTCGGGCTCGCGGCCCTTCTCCCGGTTGAACTCGCGCTGGACGCGGCGGATCCGCCCCAGCTCCTCCACCAGGTGGACGGGGAGCCGGATGGTGCGGGACTGGTCGGCGATGGAGCGGGTGATGGCCTGCCGGATCCACCACGTCGCGTACGTCGAGAACTTGAATCCCTTGGCGTAGTCGAACTTCTCCACCGCGCGGACCAGGCCGGCATTGCCTTCCTGGATCAGGTCGAGCAGCGGCAGTCCGCTGCGCGGATAGCGGCGGGCGACGGCCACCACCAATCGGAGGTTGGACCTGATGAAGACGTCCTTCGCCCGCTCGCCGTCGGCGGCCAGCGCCTCCAGCTCCTCGCGCGCGGCGCCCCCGGCTTCGCTCTCCACGTCGCCGTCGAGGATCTGCCGGGCGTACACCCCCGCCTCGATCGTCTGTGACAGCTCCACTTCCTTGGCGGCATCCAGCAGCGGCGTACGCGCGATCTCGTCGAGGTACATGCCGACCAGGTCGCGGTCGGCGATCTCCCCGCCCACGGCGCGAACACTGCTGGCCCGGTCGGTGGTCCCCTGCTTATCGGACTGGCGACGGGCGACGGCACGGGTGGCCATGCGAGCTCCCTTGCTGAGTAGGTCGCGACACCCTTCCGGGTGCCCTGCATCCGATGGAAACAACGATTGCAATCCGGACAGAATTCCCATGCCGCGCGACATTTTTTATGATCTTGCAGTACCCTGTCCGGCCACACGAGGAGGATGGATGGGTCAGTCGACCGGGGAACGTACAGAAGTGCTGGTCAGCCCTGGGGTCGAGGCCGATCTTGCGGACCTGACCGAGCTCTACAACCACTACGTCGTCGAGACGCCGATCACCTTCGACACCGAGCCCTTCACCCCCGAGCAGCGACTTCCGTGGCTGCTCTCCCACCCTGAAGACGGCCCGCACCGCCTTCTGGTTGCTCGGGACGCAACGCGGACGCTGCTCGGATACGTGACGAGCAGCGCACTGCGCCCCAAGGCGGCGTACTCGACCTCCGTCGAGGTCAGCATCTACTGCGCGCCCGAAGCGGCCGGCCGCGGCGTCGGCACGGCGCTGTACACGGCGCTCTTCAAGGCGCTGGAAAAGGAAGACGTGCACCGGGCGTACGCGGGGATCACCCAGCCGAACGACGCGTCCGTGCGGCTGCACGCCCGCTTCGGCTTCCGCCCGATCGGGACGTACGGGGAGGTGGGGCGGAAGTTCGACCGGTACTGGGACATCACCTGGTACGAGAAGCAGCTCGACAACGACACCGGCGATAGCGGCGGCGGCGCGTAACGACGGGCCCGCGCCCTCATGACGGGCGCGCGCCCCCGCCTCACCACAGGCGCGCCCCCGCCTGCTCAGCCGCACCACCCGACCGTTCAGCCGAACTGCACCGAGCGCTTCGCCAGCCCCATCCAGAAGCCGTCGATCACGCTGCGCCCGCGCTCCAGCTCGCCCTCGGACGCACCGAGAGTGACGAAGAGGGGTGCGAAGTGCTCGGTGCGCGGGTGGGCGAGCTGCCCGGCGGGGGCCTTGTGCTCGAAGTCCAGCAGCGCGTCCACGTCGGCCGCGGCGAGCGCCCGCCGCCCCCAGTCGTCGAACTCGACGGACCAGCCGGGGACCCCGTCGTGCCGCAGCGCGGCGAGGTTGTGGGTGAAGAACCCGCTGCCCACGATCAGCACGCCCTCGTCGCGCAGCGGCGCGAGCCTGCGGCCGACCTCCAGCAGCTTCTGCGGTTCGAGGGTCGGCAGCGAGATCTGGAGCACCGGGACGTCGGCGTCCGGGTACATCTCCACCAGCGGTACGTACGCGCCGTGGTCGAGGCCGCGGTCCGGCACGTCCTGCACCGGCGTGCCGGCGCGGCGCAGCAGCTTGCGCACGGAGTCGGCGAGCTCGGGCGCGCCGGGCGCCGCGTACCGGACCGCGTAGTAACGCTGCGGAAACCCCCAGAAGTCATAGACGAGGGGAACGGTCCGGGTCGCTCCGAGCGCGAGCGGCGCCTCTTCCCAGTGGGCGGAGACCACGAGGACCGCCTTGGGGCGGGGCAGGTCGCCGGCCCAGGAGGCGAGCTGGCCGGGCCAGAGCGGATCGTCGGCGAGCGGGGGCGCACCGTGGGAGAGGTAGACGGCGGGCATGCGCTCCGTCGAGGGCGTTCCCGAAGGGGACGCGGCGGGGGCGGTGGTCATGGGAACTCCGATCCGGGACAGATCCCTTCGCTTGAATCTTCAAGCTCACTCTCGAACCCTAGCCCGATTTAATTTAACTTTCAAGAAAAGGACGTACAGTGGAAGCATGAACACGGCATCCACGGCAGCGTCCGGCAAAGGCGCCGGCGACGGACTCGAACCGCGTTGGCTCAGCGACCACGAGCAGCGCGTATGGCGCTGGTACCTCCACGCCACCAGGCTCTTCGACGACCACCTCGATCGCCAACTGCAACGCGACGCCGGGATGCCGCACATCTACTACGGCCTGCTGGTCCAGCTCTCCCAGGCCCCGCACCGCCGCAAGCGGATGACCCAGCTGGCCATCGACGCCAAGATCACCCGCTCTCGGCTCTCGCACGCCGTGGCGCGGCTGGAGCACTACGGCTGGGTGCGCCGCGAGGACTGCCCCTCCGACAAGCGGGGCCAGAACGCCGTACTGACGGACGCGGGCTACGACGTCCTGCGCGGCGCCGCGCCCGGGCACGTCGAGGCGGTGCGCCAGGCCGTGTTCGACCGGCTCACGCCGGAGCAGGTGGACCAGCTCGGGGCGATCATGCGGACGATCGCGGAGGGGCTGCAGCCGCAGGACTCCGGAGCCGACCTGCCCTGGCTGCGCTGAAGGGGCCTTGCCGGATCGATCCGGCAAGGCCCCTTCACACCACGACGGTCAGTGCACCACGACGGTCAGTGCACCACCAGGATCAGTGCATCACGACGGGGACCCTCGCCTCCGCCCCGGCGTCCGCGCCGTCGCCCGAAGCGGCACCCGGCGCGCCCGGCCCGGGACGCCCCGCGTTGATCATGAAGATCGCGATCGCCGCGGAGACGACCAGGATGCCGACGGCCCACCAGATCGCCGACGTGAAGCCGTGCACCATGCCCTGGAGCTCCAGGAGCTGCGGGTTCGTCGCGCCCGCCGCCCGGTCGGCGATGAACGAGGTGGTTGCCGAGGAGGCGATGGTGTTCAGCAGGGCCGTACCGATCGCACCGCCGACCTGCTGCGAGGTGTTGACCATCGCGGAGGCCACGCCCGCGTCCGTCGGCTCCACGCCGGTCGTGGCCAGCGCCATCGCCGGCATGAACGCCGTGCCCATGCCGAGGCCCAGCAGCAGCTGCGCCGGCAGGATCAGGGTGGTGAACGAGCTGTCGACGTCGAGCTGCGTCAGCATCAGCATGCCGAGCGCCGCCGCCAGGAACCCGGGGCCCATGAGCATCCGGGCCGGGACCCGGGTCATCAGTCGGGTGCCGATCTGGGTCGAGCCCACGATCATGCCGATGACCATCGGCATGAAGGCGAAACCGGTCTTGACCGGCGAGTACCCCTTCACGAGCTGGAGGTAGAAGGTCAGGAAGAGGAACAGGCCGAACATGCCGATGACGGCGAGGCCGAGGGAGAGGTACACACCGCCGCGGTTGCGCTCGGTGAGCACGCGCAGCGGCAACAGCGGCGCCTTCACCTTGGCCTCGGTGACCACGAAGGCGGCCAGCAGCACGACGGCGGCGACGAACATGCCGATCGTCAGGCCGTCCGACCAGCCGGAGTGCTCGGCGCGCGCGAAGCCGTACACCAGGGCCACCAGGCCGAGGGTGGACAGGACGACGCCGGGGAAGTCGAGCGCGGAGCGGTTGCGGGCGGCGTCGGACTCGCGGATCACCAGGTAGGCGCCGACGGCCGCGACGATCGCGAAGGGGATGTTGACGTAGAACGTCCAGCGCCAGTTCAGGTACTCGGTGAGGAAGCCGCCGAGCAGCAGGCCGACGGCGCCGCCGCCACCGGCGATCGCACCGTAGATGCCGAACGCCTTGGCCCGCTCCTTGACGTCGGTGAACATCACCGAGAGCAGCGAGAGCGCGGCGGGCGCGAGCAGCGCGCCGAAGACGCCCTGGAGGGCGCGGGCGCCCAGCATCATCGCCTCGTTCGTGGCGGCACCGCCGAGTGCGGAGGCCGCGGCGAAGCCGGCGAGGCCAATGACGAAGGCGCGCTTGCGGCCCCACATGTCGGCGACCCGGCCGCCGAAGAGGAGCAGTCCGCCGAAGGCGAGCGCGTAGGCCGTGATGACCCACTGGCGGTTGCCGTCGGATATGCCCAGGTCCTCCTGGGCGGTGGGCAGCGCGATGTTCACGATCGTCGCGTCCAGCACCACCATCAGCTGGGCGAGCGCGATGAAGATCAGCGCCTTCCAGCGCTGGGGATCAGGACGCGAAGCGTCCGGGAGGGCGTGGGATGTCTGTGCCATGGAAGGGTCCGCCTAGGGGTGCATCGAGCCGGTCCAGGGCCCGGTCAGGGCCAGGTTTTTGGGCGTGAGGGGGTAGGGAACCGGCGGCTCACAGTGGTACGAGACGGCCTGAGGGGCCTGGTCGAGCTGGCTCGGCCGTCCCTGCGGTCGCTTCGTCGGTGACGTACGGACGGTCAGCGAATCGTCGTCAGCCGTACTCCGCCGTCAGTGCTCCGGAGGTTCTCTGGGTGCTTCCGGGGTCTCTGGTCTTCAGTCTGTGGTCTTTGGTTCTGGTCTCTGGGGTGGGTCGGTGGCTCAGTGGTTGCGCAGGTCCTCCAGGGTGATCGCCCGCCCCGACAGCTCGGAGCGCGCGGGCGCTTCGAGACCGTCCAGGAACAGCTGGAGATGGCGGTGGACGAAACGGTCGTTGTCGACGCAGACCGTGCCCGGCAGGGGGCGGGTGAGCAGCGACACGACGACCATCAGGTCCCCCACGCCCACGTCCGCCCGCATCCGGCCCGCCGCCTGGGCCCGCTCGATCAGCGCCTCCACGGCGCCTTCGAGCTTGGTCCGTCGGCTCACGAGGTCCGGGTGCTCCCGGTCGAAGGTGGCGGAGACGACCGGACACAGCGCCCCCGTGCGCTCCTCGGCCGCCCGGTGCGCGAAGCGGCGCACGGCGTCGAAGGGGTCCGCCTCCTCGGCCTGGGCCCGCTCCGCCTGCTCGTACATCCGGTCCAGGACGAAGACGACCACTTCGTGGAGGAGGTCGGCGCGGTCGGGGAAGTGGCGGTACAGCGTGGCGTTGCCGACGCCGGCGCGGCGCGCGATCTCGTCGAGCGGTACGTCGGGTCCGTACGCCACGACCAGTTCGCGGGCGGCCCGGATGATCCGCTCGCGGTTGCGCAGGGCGTCGGCGCGGGGGCGCGGGGTGCGTCGACCGACGGCGTGCGCGCACTCCGTGACGCCGGAGCCTTCGACGCCCGCCCTTTCAGCACTCGGCGCGCCGGCGATGCCCGCCTGGACGACGCCCGGCTCCCGAGCGCCCGCCGCGGCGATGTCCGCCCCGACGGCGTCCGCGGCGGCGACGCCCGTACCGACGGCCCTGGCGGCTGGGATCACGGCCCCGCTCCCTCCTCCGTACGTTCTCTGTCATGTCCGTCACAAAGCGGGGAATCCATCCCCACTTCGCGGAACACAGGTGCAAACGGGGAGTCGCCCCCCGCTTATTTCCCCGATCTAACGTGACGTGTGCCACACCCGTACGGACTTCTCTCCGTGTCCACCGCGTCACACGAACGGCCCCGCTCCGCGCGCGCCCCGACCCCGCCCACCAGAGGCTGAACGCACACGGAGCAGTCGGAATCCGGCCGGCTGCCGACCTCAGCCGAAGGCGGTTGCATGCTGCACGCGCGCCACCGGGCACGCCGGTCACAGCGGTCCCACCGGATACGCCGGGCCGATCGGATAGCCGGCGCCCCGGGCATCTTCCGCGCCACGTTCGACCGCGGGCGCGGGACGCACCTCGCACCCAGCACCGACGGCGAGCACCAGGGGCACCAGGGACACCAGAGGCACCGCCGCACCCGCCGCATCGGCAGCCTGGCCGCCCTCGCCGCCGTCTCCCTCGCCGCGCTCACCACCGCGAGCAGCACCCTCACCCTCCCCACCCGGGCGTCCACCGGCCCCGCCGCCGGCACCCCCGACGCGACCGGCCTCGGCCCCTGCCGCCTCCCCGCCCCGCTCGGCGTCCAGATGTCCGAGGGCCTGCCGACCCCGCCCGGCTACTCCCCCTCCACCGGCGAGGTCCGCGCCCTCAACCTGCTGATCGACTTCCCCGACGCGGTCGGCCCGGGCGAAGCCGCGGACCGGCTCGGGGAGTTCTTCCCGCAGACCGCCGAATGGTTCCGGACCAGTTCGTACGGCCGGCTCGACTACCTCGCGAAGACCCCGGTGAAGGGCTGGCTGCGGATGCCGATGCCGTTCACCTCGTACGGCATAGAGCGCGGCGCACCGTACGACCCGGCCTACCGCAAGCTGGTCGAGGACGTGGTGACGGTCGCCGATCCGAAGGTCGACTTCAGCGAGTACGACCTGGTCAACATATTGGTGACGCCCAACGCCGGCCCCTCGGCGCTGGACACCGTGCTCTCCGTGACCTTCTCCGGCAACACCGACGCACCCGTCGCCGACGGCGTGCCGCTCGCCAACGCGTCCTTCGTCTACAGCCGCCAGGACGACGGGTCCGGCTCGTACGCCGAGACCGGATACCGGGTCCTGCCGCACGAGAACGGCCACGTGTTCGGCCTGCCCGACCTCTACACCGCGGACGGCGGGGCCGAGGTCGGCCACTGGGACATCATGTCCGAGGACTGGGGGGCCAACAACGACATGCTCGGCTGGCACAAGTGGAAGCTCGGCTGGCTCGACCCCGAACAGATCCACTGCGCATCGGCCTCCGGCAGCGCCGAGTACGCCCTCACCCCGCTCGCCACGGCCGGCGGCGCGAAGATGACGTTCGTACCGGTCTCCGCCGACACCGGTTACGCCGTCGAGGTGCGCACCCGGGCGGGCAACGACGAGGCCGTGTGCCGCCCCGGCGTCCTCATCTACCGGGTGCGGTCGAACGTCGACACCGGCAACGGCCCGGTGAAGGTCTCCGACAGCAGCGCGGACAGCGGCGGCTGCACCCGGCGCCCCAACGTGCACGCCGAACTCTCGGACGCGCCGTACCGGCCGGGGCAGAAGTTCACGGACGAGGCGAACGGGGTGGAGATCGCGGTGGTGTCGGAGGAGCAGGACGTCTACACGGTGCGGATCACCCGCTCGTGACCTGCCGGTGGACCTGCTGCTGGACCTGCTACGGGACCTGCTGCTGGACGCTTCCTCGCAGCTCCCGCTTGAGGATCTTCCCGGTGGAGCTGCGGGGCACCTCCCCGAAGACGACGTGCGCGGGCACCTTGAACGCGGCGAGCCTGCCCCGTACGTGCTCCCGCAGCTCCTCCCCGTCCACCACGGCCCCGGCCCTCACCTGCACCACCGCCGCGACCTCCTCCCCCAGCACGGGGTGCGGTACGCCGACGACCGCGGCGTCGGCGACCGCCGGGTGCTCGTGGAGCACGGCCTCGACCTCGACGCCGTACACGTTCTCCCCGCCCCTGATCACCACGTCCTTGATCCGGTCGACGATCCGGATCCGCCCGTCCACCTCGACGGCGAGGTCCCCGGTGCGCAGCCACCCGTCCGGGGTGAAGGCGGCGGCGGTCGCCTCCGCGTCCCGCCAGTAACCGCGTACGAGCGACTGCCCGCGCAACAACAGCTCACCGCCCTCGTCGATCCGCACCTCGACGGCGGGCGCGGGCAGCCCCACGGCCAGCGGGTCGGCGCGGTAGGCGGCCCCGAAGTTCGCCAGTACGCCGCCGGAGGTCTCGGTCAGTCCGTATCCCGTACGCGGTTCGATCCGCGTCCCGTACCGCGCGGTCAGTCGCGCCACCAGCTCGGGCGGCGCCGCGGCACCACCGGTGCTGAGGTTGGTCAACGACGCGAGCTCGCTGCCGGCGCGCCCGGCCGCGTCCAGGAGCTCCAGCGCGGTCGTCGGCACCCCGGAGAAGTGAGTGGCCCGGTGCTCGTCGATCAGCCGCACCGCCTGCGCCGCGTCCCACTTGCGCATCAGTACGAGCGTGCCGCCTGCGGCCATCACCGGGTACATGGTGGTGAAGGCGGCGATGTGGAAGAGGGGAAACGTCATCAGCGCAACGGGCGCGGGCCCGACCCCCGGCACCCCACCGCGCGCCAACGCGGCGGCAGCGGCCTGGTACCTCGCGTGCACCGCCGCCCCCACCTGCGCGAACTGCGTGGCCACGGCTCCCTTGGGCCGGCCCGACGTACCCGACGTATAGATGATGGTGGCGTCGTCCTCGGCCCGTACCTCCACGGCGGGCGGCGCCCCGTACGGATCGGGCGCGTCCCAGTCCTCGTACCGCTCGATCCCGACTTCTTCGGCGCCCCCGTGAAACACCACCACACGCGCCCCATGGGCCCCGGCCCACCCCCGCACCCGCCCCAGCCGCTCCCCGTCGACGAGCAGCACGGCGGGCCCGCAGTCGTCGAGCGCGTACGCCAGCTCCCCCTCGGTCCACCAACCATTCAGCGGCACGGCCACGAGCCCCGCGAGCTGCACCCCCCAGAAGCCGACCACCCACTCCGGACAATTCCGCATGACGATCCCGACGCGCTCACCGGGCCGCACCCCGTACTCGTCGACGAGGCGCCGCGCTAGCGCACTGGCAGCGGCGAAGAACTCCCGGTACGTGTACGTCCCCCGCTCCCCCACGAGGAAGACCCGGTCCCCGTACGCCCAGGTGGCCTCCACGAACTCCACGAGCGTCCGCACCCCACCGACATAGGCCAGCCCCCCGTCTTCCCCCCGCCCCACCTCAAACGGCGCCCCGCCCCTGGTCAACCCATCCCCCACGACACACCCCTCCCACCAGCACCGACCCTCACCAGCCGGCGACGCTAGGACCCCCCGCCCCCACCGTCAAGACACCCTGCCGGGCCGCAACGGCGGACCCTGATCAACTGCCTCTGCCCGGCGGTGCCCACCCGCTACACTGTGCGGCAGTACCACGCCTTCGCCTTCGTAGCTCAGGGGATAGAGCACCGCTCTCCTAAAGCGGGTGTCGCAGGTTCGAATCCTGCCGGGGGCACCAGCGCAAAGGCCCCGGACCGATCATGGTCCGGGGCCTTTGCCTTCGCCCGTTGCACGCTCGCCCGAGTGCCGGTGTCGCAGACACCGAAGAGCGGGACGACGGCGCTTGGGTCAGGGGATTACTCGGATGACAAACGGTCGTCTGTGCAAGTGAGTTCTGCGGTGAAACGCGGCATGGTCCGCAGCAGCAGACGGCCCGGCGCAGGCGGGTTGCGGTCGCTTCGAACGGGCTCGAAAACTGGTGTCGTGTGGTGATCCACCTTGATACCGTCGCCGACGCGCGCAGGCGAGCGGCGGTTCCATGGGTGCCCCCTGCGTCGCCCGCCTTGGGGAGGGGCGCTTTCATGATTCGTACGCTCACCAGACGGACCACGCGCGGGCAACGCGCGCTCGGCCGTATCGCTCTCACCGTCACGCTGGCCGTGACCGTCGGAATGGGCACCGTTGCGGGGACGGCCGTCGCCGAGACCGGTGGCGCGTCCGCCGATCCCGTGGTCATCAGCCCGGGTGCGCGCTTCGTGCCCCGCGCCACCATCATCCTGAACGCCGGGGAGACCGGGTTCCTGACCGCTCAGGAAGGTGACGACCGGCTCCGTTGGATCGACTACGCCACCGGTGCGACGACCTTCCTCGACCAGCGGCTGCCCGAGCCGCTCGAATACGACGTGGACGGGTTCCGCTTCGCGAAGCACCCGTCGCACTTCGGCTACGGATCCGACACCGTCGCCGTCTACACGGACTCCCCGTCCCCGCGCGTGGTCCTCCAGCAGCGGGCCGGCGGTGGACCGACCGCCACGGTGCCGATTCCGGAGGGGCAGACGTACGTGGCGACCTACGGCGACACCGTCGTCACCCGGACCGGTACCGAGAAGGCCGTGACCAGCCTGCACCTCCTGCAGCTGAAGGACGGCGTGGTGCAGGACCGGCGGCTGGCGGGGCTGCCGGAGGGGTGGCCGCTCACCGTCAACGACGGTGACGCCCGGTCCATCGCCATCCGCGGCATCAAGTGGGAGGGCAGTTCGATGAAGCAGGGGTGGTGGGTCGTCGACCTCGCCACCGGCAGCGTGAAGGCGCTCGCCACGCAGGGCACTAGCGTTTCCTTCGACCGCGACACCATCCTCCACGTCTGGGCCCCCACCAACTATGCCGCGCATGTGTACCGCCGCGACGACCTGAACGCGGAGCCGACCACCGTCGACCTGCGGAACGTGGCCTGGTACGACAGCGTCGTACGACGTCTCGGCGACGGGTTCGCCGCCGTGCGCGAGGCCAGCCCCAGCAGCGACGGTGGGTACCGGGGCAACTGGCTCGCCCTGCACGACGCCGCGGGCAACCAGCAGACCCTGCTGCCCGTCGCCTCCTCCTCACTGCGCCGTACGCCCGACGGTTCCCTACTGGTGGCCGGTGCGGAGAAGGACGTCACCCTCGGCGCGCTCGACTGGGGGTACTACCTCCTCACGCCCGCCGCCAACGGCACCGTCACCCGCAAGCGCCTGGCGGACATCGCGGACCGGGAGGCCAAGCCGGCCGGCATCTCGCTGGGCAGCGGAATCCTCACCACGGCCGACGACTCGCTGCTCTACCAGCCCGCCACCAGCATCGGCGGCTACCGGAGCACCTGGCTGAAGACGTCCGGCCGTCCCGAAGAGTTGAACTCGACCGTCGATGACTACGTGCCCGGCCAGGACGCGGACTGCAGCTCCTCCGGCACGCACTGCGTGTCCATGTTCGCGAGCGGCGACGGGCACCACGGCCGCAAGGCGGCGTCCGTGAACGACACCACCATGCTCTACAGGAACGGCGTCAACCAGTGGGGTCCGAGGGTGACCTCCGGGCTCGGCAACCCCCAACTCGTCGATCTGTCCGGCCGGTACGGGGTGGTGAACCAGGCAGCGGGCGGCAAACAGGCCATCCTGCACTTCAAGGACGCCGACACCGGAAGCGTGCTCCTGAACCGGGAACCCGTCGCGGCCTCCGTGTGGGGCAACACGCTGTGGAGTGCACTCGGCCGGTGGAACGACTCCAGCCCGGGTGTGCTGACCTGGGTGGACTCGAAGAACCTCGCGACGGGCGCCACCGACGAGTCCTTCAACGCCGGCTGCGTCCCCAGTGACCTCCAGGCCGTGGGCCGTTGGGTGTACTGGCAGTGCATCGACTCCTTGAACACCTTCAAGGGCGCGGGCGTCTACGACCGGCAGGCCAAGCGTGCCCTCAAGCTCGGCCCCGGCGATGCGCTCCTCGGTGACGGATACCTGGTCCGCCGAACGGACGCGGCCGGTCTGACCCTCATCGACCTGCACGACGGGCTTCCCGCCAGCGGCCAGGAAGCCGACCTGCCCCAGCGAGTGGTGGCCACCTCCGCCGAGATCGGCGACCGGACCACTCGACGTTCCGGGTGGACCGTCGACCGCTTCGGCGGCCACGTCGCCTACACGGGCGCGGATCGCCGGGTGCGGATCGTCCCGTCCGGCGTTCCGGCCTCGCGGATCGCCGTCATCGACGCCGACACCCCGGCCGCGGACTTCAAGGTCGGCGCCTGGGCGCCTCGTTGGTGGCTTTCGAAGCCGGCTGCATCGTGGGTCCTGACGTTGAAGAGCAAGACCACCGGGGCGACGGTGAGGACGCTCTCCGGGGGCGAGGCCCGCGGACAGGTCGCGCCGTCGTGGGACGGCAAGGACGCCGCTGGGAAGCCCGTTTCGAACGGGGCCTACGACTGGATCCTCGCCGCGAAGCCCGCCGACGGCGTCCAGGCGGACCTCTCCCTCTCCGGAACGGTGTCGGTGACCGGCGGCACCGCCGTACGCCGCGACTACGTCGGCGACGGCGGCCACCCGGACCTCTACGCCCGCGGCGCCGACGGCTCCCTGCTCGTCTACCAGGGCAACGCCTCCGGCGTGGTGTCGGCGAAGGCCGACGGCGGCACCTGGCCCACCACCTCCACGCTCGTCCCCTTCGGCGACCTCGACGGCAACGGCGTCAACGACACGCTGGTCACCGACAAGGACGGCTTCCTCTATCGCTACGCCCCCGAGCGCGGCAAGGTCGTCACACCGAACGCCCCACGCACGAAGATCGGCAGTGGCTGGAAGACCCTCGACAGCCTGACCTACTCGGGCGACCTCACGGCCGACGGCATCCCGGACCTCGTGGCCCGACAGATCGCAACCGGTGACCTGTACCTGTACGCGGGGACCAGTTCGGGCGGCTTCACCGGTACCGGGCGGATCGGCACCGGATGGAAGAACCTGACGATCGTCGGCGCGGGCGACCTCAACGGCGACCGGCACGCCGACCTCCTCGCCCGCACCACGACCGGCGACCTCTACCGCTACTACGGCACAGGCAAAGGCACCGTCTCTTCAGGCGTGAAGATCGGCTCCAGATGGGGCGACATGGTCGACATCGTGGGCATCGGCGACCTCACCGGCGACGGCAAGGACGACATCGTGGGCCGGGCCACGACCGGCGACCTCTACCGCTACACCGGCAACGGCACCGGGGGCATCGGCTCCGGCGCCAACATCGGCACCGGGTGGAAGGGCTTCGCCAGCGTGCGCTAGAGCGCCACACGAGAGCAGTTCAGGAAGCCCTCCTGCCCGTCCGGGCGGGAGGGCTTCCTGCGTGCGCACACCCTCGGCACCCCGGCGAACGACAGGCAGGGCAAGGCAGGGCGTCCCATCTGGTGCAAGTACATGGGCCCGCGGTTCTTTGCCCACTAAAGTCGTGACATCACTGGTGGTTATGGGGCCGGGCTCGGCGTGTGGACGTCGGGGTCCCGGTGGGGAGGGCCTGTCGAGCATGAGCCGTCGCTCCAATGGGTTGGTCGGGATCTGGGCTGAAGCGCAGCGGCAACAGCAACGTCAACTGGAGGCACAAGCCCGGTACCAGCGGGATCTGGAGCGGCAGCAGCGGGCGCACCAGCGGGAGGTGGCGCGGCGGCAGCGGGAGCAGCGGGCGGCGTACCGGGAGATGCGGGAGGCGGAGGCCCGGCGGCGTACGGGGGAGATCGAGGCGCGGGTCGAGTCGTTGCAGGGGTTGTTGGCCGCGGGGTGTCGGGCCCCGGCGTTCCGGGCCGGGGCGCTGGCGCGGGTGGAGCAGGTGGAGCCGTTCGCGCCGGGGCAGCTCGCGCAGCCCGTACGGATGCCGGACCCGAACCAGTACCAGCCGAGGGGCGGTTGGACCGCTTCGCGGCGGGCGCAGGCGCAGGCGGAGGCCCGGGCGCAGTTCGAGCGGGACTGGCAGGCCGCGCAGGCTGCAGAGGCGCAGCGGCAGCAGCAGTTGGCTGCGTACCAGAGGCAGTACCAGCAGTGGGCGGACGGCCAGTTGAGCGAGGTGCGTCGGCACAACGCGGGCATCGTGGAGATGACGACCGGGCTTCGCAACGGGGATCCCGAGGCCGCGGTCGAGTACTTCTCCGCCGCGCTCTACGCGTCCACCGGGTGGCCGGAGGACCTGCCGCGTCAGGTGTCCGCCGCGTACGACCCGGGTGCGCGCCAGTTGGTGATGAACTGGGAGCTGCCCAGGTACGACGTCGTTCCGGAGGCGAAGTCGGTCCGCTACATGATCAACGCGGATCAGGAGAAGGAGTCGCCGCGGCCGGTGACGCAGCGCCGCGCGCTCTACCGGGACGTGCTGGCTCAATGCCTGCTGCTCGTGTTGCGCGATCTGTTCGCGGCGGACGAGTACGGGGCGTTGGAATCCGTCGTTCTGAACGGCTTCGTCGATGACTACGACCCCACCACGGGCCGGCGGGCGGCCATCTTCCTCGGCACGGTCATGGCTCCGCGTTCGACCTTCACCGGGCTGCACCTGGAGCAGGTGAATGCGGTGAACTGCCTGGTGGACGGCTTGCGGGGGCAGTTGTCGACGCGCCCCGACCAGTATGCGGCCGTACGGCCCGGCCGGGTGCCCGAGGACGTCGCCAGCGGTGTCGTCGTCACACACGGGGGCGAGGGGGAGCCGGATCTGTACGAGATGGATCCGCTCGCGTTCGAGTCGCTGGTCGCCGAGTTGTTCCGGGCCATGGGCATGCAGGCCGTGACCACCGAGCGTTCGAACGACGGCGGGGTGGACGTCGATGCGCTCGATCCGACGCCGATCCGGGGCGGGAAGATCGTCGTGCAGGTGAAGCGCTACCGCAACACCGTGCCGCCGACCGCGGTGCGCGACTTGTACGGCACGGTCCAGGACGCCGGTGCGAACAAGGGTGTGCTGGTGACGACGTCGGGGTTCGGGCCCGGCTCGCACGCGTTCGCCAACGGAAAGCCGTTGGAGCTGGTGGCGGGGGCCGAGTTGGTCGACCTGCTGCACCGGCACGGGCTGCGCGGGCGGCTGGGTGGCGGCGACGGCCGTGGCGGGGGCGGTGGTGGTGGGTCGGTGCCGGCGCAGCGGAGCGCGCCGCCGGACGAGGAGACCGGTGCGGGCGAGCACAACGTGCTGGGGATGTACTGGTCGGGGAGCGTCGCGCTGGACGTGTGCGCGCTCGTCTGCCGGGGGAACCGGGTGCTGTCCGACGACCACTTCGTGTTCTTCAACAACCCGCGGACGCCGGACGGTTCGGTGCGCGCGCTGATACCCGTCCCGCCGGACAGGGCGGCGATCCGGGTCTCCTTCGACGAGCTGCCGGCGGGGGCGGACCGACTCGTCATCGTCGCCGCGGTCGACCCGGAGGCGAATCCCACGGCCGACTTGGCCGGCTTCACGAACGCGGGCATCCGACTGCTGGACGCCGAAGGCACGCCGCTCGACCAGCTGGAGGTCTCCGACGGCCGGCGCGGCGAGACGGCGCTCGTGCTGGGGTCGTTCCGGCGGCGGGCGAACGGGGACTGGGACTTCGTGGCGGGTGGGAAGGGGTACGAGGGGGGCCTGGAGGAGCTGATCCAGGAGTACGGCATCGAAGTGGTGTAGCTGCGGTGCAGTGGTGGACAGCAGAAAGGCCGCAGGTCAGGATCCCTTCCGCCGAGTGAGGGGCGATGAGGATCCCGACCTGCGGCCGGGGCGGACCCGAGTTCTTACATGGGCAAGTTCGTCGGCCCGCCGCTAGCTATCCAATACGCGATACAGGAAAAGATGGCAAACCTCATCGCGTACTTTGCGCCCTTCATCAGCCTTCGCGGTCCTGTCTTGTGGAACTAATCGGAAAAGGACATGCGGTATCCCGCGGAGTGTCGGCGTCGACCACTCACACGAGTGATCGTACAGGCTCCATTGACGCGTAACACCATGGAAGGACCTGCGGGAACCCAGACTCATTCCACCGTCCGGGAATTGGTCCAAACCATTTCCCCGGTGGCTGAAATTGCAGCGCAATTAGGTGTGCGGCGCAATTAAAAAGCGGGGCCGCTCATCGCCGCCCGCAACTCGCTCAGCGCCCGTTCCGCGCGCTCCTCCTCCGCCGGGGCGCCGAGGCGGCGGCTGACTTCGAGGGACTCCTCAAGGTGGCTCACGGCCTGCGCCGCCCGGCCCGTTTCGCGCTCTGTCAGCGCGAGGTCGTACAGGACGTCGCACTCCTCGCCCACGGCGTGGATTCGACGAGTAACTGCCAGCGCAGCGACGTGGCGGCCCAGCGCCTCCTCGCCGCGGCCGACGGCGCGGCACGCCCTGCCGAGGCCGTTGAGGGCGATGGCCTCGCCGCGGCGGTCGTCGGCGGCGCGGAAGACGGGGAGCACGGACTCGTACAGCCCGAGGGCCTCCTCCACCTTGCCGAGCGTTTCGAGCGCGCTGGCGAAGTTCACCCGGAGCATCGCCCTGTCCCTTTTGTTCCCGAGGCCCTGCGCGGCTTCCATTGCCTCTCGGTAGGCTGTTTCCGCGGCGTCGGGGTCGCCCGTGCGCTGGTGGAGTTTGCCGAGATTATTGAGCGTGCTGTAGCGTCCCCTTTGGTCCCCGATTTCCGTGAAGGAGCTCAGGGCCGACGTGAAGCAATTCAACGCTTCCCGGTTCTCGGACAAGTGCAGATGGACGATCCCCAGCAGGTTCTGCGTACGCGCAATGCGGAGGACGTCTCCATTTGCAGTCAGAAAGCTCAGCGCCTTCTTCTGGAGTGACCGCGCGGTGGCGTATTCGCCCGTCTGCCACAGCAGGATCGACAGTTGATGGACGGACTCGCTCTCCAGGTCGCGGTCTCCCAGTGCCCGAGCCGCGTCGAGCGCCTGGCGCAGGGTCGCTATCGCCTCCGTGACGAGCGAGGCATGGGTCTGGACGGCGCCCAGGTCCAGTAGGGCCCGGGCCCGCGACGGGCCGTCGTTCGCCGTGGTCCAGTGGGTGACGGCGCGGCGGAGCAGGGGTTCAGCCGTGGTCAGGGGGCCTTCCATGTCCAGGAAGCCCGCCAGGACGTGGACGGACATGGACAGTTGGTGCTCCGTGCCGTGGTGGGACAGCCAGTCCAGGGTGTCGCGGAGGTTCGCCGCCTCGGCGAGCAGCCACTGTTCCGCCTCGTGCGCGTTCGCCAGTTCCTGCGTTGGCGGAGGGCGGCTCTCGGTGTCCAGGTCCGTGCGGGAGCGGAACGGGTACGCCAGGCGGTCCGCGCGGTCCGCGGTGTGGACGTAGTGGTTGACCAGGTCGTGGACCGCGCGGCGGGACTCCTCCGGGGATTCGAACTCGCCGGAGTCGACCAGCGAGCGCGCGTAGTCCCGTAGCAGATCGTGCAAAGTGAAGCGAAACGGGGCGGGTTCGGACACGAGGTGGTGGGTGAGGAGTTCCTCCAGGACCCGGCCCGCCGTTTCCACGGAGAGTCCGGTGAGCGCCGCCACCGCCGGTGGGCCGAACTCCACGCCGACGTGGAGGCCCATGCGGCGGAAGACCAACTGCTGCTCGTGGTTGAGTGCGTAGTACGACAGGGCGAACACATGCGACATCGCCCGCTCGCCGTCCCGCAGTTGGGACAGGTGGCCGCCGCCCACGCGCAGCTGGCGCAGCAGGTCCGCCGTGGTCCAGGAGGGGCGGTTGAGCAGGCGGCTCGCGGCGATTTCGATCGCCAGCGGCAAATAGTCGCATATCCGGACGATTTCGGCGACGTCCGTCGGGTCGGTGCGGCGGTGCGGGCCCAGGCGTTGGGCGAAGAGGTTCGCCGCGTCGTCCGGCGGTAGGAGGTCGAGGAAGAAGGGGCGCACCCCGGGCAGGCCGGGGAGCCTTCGGCGGCTGGTGACGACGACCGCCGTCGGGGAGGCGCCGGGGAGCAGGGGGCGGACCTGGTCGGAGCCGGCCGCGTCGTCCAGGATCACCAGCATGCGGCGGTCGCGGGCCAGGGAGCGCCACAGGGCCGTCAGTTCGTCGATGCCGTGCGGGAGTTCCTTGGCGTCGAGGCCGATCAGCCGCAGCAGTTCGGTCAGCGCCCGGGTCGGCGTGGGGGCCGTGCGGTCGGCGGCGCCGCCGCCGAGGTGGAGGAAGACGCAGCCGTCGGGGAAGCGTTCGCGCAACCGGTGGCCGAGGTGCACGGCGAGCGCCGTCTTCCCGACGCCCCCGAGGCCGTCGATGGCCTCGACGGTGACCACGGTCGACGCTCCCCCGCCCTCGCAGAGCGCCGCGGTGAGCCGGCGCAGCTCGTCGTGGCGGCCCACCCAGGGGACGTCGCGCGGCAGGTTGTCCGGTGCCCGACGGGCCGGCCTGGCGGGGATGGTCTCGCCGCCGACCTGGCGGAACAGGGTCGGTGCCGAGGTGCCCGACAGGATGCCCTGGTGGACGCGGTGCAGTCCGCGGCCGGCTTCCAGGCCGATGTCGCGGACCACGCGCTGGCGCGTCCGCTGGAGCAGTCGCGTCGCCTCCGCCGTGCGGTTGCCGCCGTACAGGGCGATGGCGAGGCGCTCGGCCAGCGCCTCGTCCACGGGGTGCGCGTCGACCAGGGGCAGCAGTACGGGGACGGCGTCGGCGAACTTGCCGTCCGCGAGGAGGATTTCGGCCCGGGTCATGGCGGCCACGAGGTGGGTCTCGTCGACGGCTGCGCGCAGGTGCTCGACCCACGAGCCGGCGATGCCGGCCAGCGGTTCGCCGCGCCACAGCGCGCCCGCCCGCTCCAGCAGGGCCAGGGCCCCGTCCCGGTCGTCGCTGTCGCGGAGGGAACGGGCCTGTTCGACGCAGCTCGTGTAGCAGCGCAGGTCCACCAGGTCCGGATCGACGTGCAACACGTACGAGTTCGTACGGCTGACGATCGCGGGCGCGTCCCCCGCGGCGATCTGGAGCGAGTTGCGGACCCGGGAGATGTGGGCGTGGAGGGCTTCCCTCGCCTTGCCCGGCGGGTGGTCGTCCCAGATGCGGTGGATCAGGGTGTCCACGCTCACCGTGCGACCGGCGTCCCACGCGAGCGCGGCCAGCGCGATGCGCGTCTTGGTCGACTTCAGTTCACCGCATCGGCCGGCCGCCCTGACCTCGACGGCTCCCGAGAGTCGAATCTCGAAGTCCACCAGCGACCTCCCCCGACGGTAGGGCCTGCTGCAATGTCGAGCGCATTCGAGCTTTCGAGGGTTTCACGGGGCCGGCGCGGGCGTCCACAGCGTGGCGTCGCGAACCCGAATTGGCCGATTGACCGACGGTGCTTGTTCACAGCGGGGCTCTGGCGGGGAGTGAATGGCGAGGTAGCGAAAGGAGTGGTGCGCATGCGAGCCTCCTCCTCGGGCGGGCTGGGTGGGTTGCTGTCGGCGCTGGTCGCCTGTGGCGCAGCCCCGGAATCGGCTGCGTGGCACGGCCTGGAACGGGTCGTGGGGACCGCCGCGCTGGCGGATCCGGCGGTGGGCCGGTGGTGGCCTCCGCGGGGCGGTCGGAGACCGCCGCCCGAAGCGTTCTGGCGAGAACTCGCCCAGGTACTGGGCGGGGCGGCGCTTCGGGATCCGGCCACGCACGACGCCCTGACGGAGTGGTTACGGGACCACGGGCCGGCCTTGACACCGGACGCAACAGCGGTCGCGGCAGCGGTCGCAACACCCGACGGGACTCCAGACCGGACACCCGACCGGACACCAGACCGGACACCCGACGGGACACCAGACCCAAGAGCGGACCCAAGAGCGGACTTGGCAACGGACGTGGGCCCGGGCTCAAGCCCACCCGCGGGCCCCGGGCCGAGCGCCGCCGCCAGCAACACCATCAGCGGGGACGCCGTCCTCCACGGACCCAGCATCCAGGCCCGCGACGTCCACGGCGGCATCCACTTCCACCCCTCCCCCGCCCCTCCCTCATCCCCCGCCATGCCGGTGCCGCGCCAACTCCCGCCCGTGACAGCCCGGTTCGTCGACCGCGAGGCCGACCGCACCGCCCTGGACGCCCTGCTCGACCAGCGCCCCGCCCGCGCGCCCCAGGTCCTGGTGATCAGCGGGCTCGCGGGGGTCGGCAAGACCACCTTCGCCACCCACTGGCTGTCCGAGCACGAGGACGGCTTCCCCGACGGCCTCCTCTACGCGGACCTGGGCGCGCCCGCCGCCGACGGGACCAGCGGGCCCGTCTCCCCCGCCACCGTCCTGGAAGCCTTCCTGATCGCGCTCGGCGCGCCCGCGGTGCCGGCCGAGCTCTCGCAGCGCAACGCGCTGTGGCGGTCGATGACCTCGAACCTTCGCCTCGCCGTCCTCCTCGACAACGCCTTCACCGCCGCGCAGGTGCGTCCGCTGCTGCTCGCCACGCCCACCGGGCTGACCGTGGTGACCAGCCGCAGCCACCTGACCGGGCTCCAGGTCGACGGTGCGGCCTTCCGCCGGCTGGAGGGGCTGCCGGCCGAGTCCGCCGTCGAGTTGCTGGCGGCGGCCGGCGGCGGGAGCCGGGTGGCACGGGAGCCGGCAGCCGCGCGGGAGGTGGTCCGGCTGTGCGGCCGGCTGCCGCTGGCCGTCGCGCTGGCCTCCGCCCAACTCGCCGTCCGGCCACACCGTTCGGTGTCCGCCCTGGCCGAGCTGCTCTCCCGCGGACGGGGCGCGATCGACGCCCTGCGGCTCGACGGGGAGGCCGTGATGCGTACGGCGCTGGACACGTCGTACGAGGTGCTGCCGGGGCGGAGCGCGGCGCTGTACCGGCGGATGGGGCTGCTGCCCACGGACCGGCACGACCTGGCGATGCTCGCGCAGGTGGCGGCCGACGGACCCGGGGAAGGGGCCGGGCACGGGGCTAGTCACGGGGACGGGTACGGGGAGGAGGACGAGGCCGACCTCGCCGTCCACTCGCTCGTGGAGTCCAACCTCCTGGAGGAGACCGGCCCGAGCACGTACCGCTTCCACGACCTCGTCCGCCCGCACGCGCGGCGGCTCGGTGAGGAGTTGGAGGGTCGCGACCAGCGGGAGCGCGCACTACGGCGGTTCGTCGACTGGTGCCTGTCCACCGCCACCGTGGCGGAGGGCATCCTCACCCCCAGCCACCACCTGTCCCTGCCCGACGTACCCGAACCCTCCGTGCCGCCGACCCCGTTGGAGGACGCCACGGAAGCGCTGGCCTGGCTGGACACGCACCGCAACGGACTGATGGGCGCGGTGCGCCACTGCGCCGAGTCCGGTTGGCACACGTCCTGCTGGCGGCTCACTGACCTGATTTGGCCGCTTTTCTTGCGGTTCAGACCGTCGGATTCCTGGATCGAGGCGCATCGGCTCGGCCTCGAAGCGGCCCGGCTGAGCGGGTCGCGGCCGGGCGTCGGCCGGATGCTCACCTCCGGCGCCATCGGGCTGCGCAACGCGGCCCGGTACGAGGAGGCGGCGACCTGGTACCGGGAGGCGCTGCAACTCGCCGTCGAGGACGGGAACGTACGACAGCAGGCGCAGGCGGTGAACGGGCTCGGGCACGTCGAGCTGCTGGCCGACCGGCTCGACGAGGCGCGCGAGCACTTCCAGCACGCGCTGCGGCTGCGCGAGTCGATCGGTTACGGGCGCGGGGTCGCGCTCTCCCGACGGCGCCTTGGCGAGACCGCGCTCGCCGCCGGCGACCTGGAGGCCGCAGCCGCGCACCTGCGGCGGGCGGACGCCGAGTTGACCGCGCTGGGCGAGGCGTACGAGGCGAACCGGGTACGGGCCATGCTCGGCCACGTCCTGGACCGCGCGGGCGACGTCGAGGTGGCCACCCGGCTGCTGCGGGAGGCCCTGACCCGCTTCCGGGCCGGCGAGAGCCGGTCGGAGCACTGGGAGGCGCGCTGTCTGGAATGGCTCGGCCGGGCCGCCGAGTCCCGCGGGGACCCGACGGAGGCGAGCAGTTGCTACGAGGCCGCCCGGGACCTCTTCCAGCGGCTGCGCCCCGCAGACGCGGAACGGCTGGAAGACCGGCTGCGGCAGTTGCGGCAGCCGTAAGTCCGCCGCCGGCTGGTGTGGCGGGCCACTGGTGCTGCGGGCCGCCGCAGCTGACCGCCGCAGCCGGCCCGTACAGCGGTGACGTCGTGGGCGTACCCACGACGTCACCAGGGCCGTCACCGCCGCGTCACCGCCTCACCGCCTCACCGCCTCACGAGCGAGACGGACCGCAGCTCACGGGGCGAGCCACCGGCCACGACCCAGGCGTGCACGACCGAGGCGAACACCGGTGTCGGGATCGCGACCCCGGGGTCGTCCGGCTGCGACCGTACGCACCACGCCCCGCCCGCTCCGTCCCGCACCCCGACGACGCATCCCGCGGTGATGACGGGCACGGCGACGACGAGGCAGCCCGGGTGGGCAACCAGCAGTTCGCGCGCCCGACGGCGGGCCTCCGCGGGCGGCAGCGGTACGCGGCCCACCAGCACGTCGGCGTGGTGCGCGAGCTCCGAGCCGCCCGGGTCCGCCCGCAGGTGCACGTCGCACGGCGGCCGACCGTCGCGCGGATACGGGCAGGGGTCCGGGCCCCGGCCCTCCGGTCCGTCCGGGGACGGCACCGCGGTGGAGCGCACGAGGACGGGCCCGCGGGTGACGTCCGAGCGCCACACCAAGAGGAGCGGCCGATCGGCGTCCCGGCCGCGGGACGCCGCGGCGCCCGGTCGGGCCGGGTGGAAGCAGACCGCGGTCCACGCGGCGGCCGGCTCCGGGCGCGGAGCCGAGAGCCCGTCGAACCGCTCGCCCCACTCGCCCCACGCGCTGCGCTCCATGCGGAGGGCCTGCCGGTACGAACCGTCGTACCGGCCGGGTGCGCGGCGCGGGCGGCTCACGGCGCGGCCCCCTCGCCCGCGCGGACCTCCCACTGCGTCAGCGCCGGCGGCAGCGGCGGCGCCGCGACCCGCGGCGGGAGGGCCGGTTCGCCCAGGTCCAGCAGCCGGTACAGCACCGACCGCATCCGGCGGTGGAACTCGCCCGGCGCCGACGACAGCGTCTTCGCCACCCGGTCGTACTGCCCCGGGCCGCGCAGCCCCGCCGCGTACTCCAACTGTTCGGCGAGCGGGTGCCCCGGCAGGATCACCGGCGCCACCGCGCTCAGCAGCGCCGCCGGCGAGCGGTCGGAGACTTCGCGCCGCGGGCCGGCCGTGAGCAGGATCGTCGCCTCCGTCAGCGTTCCGTAGGCGGTCAGGGACCCGTGGTCGCCGATGATGTAGTCCGCGGCGATCAGCAGCGGCTGCCAGTCGGCTTCCGGGGGCAGGACCGCGACCCCCCGGCCGCGGCAGGCGGCCAGCCAGCTCCGCACCTGCCACGTGCCGTGGCCGGCGAAGACGTTCGGGTGGAGCATGATCGCGACCCGGTAGCCGTCGCACGGCAGCTGCCCGAGCAACTGCGGGAGCAGGGCGTCGAGCCGTTCGAACGTCGAGGCCCGTCCCCAGGTGGAGGAGACGACCACGAGCCGCTGCCCCGGCTCGATGCCCAGGGCGCGGCGGTACTCCGCGCGCCGGGGCGCGCCCGCCGTGATCCGGTCGACGCACGGGTCACCCACCACGTGGGCCACCGGCAGCGCCTCCGGGCAGGAGAGCGCCAGCTCCTCCAGGGCCCGGGTGTGGCTGTAGACGACTGCCGCGTGCAGCACCCGGCCCTCGTGCAGCAGGTGCTGACGGCTCAGCATCCCGGGCGCACGGAGCTCGCCCGGGGCCAGCTTGGAGACGTCGGTGAGCAGTTTGTTGTGCCCGGCTCCGTGCGAGATGCGCACCACGGGGGCGCGCAGCTCGTGCACTCCGCGGGAGCCGGCGACCAACGCGAGGTCGAACTCCGCCCGTAGGGCCTCCTCCCAGGGCACCGTGGCGATGCCCAGGTCCTGTAAGAACTGTGTGACTCCGGTGCCGAAGGCGTGCGGTGCGGCCGTGAAGACCAACTGGACGCGCAGATCGGCCTCCAGCAGGTCGAAGACCTCCCGCAGCCGCTGCGCGAAGGTCACCGTGTGCACGACCACGAGGACCCTCTTGCAGTCCCGCACCGTCAGCCAGTGGCCTTGTTCGATCAGTGCGGACTTCGTCGTTGTGACAGACACGCGATCCCCCATCGCTCGTCGCTGCGTCCAACTTCGACGAGGGGATGCCCGACCCATCCGGTGCTTTCCTTGCAAGTCCCTTGCAATACCCTTGCCGCCGCTCTGAGGTGGGCGTTTACCGCGCCACTCGACGGCCGGAAGAGGGTTTTAGGGGGCGGGGTCGGTTCGGGTGGTCTTCTCTGGAGGCGGGGTGCCGAACGTTGGTTGCGCCAGGGTTCAAGGATGGCGCAGAGACCACTGCTACGTCAGGGGAACGACGGATTCGGCAGTGCAATTGCATGACCGTCGGGGCGGGGCTCTACGGCGATTGTGCAGAGGCGCTTGGTGGCCCGGGTCAGGGCCACGTACAAGTCCCTTTCCCCACCGGAGCGGGCCGCGCTGATTTCCTCGGGGTTCACGACGACGACCCCGTCGAATTCGAGGCCGCGCGCTTCGGACGCCGGCACGACCCGTGCGTGGTGCGCGATGCCCCGGGCCGTCAGCTCGCTCACCCTGGTGTCCGCGCAGATCACTCCGAGGAGTTCGCCGGGGTGCGCAACGCTCTGGGCGCGGAGTTCCCGGGCGACGGCGGTGGCCAACCCGTCCGGGGGCGTGGTCACGGTGCGGGGGCGCTCGCCGCTGCGCAGTGACCGGGTGGGTTTCTGGTCCGGGGCGATCCGCGCGAGGAGGTCCCGTACGCCCTCCAGGATCTCCTGCGTGGTGCGGTAGCTGACGGTCAGGTCGTGCAGTTTGAACCGCGCTCCGACGTGGGGGCCCAGCGCTTCCTTCCAGTCGCGTGCGGTCGCGACGGGGCCCGCCTGGGCGAAGTCGCCCACCAGCGTCATCGCCCGTGCCGGGCAGCGGCGGACGATCATCCGCCACTGCATGGCGGTCAGTTCCTGCGCCTCGTCGACGACGACGTGCCCGTACGTCCGCTGGGGAGGGCCGTCGACCAGGCTCGCCGCCTCGTCGAGCAACGGCACGTCGGCGTCGGTCCACGGGTCGTCCGGACCGCGCAGCAGAAGGGTCCGTTCCTGCGCGGTCAGGCGGGGCAGTCGCTCGGCGAGGGCGGCGGGGTCGGTCAGCAGCGCCGTCACGAGGTCACCGGGTGCCAGCCGCGGCCACAGCGCCTCGACCGCCCGGTCGACACCGGCGTCGTCGAGGAGATCGGCCCGGACGGCGTCCAGGTCCAACTCGTGGACCGGCCCCGGGTCGGCCGCGCCTTCGGCACGGCGTTGGGCGGCGCCCGTGAACCGGTCGAGGTCCAGGCCGGTCATCCTTTCGGCGTCGGCGTCGATCTGCTCCAGGAGGTCGCCCATGCCCCGTTGCATCGCGTCGGCGACGGCGTCGACCAAGAGCTTCGTGAACGCCCGGCGCGCGGGGTTGTGACCCGGTGCGGCGGCCAGGGCGGCGTCGCGTGCGGTGGCGACTTCCCCTTCGGGCAGGTGGACCAGTTCCCGTCCGACCCGCACGGTGAAGTCACCGGCGGGGGCCTGGTGGACGCGCAGCAGGCCGGCCAGGGCGTCGGCGAGGTCGGAGCCGCCCTTGAGACGTGCGGTGTCGAACGGGTCCACCGCGTCCGCGGACGGACCTCCGGCCAGTTCCCGGCAGGTCGCCAGGACGACGTCGTTCTCTCCGAGGGAGGGAAGGACCTGGGAGATGTAGTCCAGGAACCGGGCGTTCGGGCCCACCACCAGGACGCCGTCCGCCGCGGCGCGCGGGAACGCGTACAGGACGTAGGCCGCCCGGTGCAGGGCCACCACCGTCTTGCCGGTGCCGGGCCCGCCCTGCACCACGGTCACGCCGCGGTGGGCGGAGCGGACGATCTCGTCCTGCTCGGCCTGTAGCGTCGCGACGGCCGCGTGCATCCGGCCCGTGCGCCGTGCCGACAGGGCCTCGGTCAACGGGCCGTCCCCGACGACGTCCTCGTCGGTCGGGGCGGTCCCGTCCAGCAGTTCGTCGCTCACCGAGATGACGGTGCGCTCCTCCAGGCGCAGGTGCCGGCGGCGCCGCAGGTCCATCGGGTGGACCGGCGTCGCCTCGTAGAAGGGCCGCGCCGCGTTTGCGCGCCAGTCCACGAGGAGCGGCAGATCGCCCTCCTCCTGGTGGAGTCCGATCCGTCCGATGCGTAGGGTCGTGCCGTCCGTCCAGTCGATGCGGCCGAATACCAGCCCCTTTTCTGCGCCTTCCAGCCGGCCGATTTCCGTGGTCAGACGTTCGGTGGCGATTTCCCTCTCGTATGCCTCGGCGGCGCCGTCCGCCGGGGCCTTCAACACACTGACTCGGTTTGCTCGCGCCTTGGAAATCCGCTGGTTGAGCACCTCGTACAACGAGGACACATAATCCTGCTCCGATGCAACTGCGCGCGCAGCGGGATCATTTGTTTTCGACAACAGGGGGCTCCTTCGATTCGAGCCACACCATACGGTCGAGGACCCCCGAAGATAAGTCTTGACTTACTTTGCGGGGCCGTGCCCTTGTGTCTTGGGGGCGGGGACACTCTTGAATGCCGGCGATTTTTCGACTTCCGCGTTTTTGTTTTGTGTGCCTGTGGACGGAGCCGGGGTAGCCCCGCGGGAGCGTTGGTCTCTGCGGCCCGGTGGGGCTTGTTCGCGCAGTTCCTCCCCCTGTGCCCTGCGGGCTGGGGCAGGGGTTTCAGGGGCGCGGGGAACTGCGCGACAAGCCCACCACCGGGCCGCAGACGGCATCACCGCGCACGGGCCGCGGCGCTACCGCGCCCGCTGACGGAAGCGCACCGCGGGGCCTCGCGGACGCGGCCTAGGTGTATTGCCCTGTGAGGTTGGGGACGCGGCTGGCGGGTGGTTTGCCCGCGAGTGCGGTGTGTCCGCGGTGGTGATTGTAGGTGTGGAGCCATTGC